>SVUD01000010.1 GCA_015063445.1 Oscillospiraceae bacterium
TCGCTTACGTCGGATGAGTAATACTGCTCCGCATCTCTTCTCATAAGCACGTTATAATCTGCCGACGCGTCAATTTCAACCATAGCCTTCATTACGTCGCCCAAATCGAAATATCCGCCGACGAAGCTCTTATCAGGCTTGAAGACAACAAAGGGATACGTATTCGCATTCGCATAAGCAGCGGGAATTGTTCCGTATTCGCATTCCACGTCTGAAAGAGTAACCTTCTTGCCGATGTCAAGCGTATGGTTGCTCATATAGGGGTTGGAAATCACGTCGGGAGCCGTTTCGTCAAGCTCTGCTGCCTTAAGAGATTTATAGGTTGATACGTACTCCGTTTTTACCGTCTTTCCGTCAGCCGAGAAGTAGAACATTGCTACCATTCCCGTTTCATAACCTTGTTCTCTGTCAAACTGCTGAGGGTCTATAAGAAATTCGTAAACCGTATTTCCGTTAACGCCTACCACGGGATTCTTCATAGAGATAGTTGGAATTGACAAGTGTCCCGACAATACTATTATAACGTTCTCGTGCTGAGAAGCAAGCTTCATCCATATCTGATACGGGTCGTTAGCCACGCCCTCGTCTACAGTCGGATATCTGTGCATGAAGTAAGCATCCGGGAACTGTGCGTACTCGTGCGTGTTTATAATAACCTGGTAGTCGGAATGCTGCTCTATGACCTGATTTGCCCAAGGAATTACCGTATCGGGAACCTTGCATTCAAGATTTAAGACAAGGTATTTGTTGCCGGTCTCATTACCGTTTTTATCCTTAGCCGTAAACGTCATATAGTAGTTAGCAAGACTGTCCTCGCTGAAATATCCTATAGTACCGTTTTTGACAGCGTTTGTGAAGTTTTCCTTGTCCTTGAAGAACTTATCAAGCTGCTTAACGGTATCATGGTTACCCTGGATAACGGAATAAGGAAGATTGATAGCTTCAAGCTTGTTATGAAGGTCTGCGACAAGCTGCCATTCCGTGCTGAGGTTCTCGTCGGTAACGTCACCAAGACCCATAACGAACTGAATGTTCTTTTCGTCCTTGTTCTGAGCTATCCACTCATAAATGTAAGAGGTATAATCGGTTCCGTCGTTAACGTCCTTAATGGTAAGCTTCTGTGTATCTCCGATAACAGCTATAGAATATGCGTAATCATTCGCGGAATACTTGCTGTTCTCGAATAAATCGGAGGCGTCGTGACCGTTTCCCGTCTGATCCTTAATAAAGCGGTCGGTATTATCGCTTGACGTGAGGTCGTAATACGCCATAATATCACTGTGCTTAACGTCTACTCCGTTTGCATACACCGAAGCAGCCTCATCAGCAGTCAAGGCATCGGAATATACGGCTACGTCTTTAATAACGCCGCTGAAATAATTTTTAGCATCGCAGCCTATCGAGTAGGGTCTTGTCCTCTGAAGAACGTACATATCCTGATTATAAACATACGGATATTTCGTAACCGTGTCAACAAGCTCGCCGTTGGCATAAAGCTTATATACGCTCTTACCGTCAACAATCTCATCCACAGCAACAAGATGAACCTCGCCCTTGCCGATTACGCTGTAATTGAACTCAACATAGCTGGTTTTTTCTATGTATTCATAACGCTGCATTCCGTCAAACTTATAGTAGTTAGAGATTGCGGGCTTACCCTCGGAAGTTATCTCGAAGGATCTGTGACGTGTAGTGTCACTCTTGAGATTGCTTATTATCGGTGAAGCTGTATCAACTCCTCCGTCAAAGCGCACCGTAGCCGCAAACGCTCTCGGCATCTCGGTATACGGATTCAGCACCAGAAGCGGATTTGATACGTCTGCCGCGCTAAATGATCTGCCATCCGTCGCATCCTCGGCTCTCGATCTGAACGAGAACACAGGAAGAAGCGAAATAATGGACAGCACTGAGCAAAGAGCTATTATTAAAAGCTTCTTTACACTTAATGTTTTTACGTTTTCCATAATTTTCTCCTTTTCATTTTGGTTTTTTTGAGAGGGGTAGATTAATGTGTTTTTTAGTACTTAGCTTCCCTTCTGTTTTTATTGTATCACAAAAGTCTTGACTTTTTCCGACAAATGCTTTACAATAATAGACAGATACTGCTCAATAGGAGGCTAAATATATGCCCGTAATACAAAAGGATAATTTCAGCACAGATAATCAAATGAAGGCTACCTTTAAAAACAAAAAATACAGAGTCGCCGTGCATATACACCAATTTGCCGAAATCATTTACGTATTGGACGGAGAAATAGAGATACGTCAAAAAGGAAAGCTTGAAATAGCAAAAGCGGGAGATATCGCCGTAATATATCCCTATCAGCCTCATGGAATTTATACGGAAGAAAACAAACGCGCAAACATATGGATGCTTTTGTTTTCAGACACGCTTATAACCGATATTATCCATAGCGGCAATGCCTATCTTGGATATGAAAATACGGTATTTACGCCATCGGAAGAGTTAAAAACGTTTATCGAATCGAGAATGATCGATACGGGAGAAGTGCTTACGGATCTTGATTCCACTCAAGCTCTTAATTTAAAGGCGCTACTGTACCCTGTTTTTTCGGAATATCTCGCAAAAAAGCAAACGCCTATCCAGCTAAACGAAGCTCTGAAAAACAAAGCCATCGCCTACGACACCGTTATACGTACGATAATTTATCTCAGGACCAATTTTTGCCGCGACGTCTTAATAAGCGACTGCTCAACGGCAATAGGCTATAGCAGCAGCTACATATCTCACTGTATGTCCAAGCATCTCGGTATGACTTTTTTGGAATTTCGAGACAACCTGCGCATTAATTATGCCAAGAATCTATTAAAAAACGACACGATGAGCGTTTTCATGGTTGGCGCGGAATGCGGCTTTAAATGTGATAGAAGCTTTGAGCGGGTTTTTAAAAAAATCACCGGTCTTACGCCGAAGCAATACAGAACTCAAAAGCTAAATATCACTGTAAAATAATTTTATCACAAAGAGAAAATAAAAGGATTAAAGGTTCGCTAAAAACGAATAAAACCGCAGATTTTCACTTTTTTTCCTTAAATAATCAAAAAAAACGGTAGAGGCACAGTAAAGCCCCTACCGTTTTTATTCGGTTACGCCTGAATGGCGCAGCCTTTTTTTACCCTACGAGGTCGCTTTGACCTCGTAGGATTTCATCCGACAAAGTCGGATTTCATCTCTTCCTGAGATTTATTCCACCGCAGGTGGATTAAAACGCATAAATTCATCAATTTATGCTCGTGCCCATTTCCCAGATACCGTCGCTTTCCTCATACCAAGGAGTCTCGGTACCCGGAGAAGTAACAATAATATCCGAAGCCTTAACTTCCATAACTTCTATTTCGGGGGTAATATATTCTTTCATTTTCTATTCTAACCTCCAATTATTCATCAGCGAAGCGACTTCATTATTAATTATTTATTCCGATTACAGACGCTCTGTAATCGGCTGCGCTCTCGGTATACTTGATGAAGCAAGATACGAGATTTTCGTAATTGGTACCCTTCGCTCCTTCAAGGAAGTCTGAGATATGATAGCTTCCGCCATTACCGTAGGTGATGGTTTCCGAGAGTGCGTATGCGTATACGTCAAGCTCAACGTACGCGCCGTAGGTTTCATCCGTACCCGTTACCGTGTCAAGCTTTCTGCCGTTAGCAAAGAACTCAACGGTCGTATCGGTTACGTAGAAGCGGATAGAAGGCTTCGAGTCAAGGTTAAGAGTTACGCTCGTCACGGGGGTTACCGTGTTGGTTTCACCGCTTGACACGGGTTCAGCCTTGTAGTCACCGATGATGGAGTCAATAAGAGCGTTTACTCTTGCAATCTCTTCTGCGGTATTGAACTCGGTAAAGTAGTTGTAAGCCGCCTTAACGTATGCTAAAACGTCCTTTGCGAGAGTCTTTTCAACGTCGGTTCCGTTTGTGAGTACCTTTGTGGCATACTTGGGAATCGAGAAGGTGAAGGTTGCCACCGCGGTATTCTCACCTGCCGTAACAGTCGCCGCAAGCTTAATATCCTTCGCAGCCTCAGCAGAGCCGAGAGCCACTGTCATACGGTAATAATCCTTACCGTCAACAGTTACCTTCTTATCTGCGATAGCCTCGAGATTTTCATAGGTTATGCCGTTAAATGTAAACTTTTGTACACTTTCAACAGGGATATATACATTTATGGAAAGCTCGTTTCCAAGAGTGATGCTCATCTTAGGAGTGAAGTCGATATCCACGGTTTTTGCGTTTCTGAGTCTGTATGTCACCGTGCTTTCATTTTCGGAAACCTTAACGAACACCGCCTTGCCGCCTGCGATATCGTATTCGCCCGCGGGAGCGGAAACGCCCTTAGGAAGAGTGATTGTAAGATAATTCTCACCGTCTGCCTTAGTGAACGTAACTGTCGTTGTTGTCGCGTCGCTCTTTGAGTAAACGTTGAAGCCGTTTGCGCCTGCGATTATTTTTCCGCCCTCAACGGTTATCTTAGTGTTGGTCAGACCGTTACCGAGGCCGAAGAGCGTCGTACCGTCCAATGCTCTCTCGAGATTGAAGGTGCAGTTATTGAATCTTAACTCGGGATTTGCGAGAGCCTCGGGAGTTCCGCTATGCGTAGCGTACGTTGCGATAACGTTAGTGGTAGTTCCGATAACGTTAAAGGTTACGTTATCAAACTGATAAACGAACGCCTTGCCCGAAACGTCAACGCCCTCTGCCATCCAAGGAACAAAGTGTATCATAGGACGGTTAACGAGCTCAACAGTACCGTTCTTGAAGTAGAATTCCGAGGGGAATACAGAAGAGTCGCCCGCGTTTATCCAAGGCTTGATTGAGGAGTCGAACATAACTCTGTTATCAGCCGCGGTAAGCGTATAACCGTTAAGGTCTATGGTAATGATTCCCTGAACCTGAGCGAGATTGTGATAATTTTCAATGCTCGTGAACTTGTAGTCACGTCTCATTACGATAAATGCCGCCTTGGGATTTGCTCCGTAAGAGCTTCCGTCCCACGTATTTGCTGACATATAAACCTTTGCGGCGTGAATAGCGCCCTCGTTGTTACAAGGCTCAACCGTGTCAAGAAGCGAGCCGAAAGCGCCGAGGAAGTTACCCTTTTCATCAAATACCGCGAAGGGATAATCGTCCTTCGAATAGTACTGATAAGGAATATCACCGTACTTGGTGGGCGTAGGCTCACCTATAACGTAGATTGCGTAAAGTCCGTTTACGGAATCCTTGCCAAAGCTGAGAATCTTGCCCGCAGCATTTTTGAAGGAAACGTTGGGAGCAGCAACGTGAGCAAGCTGAGTAAGGGTCATATATTTACCGGTATTGTCAGCCATAATGTAGCTTACGTCGTCATTATTCACCTTGTAGAGAGTGAATCCCGCAAAGCTGTCTGCTATAATATTTCCTCCGCGAACTATCACGGACGAGGAGCTTACGTTATTCGCAGCGTTGCAGAAGGTCGTTCCGCTTGCGGCGTCGGTAAAGTCAAAGGTACAGCCGTCGAAGAAGTAATCAACGTCAGTTCCGTCGCCGACGTGAGGGCTGCCGTTCCATTCTGTGATAAATGCGTTAACACCGCTCGCAAACTTAAATGTAACGTTAGTAAACGTGAAGCCGAATTTCTTCGTATCGTAATTCGCGTTTGTTCCGGTATGTCCTATTGCGATCATCGGAGCGCCCGAACGAGCGTTAATAAGCGTACCGTTCTTGATTTCAATAGACGACTTGAAGCCGAGAATTGCGGTATTACTGTAGCTTACGTAGATATCTATGAAGTAGTTATCGATATTAGTGATAGTGTATCCGTTAAGGTCAAGCACTATCTTTCCGCGAGCATTATTGAAGTTAGAGCCGCTGTCGTGAGCCGATATAGCGTCGTAATTACGTCTTTGAACGATTACTACGGTCTTGTTTTCCGTGCCTGCGGCGGAAACAAAGCCCTTTGCTCCATCAATAGCGTGTCTCCATCTGCCGTAGCCTGCCTTGTAAACGCCGTCAAGGAATGCTACGAACGGGAAGTCCACTGCCGAAAGAAGCTTGTTTTCCTTAAGGCTTATCTCTCCGTACTCAAAGCTTATCTTATCAAGCTCGTAGGTCGAATTCGTACCGTTATCCTCCATCTCGATAAAGTACATAGTACCCTCGGGAGTATTGAAGGTGCCGGTATAATGAACGTTGGCGTAAGCAGCGGTAGTGGGAGTAACCATTCTGGTGTATCTGCCGTCCGCGCCCTTATTCCATATAATGCTGTCGTTTTCGTCGCCGGTAAAGATGTTGTAGAGATTGATATTATTTACTAAAATCGTTCCGCCGTTGATAGAGATATTAACGTTTGCGTTCTTATTTCCGTCTGAAACGGGGAATATATTCATTTTTGTCGTCTCGCTTATAGCAGAAGGAACGTTATCGCACAGATTGAAGGTACAGTCGTTGTAGACCGCGGTAGTATGTGAGCCTGCTCCCGCATTCGTACCCCACATTTCGAAGAGCATACATTTGCCCCACGAGGTAGTAGCTCCGGGCGCAAATCCAAACGTAACGTTATCAAACGTAACCTTAAATTCCTTCGCCTGAGCTCCCGACTGATGCTGAATATCAACGAAGCCCATTCCGCAGGTATTGAGAACCGTACCGTTCTTTACGGTAACGCTCGTTGCATACGGAGCGGCATTGTAGTTACCCGAAAGGTCGAAGCCTACCCAGTCGCAAGCCAGATCGTATCCGTTAAGGTCGAGAACTATGTTTGTAGCGGTGTTTATCGTAGGACCGCCGTCTCTGTTTACGCTTGTGAAATCTCTTCTTAAGAGAATAGTAGCTACAGAGTTGATATTTGAAGCGCCGTTAACCGAATTCTGCGCCGCAACAAGCACCGAATTCCACGTCGAGTATCCTCCGACGAACGTACCGTCCTTAAATACCGCGAAGGGATAAACGGATGCGTCTGCGTAAGCGTTGCCTATCACACCGTAATCGGTAGCCAAGGGGTTATCCTTAAGAGTGTATACTGCGGTTACACCGTCGTCGGATTCAAGGTTGAACGCGCGGTTTCTTCCCGTCTCGTCAACGAAGCCTGCGGAAAGAGGAGCTACGCCCGATTTAACCTTAAGAGTTACGTAATTTCCGTCAGCGTCGGGAGCTACCGCCATAGTGTCGTTAGCGTCTGTTTTTGCGAAGGTAACGTACTCGGCGCTATCCATAAGAATCTCACCGCCCACAATAGTGGTGTTTACGTTAAGAACGCGGTTTCCGTCGCTTGCGTTAAATACAGTATAGTTCTTTGTAAGGGGATAATTTCTGAGATCAAAGATGCAGTTCTCGTAGGTAACGTTAATATCAGTTCCTACGGAGCTTGCAACGTTTGTCCAAGGAGTGAAGATCATATCGCTCCAGAAGTCTCCGAGAGCCGAGTCAAAGCCGAAGGTAACGCCCTCGAAGCGAACGTTATAAACCTTAACGCCCGTAGCGGCATTGAAGAGCTGACCGTCAAGGAACGCTATTCTTCCCGAAAGTATCTTACCGTTTCTTACAACGAAGTTAGTCGCGTAAGGAGCGGCGGAATAGTTTGCCGAGAAGTCGAGTCCTACGTCCTCGGTAATAAGAGAGTTGCCGCCAAGATCGATAAGGATATTGGTCGCCTTATTGATCTGAGGACCTGCGTCGCCTACGTTCTTGTAGTCGCGTCTTAATACTATCTGTACCTCTGTCTCAACGTTAGCTGCGCCGCCCGCGGTATTCTGAGCGGTACCGAGAACGCTGTTCCAGGTAGAGTATGCGCCAACGAACGCGCCGTCCTTAAAGAGAACGAAGGGATATGTTTCAGCGTTGAGATAAGCGTCGGGAATGATACCGTATCTCGTCGAGCCCTCGCCCGCAGTCTTAAGAACGTATTCGGTAACGTTATCCTTTGAGGTGTTCGCCGCAAACTGAGCGTATCCCTCTTCAATTATGTAAGAAACCTTAGTGCTCGGAGCATATGCCGAGGGAATATAAAGCTTCATATTGCCGTTTTCGGTTGCTACGTAATCAACGTACGTAGCCTTAGCCTGAACGGTTATCCATCTCGGGTGAGACATCGTAAGGCTTCCGCCCTTTACCGTATACGCAAGAGTAAGAGTGTTCTTGCCCTCGGGGAATAAGGTAAGCATAACGGTGGATCTGTTATCCTCGTCACCGAGATCGATATCGCATTCGTTAAGCGTAATATTAACGTCAGCGCCCGACGCCGCGGGTATAGAGGATGCCGAGATAAGCTCGGTAAGCATAGCCTTATTTCCAAGAGTGATATCGAGGTTTTCAAGCTTTACGTCGTATTCCTTGCCGAAGCCCTGAACAGAGGAGCTTTCATAGGATACGATGGGAGTATTATTGAGAACGATTCCGCCGTTCTTAAGAGTGACGGTCGTCTTTGCTATCGACTTAGCCGTAGTCTTAAGCCAGATAAGCGAATTCGAGGTATTTTCTGAATAGATAGTATATCCGTTAAGGTCTATAACGAACGAATCAGCCTTCGCTCCGAAGTCACCCCATACGTCCGCGTTCGTAAGAACGTAGTCGGAGGTAAGCTTCAAGGTGTAGCCCTTAACGTATGCGCCGAGAGCCGCCTTCCAGGTGGTGTATGCGCCGACGAGGCTTTCGCCGTTATAGAGCGCGAAGGGAGTATCTGCCTCGGGTGTCTTGTAGTCCGCTCTGCCGTTATCTACCGCGCTGAGATACGCGCCCGTAACGTCGAGGTCGGTCACCGTTTCCTTAACCGTAAGGTTAGAGAAGTAAATAGGCATATGCGTGTCACCCGTGGGTGAAACGAGAGCGTAAAGAGTTTTCGTAGCGTTCGAGCCCGTTCCGTAATCGGTGTCGTAAACAACGTAAGGAATGGTAATCGTCATCCATTCGCCCGCTTTTGTGGTTATATTATGGAGAGGAAGACCGTAATCCATAATTCCCTTTGACGAGCTTGTCATACTGTTAAGCTTAAGCTGAAGAGTACGGCTCGTTGTATCGAATATCTTAAGAGTAAGCTCTATCTGTCTGCCGTAATCTGCCTTGGATATCTTGGTCGTGCCGAGAAGATTCTGCATCGAAAGAACCGTCGTTACGTTCTCGTAGAACGCAATACCTCCGCCGTACTGACCTTCGTTATCCTTAACGTAAACCTTGATTGCGCTGTCGCCGCCCGAGGTTACCTCGTTGCCGTTTGCGTCGAGCATAACCATGGCGTGAGGAGCGAGTCCGTAAGTACCTACGTTGGTCTTATCCGAGAAGTCACGGTCGGAAAGAGTCGTAGTGCCCGCTGTCTTAGCGCCCTTAAGCATAAGGGTTACGTTATTTCCCGCATTTGCCAAAAGATACTTGGTTACGTCTATCTCGTAAGTGCCTGCGCCTTTAAGATTTACGCTTCCTACAAGAGTACCCTCTGCCGCGCCAACGGTATCAACCGCATAGAGATTCGCAACGTTAGCCGCATTGTTGGATACCGCAAAGCGGAAGTTAAAGGTATCGAAGCCTTGGGGCATAGAGGCAGGAACAGTGAATGAATAATAGGTAGTGTTTTCCGCTGTGAGAGGCATATCGGTGCCGTAGCGTGTCGTAAACTGCGAGGTATACGCTTCGCCCATTTCAACACCGTTATCGCCCTTGAGAGTTGCGGGAACAGTAATCGTATAGGTAGTACCGCTCTTCATGTTTTCGGGGCTGAAGGTCCACTGAGTGCCGCCGTAAATGCTCTCCCAAGTGCCCCTAAGAGCCTCTTCTCCGGACGTGATAGTTATCTTTTCAACCTCACTAAGCGTGGTTGCGCCGGAGAACTGAACGGTAATTTTATCTGTAAGACTTATGTCACCGTCGTTCTTATAAGGATCGGTATAGAATACCTTAATTGCCTCATTTTTCAAATAATAGTTTGCAAAACTGAAGAATGCGTCGTATGTAGGCACTCCGTAGAACATATCGGGATAGTATGCATACTCGTGGAGCTGATCTACCTCAAAGAACACGAACGGAATGTCAAGCGACCTCGCAAGGTTAGCGAGAGTGTTAGCCGAGCCGTACGCCGCATTGTATTCGTCGTTCATATGAGCCGCCGCAAAAATCGGTACGTGACCGCCCGATACGTCCTCCTCTTGAGAGCCGTTAGCAGCATAGGTGAGCTGAACGCCCGAGATTATTTCTTTTCCGTTATAGGTGAGCCAGGGCTGCTTTTCACCGGGAAGAAGAGCAAGATCTCCAACGTAAGTACCGCCCGAAATAACGGTATTCTCTCCTGCCTGGTATCTCGTTTCGCCCGAATGACCGTCATACATAACCTTACAAGCAAAGCTTGCGAGAACCTCGTCAATGGCGCTCTCCATAGCCTCAACGCCGGTATAATCCTCAGCGTTTACAAGTCCTTCTTGAAGAACCTCTTCTCCGAGGAAGGAGAACCAAGCGCCCTTTGAAAGACCGATAGTGCAGAATGCGTCAAGGTCAAACTTATAGGTTTCGCTATCGGAAAGAGCAAGATAACGAAGATATCTTATAGCTGCGGTATTGATAAGCTTGTCATTGTAAATATGCAAGCTGTAGTTCATATGGTGACCTGTAACTGCGCCCGTGGTATTAAGGTTTCCGTCATAGTAACCGAATGCGCTGTCTCTTGCCATGGGCTGCCAGAAGTAGTCGTAAACCGCTCCCGCATAGCCGCGGAAGAGCGCGCCCGTGTGATGCGAGCAAAGGTCCGTGTAGCAAGAGATCGTGTTAGTGGGATATCCCCAGCAGCACGAAACCGAAAGGAGAGGAACCTCCTTCTCGGGATTGGTGGGATATACGAGGTGGAGCTTCATATCCATATCGAGAGGCGAGCCGTCGGGCTTAACGCAATCGGTTATGGTTTTAGCAACCGTATACTTAACCTTGGTATAAAGACCGTTAGCGTCAACCTTACCCGATGCGTCGTACCATACGGGAGAGGTTCCGTCCGTCGCTGTGGATACCGTCTTTCTTGTATCCGTCGTGCTTCCGGTCGCCCATTTAACGAGTCTTTCCGCCTTAGTACCCTTGAAGTCGGTATTCCAGTTCTCAACTATATATTCAAGCGTTCCGCTGAGAGAGTGCTTATCTACCTCCCAGAACACCTGGTTGAGAAGCACGTCATATCCCGAGGGAACAACGAATACCTCTTTGTAGTACTGCTTGTTATTGCCGTCAAAGTTAAAGTACTTCTTCAACTTGAGGTTATTAACAAAGGTCTGCGCCGAATCGTCAAGCTTATGGCCTGTCGCGGCAGGATTGTTAAGGTAGTCGAGAACGACTACAGCGTATCCTCTGTCAAGCATCGACTGGATAATGGATTTATTGCTATCCGTACCGACTCTTTCGGTGTTCGTATTGATAGCGTATACCATTATCGGCGTTCCGTTAAGCTCGGGAACGATCGACGAGGCATTACCTTTATAGTACACGGTGTACTGTAATGCTCCGACGAAGCCGTCGTTAGCTATTCTTCTCGTATCCTGTACGAGATAAGAGGCAAAATCGTTTTTGATTTCTATCATTTCGCCCTCCGTTACAATTTCATCGCTTGCCGAGCTTACCACGGCAAATACGCCCACCGTAGCAAGTATCGCGCAAAGTAAAGCGACGATAATTTTTGTTTTCTTTGATTTCATATACTGCTCCTTTCCAACAGTTAATTGTAATCAACAAAATTACGCATAGGTGAATATATTTGTATATTTTGAACACTATGCAATTATATTTTATCATAAAAGCATTGACAATGTATGACAATAGTGCTATAATTTATGACAAATATCCATATATTTGGTTTTGAGGAGAATAATCATGCAGGTTCATTTTAAAAACTTCGGCTCTAAAACCGCAATGAGATGCGGATTCCAATCGGGGCAGTATAACTACCCCGCTCACATACATCAGTTCCCCGAAATTGTTTACGTCAGCGAGGGCTCGCTCGAGGTAACCATAGACGGAAAACGCGAGCTTATGCTCCCCGGAGATTTTGCCATCATTCCGCCCTTTAGAATCCATAGCTTTTTCACTCCCGAAACCGTAACGAGATGGGTATGCGTTTTTTCTCCCGATTTCATATCGAGCTTTATCAGCCGAGACGAGCTTTTCGGAAACGGCGAGAGCTGCATAGTTCACGCATCCGAAGGACTAAAGTCCTTCGCTAATGAATATATGATAGAGACTAACGAGCTTTTCTTCGAGCTCACCGAGGAGATAATCAGAACGTACAAGTCGCTCATTTTCGCGGTATATTCGGAATATCTCAACAAGGTGCCGAGGACAGAAAAGCGAAAATATCACCAGGCTCTTTCCTCTATACTCTCCTACGTAAGTGAGCATTATACCGAGGATATTTCACTCCATTCCATCGGAGCGGCGCTGAATTACAGTCCAAAATACGTTTCTCTCTGTCTTTCAGAGGTTGACGAAATGAACTTAAATCAGCTTATAAACTCATTCAGAGCCGACCATGCGAAAACACTCCTTTCCACGACCAAGAAAAAGATGATAGACGTTGCGCTCGAGTGCGGCTACGCCAATGAAAGAAGCTTCTACCGAGCGTTTTTAAGAGTGACGAATATGACCCCCGGAGAATACAGACGCTCAAAAAGAACGCTTTCAACACAGGAAAACGAGAAAGATTATTACCCGGTTTTATACGAGGAAAAGCAGAAGAAAAAGCACGAAAAGGCAAAGCGTTCGGGCAAATAAAAACTAAACCCCGGAAACATAAAAGTAGAATTACAGAAAAAAAGCAAAGCACTCAGCAAAACAAAAGCCGAGTGCTCGGGCAAATAGTATAAAAAAGACCGCACTAACAAGCTCACGCGCGAAGCGAGGACTTTAAGTGCGGTATTTTTTCTTTTTTGGAGTTAACGACAAGTGAAAAAATTATATTTTTCAGCTGCACTGTGACGGTGTAAATCTTTGTTTTTTACTACTTTTTGCGTATTTTTTGTTTTTTTTGAGGAATGCCGACTTTTTTCAAAAGCGAGATTACAGCCGAAGTGATTGAGGGCTGCTTCTGCCTTTTCGTGTTCAAGCGAAAAAATACATTTTTCTGCTACACCGTGACGGTGTAAATCTTTGATTTCTACTACTTTTTACGCTTTTTTCTCATTTTCAAGGCTCTCAAGCTTTTTGAAGAACGAAAGCATCATAGGAAGCGATACAAGCGCCGAGATAACGTAAGCTATCGGCTGAGAAACCTCTATTCCGCGAACTCCGAAAATCTCCGAAAGCGTGATGCAAAGAGGGATAAATATAAGTCCGCTCTGCAAGCAGGACAGAATAAGAGCGGGAACACTTTTTCCAATGCTTTGGAAGAGCATCGTAGCAACGACGGATATCGGGAAAAAGAGGAGTGCCGCGCATTGAATTCTCAGCGCCTCAGCGCCTATCTTGACGACCTCAGTCTCTTTTCTGAAAATCGAAATAACGCTCGGAGCGAATGCAAAACAAAGAGCAGCGATAACGCCTATAAACACCATACCGAAGAAGAGAGTGAACGTAGCGCCCTTCTTAACCCTCTTATATTTCTTAGCTCCGTAGTTGAAGGCTGCAACAGGCTGGAAGCCCTGACCTATTCCAAGGCCGACGCTGAAAATGAGGCTCGAGGTTCTTCCAACGTAACCCATAGCAGCAATAGCGGCATCTCCAAACGGCTTAGCCGAGGTGTTAAGAACCATAGTCGAAACACTGTTAAGTCCCTGTCTTGCAAGACTTGGAAGTCCCGTCAGAATAATATCCTTGAGTATTACAAGCTCTCGGGAAAGGTATTTAAGCGAAATTTTACTGTTAGTCTTTCCAAGCACGAAGATAGAGCCGAGAATACAGAAGGAAACGTATTGCGATACCGCGGTCGCAAGTCCCGCTCCGCCTATTCCCATATCAAAGGCGAAAATGAATAGCGGATCAAGCGCGATATTCAAAAGTCCACCGGAGGTAAGACCGATCATCGCAAGAGATGCTTTTCCTTCATATCTTAATATGTTATTAAGCACGCAGCTCGCAGTCATAGCGGGAGCGGCAAGAAAAATATATCTTCCGTAATCCATAGCGTACGGCAAAATCGTTTCCGTGCTGCCAAGAAGCTTCATCAGCGGCTTTAACAAAACCAAGCCGAGAATCATTATTATAAATCCCGAGCCAAGAGCGGCAAAGAAGCCGAATGAAGAATACTTACTCGCCTTATCGTTTTCTCTTTTTCCGAGTAAGCGGCTGACGTAGCTTCCCGCGCCGTGCCCGAACATAAATCCAAACGCTTGAAGTATTGACATTATTCCGAATACTATACTCGTTGCTCCGCCTGCGCTCAGAGAAACCTTACTTACGAAATACGAGTCTGCCATATTATATATATTGGCAATCAGCATACTTATGGTAGTCGGTATTCCGAGCCTTATTATCAGTCTTGGAACAGGAGTTTCGGTCATCTTCTGATATTCGGTCATTTTTTAGTCCTTTCTGTCGAATCTATTCCGCAGAATATTATATAACTTTGAAGACAAAAAGTCAAGTTTTTATTTTCCCCTGTCAAAAACAAGATTGCATTTAATGCAATTCCAACGCAAAAAGCCAACCGCTAAGCTTGTATTCAAGAAGCATTTTTCACTATGATTTTTTATAAATCCAAAGGTTTTGTAAATTATTATTTGCATTTTTATGTACTTTGCGTTATTTTATCATTTTCTATTGACATAGGGTTTCATTAGTGCTATAATAGTCTTACAAAAGAATAAAACGCATATCATCTGAAATTTAATTTCGTTAAGGGTGCTTGAGCAGGGGCAGTTTCTCTCTGCGCTACAGCTCGGCATTCTTGGTAAGGAAAGCGCGGTGAGAATCCGTCACAACAGCCATTACCGTATCTCTTCAAAACTTCACACGGGTACGCATTAACACCTTTACTCCGTCCCCCGAAGCTTTTTAGTCAAGCCGGAATGCTTACCGATATGCGCATATAAAGGTCTCTTGGGCAAATGGGGAGATGTATGCACCCGTGTTAAATCGGCTTTGTTTTTACACGGTATAGGATATGGCAGGATATCAGGCATCACAGTACCCGGAAGGGTACTTTTATTTTTGTCCTTTTGAAAACGAAGAAAGGATACGCTTACTATGAAAAGAATCTTAAAATCCACACTCGCGCTCGCACTCGTTTTATCCGCCTTATTCGCTCTTACCGCCTGCTCTTTTGACGAGGTATGGAGCAAAATGCCTTGGAACAAGGACAAGAACACCGACACCGAAGCTCTTTGGGAGGGCGCTATCTACCAAACCAACACAACGCTCGGCAATGGCAAAACCACGCTTACCGTCAAAGTTGAAGAGAACGATAAATCAGTAACGTTCACCATAAAAACCGACAAAGAGACCGTCGGCGCGGCTCTCCTTGAGCATAACCTCATCGAGGGTGAAGATGGCGCTTACGGGCTTTACGTAAAAAAGGTTAACGGAATCGTAGCCGATTACGACGTAGATCAGAGCTATTGGGCGTTTTACGTAGGTGACGAATACGCTATGAGCGGCGTCGATTCTACCGAAATTCAAGAGGGAGCGCTTTACCGCCTTGTCTACACGAAATAAGAGCGGCATACACAAAAATCAAAGCAACGCCGTACGCGATACCGTAATATTCGGAATGCTCGGCTCTCTTATGTTCATCTCAAAAATCGTTATGGAAATTCTTCCAAACATTCACCTGCTCGGAATGTTGACTATGGTCTATACGCTCGTCTTCAGAGTGAGAGCATTGATACCGATATACATATACGTGCTGCTTAACGGAGTCTATTCGGGCTTTTCGATGTGGTGGTTTCCGTATACTTATATCTGGACGATACTCTTCTTGATAACCCTGCTTTTGCCGAAAAAAATGCCAAAGGTATTGAAGATGGTCGTTTACCCAACGGTTTGCGCAGTTCACGGCTTTGCCTTCGGAGCGCTTTATTCACCCGCTCAGGCGCTTATGTTCGGCTTTGATTTTAAACAAACGGTAGCCTGGATAATCGCGGGAATACCCTTCGACCTTATCCACGGAGTAAGCAATTTCGTAATGGGACTTTTAGTTCTTCCCTTTTCGGAGCTTTTAGAAAAGCTTTACAACAGAAAATACGCATAAAACCAACCGCTAAGGCAGAGATTTTGCCGAGGCGGTTTTTATATTTTCATTGAAAATATACATTTTTATTATCGCTGTTACGGTACTTATATTATGTTTTGGAATATATTAGTCTTTTTTCGAATAATATCACACATATAAAGTTTGGAATGATATAATTAAATCAAGAAAATATTTTTCTAAGAAAGGAAGGAAAAAATATGAAAAACACAAAACGCTTATTCACACTTATGCTTGTTCTTGTGTTAGCTGTTGCATGCGTATTCACCGTATCGTCCTGTAAGGATAAGGACAAAGACGGTGACGGTCACAAGCATAGCTATACGGCTCAGGTTACTCAGCCTACCTGTGAGGCTCAGGGCTATACCACGTACACCTGTAGCTGCGGTCATACCTACAAGGACAACTACACACCCACAACGCATAACATGACATACCACGCTCCGAAGGCGGCTACCTGCACGGAGACAGGACACAACGGATACGTGGGATGCGACGTATGCGGCAAAAAGCAGGGAGAATACGTTGAAATTCCCAAGACTGCGCACACCTACGTTTCGGAAATTACAAAGTACCCCTCAGCGACCGAAAACGGCTCCAAGAACGTAAAATGCTCTGTTTGCGGAGAAGGTCACGCTGAAAAGATTGATGCGTTCACCGCATCTCTTCCCGACGTATCCGCGGCTATCGCCTCGATGATAAAGGAAGGCACTTATACTCTCGGAGCAACGAAGGGCTCTAACATAGCGCTCGTAAGAGAGCTTTCCGATTACACCAACGCGAACGGCGATAAGATGTTCATCGCCTTCAAGGTTGCCGAGGCTCAGCTCAGCTCCGACGGTATAGCGGCAAAGGGTTACCTCAAGCTCGAATTCGGAACCGCGGCAAAGCTTCTCGACGGCTCCGTTCCCTCAGGCGAGGTAGAGATGCCCGCAACGTTTGATAACGCCGGTGCGCTCGAGATTTACTTAAACGGCAACGACGTTTCAATCTCAGTAGAATTTGACGGAGTTACAACGTTTGAAGACGAGCTTACCGTAAACGAGGTGTTCTTCTCCGCTATTGCGGAGGCTCTCGGTATGGAATTTGAAGAGCTCGTTACCGCAATTTATCTCAGCGACAGAGCCGGAGAGCTCACCGACACCGTAATGGCTCTTATCTCCGCGCTTGACAAGATCGAGCTTCCCGAGGCTGACACCGATTCTCTCACAGACCTTGGCGCGCTCCTCTCTCTTGTAGCGGGCAATATCGTAAAGGCTTCCACCGAGCTTGACGGCAGCACGGTTTACACCCTTAATGTAAACGCTCTTAAGGAGATATCCGACGCTCTTGACAGCAGCGCCACCTTAGGCGATCTTCTCAACAAGCTTTACGGCGCCGACACAACTAAGAGCATAATGGCTATCGCCGTTTCTATCCCCGACCTCACGGTTATGGATCTTATGAACAGAGTCGTTTCGTTCGCAAGCCTTGCGGGAGTTGAAATTGAAAAGGCTTACGAGCTTATAGATATGTACATCTATCTCACAAGCGGATATGAATTCAGCATTCAGGCAGAAATTGCGAAGAATTACAATAAGACCGTTGCGGGAATCGTTGCGGAAAACATCGTTGCAAGTAACCCCGGCGCTGATTACGATCAGGCTGTAATGCTCTTCAAGAACGCTGTAAATAACGTTGTTTACACCGTTACAAATCTCTCGATAGACGCTGCTCTCTCCATATATCTCGGCTATGAGATAAGCATCACCGAGGAGCTTGCTGATTTTATCGACCTTCTTGACGAGGCAACAGAGGTTCACGTAATATTCGACGCTGAGGGCAATCTCAGCAAAATAGAAGCAACTATAGACGAGTTCGACTTAAACGTTCAGATCGGTGCAAACGCTATCTCGATAGTTATGATAAACGCCGCAAATAAGGTAGAAGCTTCCATCACCGACGAAACGGTTACCGTAAGCTTCTTTAGCGGAGCGGATTTGATAGCGGAAATGCAGTTTGGCTATGAAGCATCTTCCGAAAACGAGGTTACTACCGAGATCTACAGCTTACTCTTCACGGTAGCGGGCGAAAAGATGCTTGACGGTGCGGTAACTCTCGAGGACGGCATATTCAAGCTTGCTAACGCTATTGCTTACACCTATGAATACGAGGATGAGGACGGAAACGAGTACGCCGAGCCTAAGGTTACGGAAACCGTAATTTCGGTTAGCTATGACTTTAGCGGTGACGTTCACAACGTAATCGTTTTACTTGACGGTACCGCAATCAACGTATCGGTAAGCGAAATCCCCGACAACAGCGGTATTATCATAACCGTTACGGAAAACAAGACCGTTATTTTGAATGCCGGCGTTCATTACACCTCCGAGACCGAAAACGAGGTAACGACCGAGACTTACGAAATTTTCGTTAAAGAGGGTGACGTAACTCTCCTTAACGGCATACTCACATTTGAAAACGGAACGTTCAAGGATCTTTCCTTCAAAGCTGACGGATATGAGCCCACCGAGCCCGAAACGGACGACAATATTCTTAACACCGAGCCCGAAGCAAACGGCGGCTCCGTTGATACCGAGCCGATAGAGGCAACCGAAGAGACAACCGAGGAAAAGAAGGTTGTAACCCTTGCCGATATCAAGGTTACTTACGTTTACGACGAAAAGACTCTCCTTCACACAGTAACGGTTTACGATGCCGTAACGAAGCTCACCTTCGCTCTTTCCGAGGATCCCAATAATGAGGGCGTTGCATTCTCAGTAGAGCAAAACGGTAAAGTTCTTGCTATCCTCACCGCCGTTCACGAAACGATAGTCAGCGACGGCGTTACAACGGAAAAATACTCCATAATAATAGCGGATAGCGAAAACATTCTCATTGATACGGGCGTAACTCTTACCGACGGCGTATTTGGCGACTTCAATCTTGTTGTAAACGGCTACACCTTCGATGAAAATGATACCGACGATCCCAATGCCGAGCCCGAGAGCGAAAAGGTGCTTTATAACATTCTCGACCTCGAGGCTGCCTACACCGAAAAGGACGGCGTTTCTACCTACACCTACGTTCTCAACGATACTATCACCGCAACCCTCACAGTAGTTAACAAGGCGGGCGAAAAGTCCTTCAGCTTCATTTCGAAGTACGGCGAGGACGTTTACTGGGATATCAAGGCTTCCAAGATAACAACGGGCACGACCGAGAAATTTGTATTTGACGTATCATACGCAGGCGAGGTATTTACCGATATTGATGCTACCGTTACAGACGGAAAGCTTACTGCCGGCTCACTTATTCTCGGCGGATTTGTTACTCACACCGAGGACGTTATTGATCCCGAAACGGGCGACGTGATCGGTACTGACGAATATCTTAAGCACGAGATACTTCTCGACCTTACCTTAGCGACCAATGACGGCGTTATCACGCTTTACGACAAGCTTTCTGATACCACAGGAGTTGTTGAGGTTCTTGAAAACGGAATCAAGATCACAGCTGACGATATTCTTATACTCGTAACGCTTGACAGAACCTTTGACGCCGAAATTCTTACGGGAATAGACTTTGTGGCAAAGATAACCCAGGGCAAGAACATAATCCTTGATACCTCGCTCAGCATTACTCCCGACGGCATTATCGCAGATGGTACCGTAGACGAGAATAAATACGAGGTTGCATTAACCACTACGGAAACCGAAAGCGAAAGCAAGATCACATCATATATCAAGCTCAACGAAATGAATCTCTTCGCATATGAGGCTTCTGTTGGTATTGACAACGGCGCTTACACAAGCTCTTTGTTCCTTGAGCTTCTCGGCGAGGTATATTACGACTGGACTTACAAGGTAATTTACACCGAAAACGGCGTAAGACTTGTATACGACGTTGACAGATTCGTAATCCCCACTCCCTTGTTTAATACCATCGGCGGCTCGAATGGTGATAACGACTTCGAGTACGGCGGCGAAAATTCCGACGAACCCTTAGACGGTCCTCTTGTTCCCTTGGATAACGAAGAATATGAACAGGAAATCATCGATTTCAGTGGCTCGGGCAATGAAATTGGCAAACTTGAGTTTTTCTTCGACGAGGAAACGGGAAAATACTACTTTTTCAACGCTAACGGTGAAAAAGTCTACGCGCAGGAAATAGAGCACGAAATCATTGAATACACCTTCGCAATCGAAGGCGAGGGCGAGTTCTACATAACGTTCGTTCTTGCGGAATAATCTCATAAAAAACAAAACCTAATAAAATTTGGGCGGCCTGCATTAGCGGGTCGCCCTTTTTGCCTCGTCAAAAATCATTGACTTTTTAAATGTATTAAAAGAACCGAAGACTCAAAACGAGCCTTCGGTTCTGCTTTTTATAGTTTTTTCGCCTCGGCTTTAAATTACTGAGCCATAGGGGTTACGAAATACTCGAAGGAAATTGAAATTCCATTGTAGTAGAGCGTAATATACTTACCCTGGAAGCATTCGGGAGTAAGATATTCTACTCCGTACTTAACGTTCTCCATTCCGCCGCTGAAATCAACGCCGAATACTGCCTGCGCTCCGTCGGATGCGCAAGTACCGCCTGCGGAGGTCTGGAATACGGGAGCGTCTTTATTCATCATCGCTTTGATTCCTGTGAGATATGCATCAACCACGGGGTTCTCGCCGTCGTTCATATTCATAACGACGTCGCCGCCAATAGTGAGCTTACCGTCAACGTCGGGGCCGCCCATAGTAAGTCCACTTCCTGAGGGCATATTAGCCATAATAAGATTCATTGCGATGGTATCTCCAACCTTGGTAACGAAGCCTGCGTTAAGACCATTAAGCTTTCCAACGTTCTCAATATGAGTGCTCAGTCCAAGAATCATGGTAGCTATATCCTTAACGCCGTACGCTACGAACCAAGCCTCGCTTCCGTTAACGTAGGAATATACGTCGGATTTATCGTCGATATTGATAACGTTTGCGGATTTTGCGCAGGATGCATCTTCAAGGTCGTCGGTCTGAGAAATAATTACGGGACCGCCGCACTTAGCAACTCTTGAATCAATAATATTGATAGTAGGCTGATAGTATACCTCGCTGGGAGCTATATCCGACGCATTGTTTCTTTCCCAAAGAAGATTCTTCGAGGATGCGAAGATGTGGTTCTGCCAAGCGTTATAGAAATCAACCTTGTTGAGATTTACTACCTGATGGTCGTAGTCGGTAAGGAGAGAAAGCATGAACGCTTCAACTCTGGTGTTAGTGATATTAACGGTGTGGAATCTTGTCTTGAAGCCGAGAAGTCCGCGCTTTGCGGCGTCAAGGAAATCATCAGCGTTAAGGTTACTGTTGGGCTCGTTATCTCTCATAGCGAGGTTTATTACGTTGGTAACGTAATCAGCGGGATTGTAGCTCTTGTAAGCGTCTGCCTCAACGCCCGCCTGCTTTGCCGTACCGTCGTCATTTCTCGTATCGGTTATAGTCTGATCTACCGTGAACATGAAGAGCGCCGTATTGGAAATACCGTCGCCGTTATAAGCATCGTCCTTCGGGGGAACCTTGGGAAGATTCTTGGAGTCTATCGTGTAGTAGTTACCGTAAATGCTGAAGGTAGGAACGTCCTTAGTTACCATATGACGGTATACCATCATAAAGTCGTAAAGATATCCTGCGGCTGTACCTGCGGATGCGGGAGTGATATATCCCGCGGGGATATCGTTCTTGGTAAGAACAATGTCACCGTGAAGAACCACGCCGGCAAGCTTCTCGGGTCTTGTAAGTCCGTTAGCGGCAAGGAATGCGTCAACTATCTCAACCTGCTTGAATTCGTCGTCAAGACCGAACTCGGCATCGGTATCGTTAGTAATAAAGTTAAGCTCCTTTGCGTCGTAGATGTTATAGCCGTCAACAACGGTTACAACGTGCTCACAGGTAGCGTCAGCCTCGTCAACACCAAGGTTGGATGCGGGGCGTGTAACGATTTTGAAGGTCTTGCCGATGGCAGCCTCTGTGAAATCGAAGGAGTTCTTGTTTTCGTCAATAGCAACGTAAGCAGCGATGCTCTCGCCCTCAAGAAGAGTAGCGGTCTCGCCCTCGATGAGATAAACCTTTGATGCGCTTACGTAGTCCTTTACGGTATCAACAAGCTCGTTATTTGAGTTAAGAACCGTGATATCAAGGGTAAGCACGTACGCATTGTCGTCGCCTACAACGTATCCCTGAGTCTTATCTCTGAACGCAACCTTCTTACCGTCAAGGGTAGTAAGGCTTGCGGGAAGCTCCGCTCCCATTATGATGTATTCGGGTCTCTGTTGCTCCTCGTCATTTATGCTCTCACCCTTAACGGTGATATCAACGGTTACCGTGATACCCTCGTAGGTTACGGTGAGCTTCTTTGTTCCTGCGGTAGCGGTGTCAACCGTTCCTACAGTAAGCTTATCCGCTCCGATTACCTCGGTGCTGTCGTCATTGTACTTAACGGTTACCTTAATACCGGAAAAATCGGGGGTTTCGTTAAGCTTATATTCGGTTTTAATAGTGGTTTTGTCTACCTCAATGCTTTCGGGCTTCTTCTGTCCGCGAAGGCAGGAGGTGAGTACGCAAGAGATGGCTAAAACAACCATCAAAATAGTCAGAAGTTTCTTTTTCATTTTCTCTGTCCTTTCTTAATAGAAAATCTTTTTTCTTGATTTTGCAATGTTTTGTTTACAAAATCCACATTTTACGCTTCGTTAGCGCAACTATACTATCACAAAATGTTTTTTCTATACATCTCCCTTCATTGATTTTTGTATACTCCGCATAATTTTACGAAGCGGTATAAATATAAAGCTATTTTAAAAACACAGAAGGCAAAAGGCGCTTTGAACGGTTACATTCATCAAAGGATCACTGCTTTCTCGCTATTATAAAAATACTGTCCTCAGCATCGCCTCTGCCGTTTTTCGACACGAGTCTTACCTTAACCGAATTGAGAGTCCCGTCGCCGTAAGGCGCGGAGGTGAAGGTAACGAGACCGTTCTCGTCAACCGTAACGCCGTCCCCTTCATCGTATTCAAACCTTACGTCACGGCTTTTTAAGAAACGAGGCGCCGTCGTATAGTCGATTTGGTATTGCGCCACTCCGTTCGAATCAAACGAAAGCGTGACGTATTTTCCCATAGACGCATTGTATTTTACGTCGCCGTTGGTTATCTCTATAGACCTTATAGGTCTCAGATAAAGCAAGAGAACGGTAAGGAGCGTGGCAAGTATCAGCACTGCGGCAGCTATAATTATCAAAGTCCGACGGCTGATACCGGCTCTTTCCTTTTTTGCTTTTGCCGTATTGTTTTTTCTTTTCTTTTTCATTTTTCACCAGGCTAAAATAAGTTTTTTACCCGAATTTTACAGCTACTATCTTAAGCTGAACGACAGAAGGAAGCACCGTTCCGTCCGCGGGGGTAAGCGTAACCGTTATAGTTCCCGGTCTTGTGAAGGTAACGAGTCCCTTCTCATCAACGGTTGCGTAATTTTTGCTTTTGTCGTAGTTGAAAATAACGGTTGTATTCGTCGCATTGGTAGGAGTTACTCTCCAGTCAAGCTGATATTCAGTCGGTCCGTCGGTTCTGAAAGGTATTACAACACTGTGAGGATTGGTATTTTTGTTGATATCCTTATTGACAAGCTCGATATTCTGAACGTATACGGTTTCCTCAAGAAGCTCGGCTCTGATACCGAAGAAGCTTACGAGAGCAACCGCCGCAACGTATATAACAGCGATAAGAATTACTACTGATTTTTTCATTTTCCACCCTCCTTATTTCTCGTTATAGTAAAGTCGAAGCTTTGCGAAAAATACGTACATTCTGTAGCAAAGCAAGGCTAAGCTCACTATAACCAGCTTCAAGAAAACGTTTCCGCTTCCCTCTGCCAAGAGAAGAAATACCGCAAGCGCGGTTACGAAGGAGATAACGAACGCCAAAACGGTGGATTTCGTTTCGTTGGGGTTACTCTCTGAGTTTCCCACCGTGGCGTAAATCTCTATCTGAGGATTCATAAGGTCAAACTCAGCCGAATAAAGCATATGAGCAAGATATATGAATAAAATTCCGAGCATTAAAAGAACGAGCTGTCCAAATTCGATCGCAAGCGTATCTATCATAATAACGAACGTTGCCACGATCGAAGCGCAAGCGAACACGGTGTTGGGCATCAGCTTCGAAAGTATCAGAAGCGAATACTTTGACGGCTGGGTTTTGACAAGATAGCTGCTTCTTCCCTCTCGTGAGAAAATACTTGCCGCAGAACAGTTTGCGTTAAGAGAAACAAGAAGAATGATAAGCACGTTGAAGGCAACGACCATATGATCTCCGAGGGTTCTTGTGCTCATTGCGAGGAATATCTTGTTAAGGAGAAGTATAAGCATCGGTATTGCTACAAGCACGCCGACGTTAGCGGACATTCTGCTCGAGCTCTTGCAGGCGATAAGCCACTCGTGATATACAGCGCTCCAGCGTCTCGGACGCGCCTTATTAGTCTTTGGCTTTACAGGCTTTTTAAGATACTCGAAGGGCTTACTTGCCATTGAATAGAACATAGGCTTAACTATGAGGACTCCCAGAACGAGAAGAGCCGCCGTTACTCCTAAAAGAATAAGGAATTTTATAGCGGTCGCTCCGAGCGGAAAGACCATAGCGCCCATAACATTTCTCTCACCTAAGAAGAGAACGGTCATCTCATTCAAGACTGCGAATTTATCGGGATACGTTCCATAGAAGAAGTTGTGTATATGAGTCTGTATCTCATACCACCTCTTGATTATGTTGATATCCTCGGGGATAAGAGAAATAGCGGCGAACAGAGCGTATACGGCAGCTGCCACGGATATCACGAGAAGCGACATCTGCAGCCACTTGCGCTGCTTAAAGAAGCTCGCTATCCACATAGAAGGTATCGAAAGAAGCGCTCCTATCGCAACGGTAAGAAGAGATATGACCGCCACGCATACAAGCATCCATATATACGCAAAGAAGCCGTATCCGTGCGTAAAGAAGTAAGCGATGAAGAGCGGAACCATAAACGAGAGATTGCGCTTAAGCTCGAAAATAAAGAATATAACTATTTTCGAAAGGTAAACCTGAACAGGCTTACACGGAAGCGTCAAAAGCACTGCGTTATCGTTGGCGTAGTAAACCGACTTCGTAAGTCCGACAACGCACGAAAAGACGGATGCTAAAAGCATTGCGCTAAAGAGAAGCGACATAACCTCGCCGGGTACTCTGTTAGGCGCAAACAGGCTCAGCTTTTTCGCTACGAATAAAAATGCGAAGCAAAGAGCGAAAACCATAGCGAATTTCAGTACCGTTCCTAAAATTGATATCACTATGTTGAATTTCTTAACGTTTTTAACGTCAAGACGCTTAAAGTTCAGTCGCTCCTTGAGTTGCATTTTTACGAGAATCATAAGATTCCTCATGCCTCGGCGACCTCCCCCGATACCGCGGCTCTCACGACTGCCTCCGTTGCCTCGTCGCTTTCCGCGTTAATGATGCTTAAATAGAACTGCTCGAGGTCAATTCCCTTTTCCTCAAGCTCCTTAAGGGTTACGCATGCTCTGAGCTTACCCTTTTTAATGATAGCTATTCTGTCGCATATTTTTTCAACGACGTCGATAATGTGCGAGGAGAAGAAAACGATATTGCCCTGAGCCGCATGCTCCTTCATACATTCCTTAACCTCGTGAATGCTCGTAGGGTCAAGACCTGTAAGGGGCTCGTCAAGAATCCATACCGCCGGGTTATGAACGAGAGCTGCCATAATGGTGATCTTCTGCTTCATACCGTGCGAATAGGTCTTCATCTGGTTATCGAACGAGCCTGTGAGCTGGAAGCGCTCAACGTACTTTTCAATTATTTCATCTCTATACTTACGCTTAACCTCGAAAAGATCCGCAATATAATTGATATATTCTCTTCCCGTGAGGTTTTCGTAAAGCGCATAATGGTCGGGCACGAAGCCTGTATGAAGCTTTGCCTCCACGGGCTGCATCTGCACGTTGTAGCCGCATATCTCGATATCGCCCGAGGTGATAGTCTGAATACCTACGACGCTTTTGATGATCGTCGACTTACCCGCTCCGTTGGGGCCGAGGAAGCCAAATACCTCTCCGCCGTTTACCTCGAGGGAAACGTGATCGACGGAATAATGCTTATTCGCTCCGTATTTCTTTGAGAATTCACGGAGAACGAGCTTTGGTGAATTATCTCCCGTAGCGGGCTCAGAAGCCGCTCTGCCTCCGAGGAATTCGTTTAATTTCTTTTTCATATCCTTATAATCTCTTTCTTTAAGTCTTCTATCCTCTGCTGCGTCCCACGTAGTAAAGAGAAGCGCGTAAAGGAACCACATTCCCGCCGAAACCGCAACGTAAACAAAGTAGAATATCGCCTGGTACACGGGATAGAACGTAAACGTCAAATCCTTGATATTAAAGCTTACGGCAAGATCTCTCGTATCCTCTGCCCATTTGCCGAGCTTTTCAACTATGAAATCGCTGTTAAGGAAGAAGAAGTCAACCCCCGAGTCATAGTTGGTAAACCAAGCGTTAAAAATAAGTATGAATACGAAGTATACCGCGAACGCCGCCTGAGAATAAAGCCATTGCTTGAACTTAGGACGTTCAAAGAGCTTCAACGCTATGAGAAGAATCGGCATAAAGAATGCGGGATAGTGATTTATCCAGAAGTGGATACGTACTGCGCCAAGCGCGTTTACAGTGCTTTCGGTGTTTGGAACGATCATAGCGATGAACGCGCCGAGCACGTTGATGAACAGAGTAAAGTAAAATACCTTATTCAGTCTGAACGCAAGACACAGCGGAATGATAAACATAGCCGTGTTACAAAGGTGGAGCGGAAGGTTCGTCGGAACTATCCAACCCGTAAGTCCCTCGTCGGTCATTCCGACAAGATCTCTGTACGCCATATAAGACCACAAAAGCGAGAGCGAAAGATAAAGCATAGCCATTCTCTTTACGTCCTCGGGCTTGTCCTTAAATGCGTGGAAAATAAGGAACGGCACTATTATAGCTCCGTATATAACGAATCTATGTATCTGATTGACGCCCTGAACTCTGATATTATCCGCAACGTATCCGAAGATCGCCTGGGGAACGTAGCAGGGCATAATAGCGAGCACCGCAAAGGGCAAAATCGCAATAAAGCTCTTTGTCTCTATCCTCGTCGGTACGGGGAATTTCGACTCAACAAGAACTCTCGACGCCGGTATCGCTATACCGAGCGCAATTTCTACCATCACGCCCCATACTCTAATATCGGAAAGCGTATATCCTGCCTCCGTGTACGAGCCTATAACGTATATTTTGAAGAAGACAAGCACGAGAAGGAACACGGGAACAGAGAAGAAGTTAGCCATGTGTCTTAGCGTTTTATAATTATAAAATTCACTGAACACAACGGCGAACATAGCAGCATAAGAAAACCATATAAGAAGAACGGCTATAAGCGTTTTCAGCATTGCGCTGTCACCGAAAGGTGAAAACATATCAAGAGCGCGAGTTTCGAAAAGCGCGATTGAATTGGCGTTCCAAAGATATCTTATGCACATTACCGCGAACAATACTATTGCTGCGGGACGGGTAAATTTTGACAGCTCATAGCCCTTTTTTCTTATCTGATACGCCCCGAGGAGCATAAGAGCAACAAGAGCAAAAACCGTCAAATACGGAATAAATCCAATCATAAATGACCTCACAGTTTTACAGCGGACGCAGAAGCGTTTTCTCCGACCGCCTTAATAATTATTCGCAAGGACCTCCTTGCGTGGCGAAGAAGCGATGACTTACCTATTAATGTCGATTATTCTCCTTTCTTCGAGAAATAAATACCTGTGCCTCCGACATCGTATGATCGATGCGTTGTATGCCGCGTGACTCGCTCTCGGGAAAAAGTCCCGGAAGCCGTCTTTTGATGTTTTTGTATCGGTGCATACTCATACATAATAAATAATAATATAAAACGACAGAAAAATCAATATATTTTTGTTTTTTTTAATTGTTTTTAATTTTTAAAGCCTCTCCGTAGAAAAAAGCAAGCACAATACGCCTTAAAAAAACAGATGTGCCCAAAATGTAAATATACGCCGCCAAACGCTTGATTTTTTCACAAATGTATGTTAAACTTATAAGGTCGTTGCGGATATAATATTTTGTTCGCGGCGACAGACCTTAAAAGCATATGCGAAATCAAGGAGCTCATTGCGATGAACAAAACTGGCGTAGTATCAATATCCTTCAGAAAATATTCCAAGGAAGAAATTGCCGAATATACTAAAAGAGCGGGGCTTGACTCGGTCGAATGGGGCGGCGACGTTCACGTTCCGCACGGAGATATCACAGAGGCTGAAAAAGCAGTTAAAATCACACACGGATGCGGACTTGAGGTAGCCGAATACGGCTCATATTACGTCATAGGTCAAAGTGAAGAAAATCTTTTCGACAAGGTTCTCGCCTCGGCTCATGCGCTCGGTACAAGGATTATACGCGTGTGGCCCGGAATGAATAAGCCGAGCGATACCTTTACCGCCGAGGAATACGAAAAGTACGTCCTTGACGCAAAGCGAATATGCGCTCTCGCAAAAGAGAAAAACGTAACGGTCGCCCTTGAATGTCACCCAAGCTCCCTGACGGACGAATATCACACATCGCTTAAATTTCTCTCCGACGTAGGAGCGGAAAATCTCAAAATGATGTGGCAGCCCAATCAGCACAGACCGCTTTCCTACAATCTCGATTCGATAAAAGCTCTTCTTCCGTATATCGTAGCGGTTCACGTCTTTTCGTGGGAAAGAAAAAACCGACTTCCGCTTGCGGCTAAGGAATCGGACTGGAAAAAATATATGGAATTGCTCCGTGAAAAAGACTTGAATTACATGCTTGAATTCATGCACGACGATAAAATTGAGACTCTTGAAGAAACGGCAAAAACCTTAAATTCTTGGTTGAATTAACGCAAATTGTAACTAATTATTTACAACTAAGTGCATTTTGTATAACGATAGTTTTAGGAGGTACAAAATTATGCGAAACGATCGCAATGATTATATGTCCGACTTTGCTTGCGCCTTTGTTGAAAAATTCACCCTGTTCTTTTCAGTTGGATTTCTTATCCTTAACCTTTTGATCTTTGCTCTCGTCATACCGAAAACGTGGATAGTTTCTCTTATTCTTGCCGGAGTTTTCTTAATCTACATTCCGATAGGATATTTTGACAAGGAAGAAGAAATCTGGATAATCTGCTCGAGAGTTTTGGAAATAGTAACGGCAATCGCGCTGAGCCTTGCGTACATTCTTCTTTTCGGGAAATTCTGGCTTTTATTCTTACCCGTGCTTGAAGTAGCCGCGGGAATACTTTTCTATATTTTCGTATACAGACGCGTTTACGCGAAGGAAGAAAAGGCCTCTCGCAGAGGAAGATATTAATATATTTTTGCAAATACCGTACAAAACCGCTTTGGTTGATAAAATGCCAAGGCGGTCATTTTTATGCCGTTTTAATTTAACACGGTGCGGCACACGCGCATTGCAAGACACAGAAATTCTTTTGCTTTTCAATTGCGTTTTTTCTCTCTCGCTCACACGTGCGCATATCAGCGTACGCAAATATAAAAATAATAATGTGCGTGGGTATTGACTATTCGAATAAAATCTGCTATAATACTTACCAAAGTATTTCAGAAATAAGAATAGGAGGGGGAAAAATGGATAAAAACAATCTCAAGGGCTGGCTCTATCTTCTGCCCGCGACGCTGTTTCTCGGCGTGTTTTTGGTATATCCCCTTATCGACGTTCTTATATATTCGTTTGAGGAAGGATACAATTTCGCGTCGCAGACCTATTACGGCGTCGGAACGTACAATTACGCTTACGTTCTCAAGGATCCTTACTTTATAAAGGCTATCAAAAACACGTTTATCCTGGTTATAATAACCGTACCCGTCTCAACGCTTTTAGCGCTTGCGATTTCCGTGGGGCTCGCTTCCATAAAGAAGCTGCGTCATATGTTTCAGACTATATTCTTCCTTCCGTACGTTACGAATACGCTTGCGGTAGGTCTTGTATTTATGATACTTTTCGCGAAAACCGAATACACCGACGGACTTATAAACATTATTCTTTCGGTTTTCGGTATAGACCCGATAGACTTTATAGACGGACCTTACGCGGCTAAGATGTTCGTGCTTTGCGTATACACCGTATGGGTGGTGCTTCCCTTCAAGGTGCTTGTACTCACGAGCGCTCTCGCCTCGGTAAACGACGACTACTACAAAGCGGCAATGATAGACGGTACACCGAGATGGCGTGTGTTCACGAGAATAACTCTGCCCTCGATTTTGCCGATGCTGTTCTACCTTATAATCACCGGCTTTATCGGAGCGTTCAAGGCGTATAGCGACGCCGTTGCGATATTCGGCACTCAGTTAAACGTTGCCGAAATGAACACAATCGTCGGCTACGTATACGATATGCTCTACGGTGACGGAGGAGGATACCCCTCGTACGCTTCCGCGGCGGCAATTATTCTGTTCGTTATAATCCTTACCATTACGGCAATAAACCTGCTGGTAAGAAAAAAAAGCGTCCGTCGCTGAGGAGGTAGAAATGGAAAACAGCTTACTTCTGAAGCAAAAGCGCGCCGAAGCGAGACGAAGGGTAACGAAGATTTTCACCTACGTTATGCTCGGTATATGGGCGGTGATAGTTCTATTCCCGTTCTACTGGATGATACTCACGTCATTCAAGAGCTACGGCTCTTACAACGCCGAAAGCACACCAAAATTCTTTCCCGATGACCCCACCTTAGAAAACTACAAAACGGCGTTTACGGCAGTCCCTCTCGCAGATTATTTCCTTAACACCGTGATATTCACGCTTCTTACGACGGCTGTTATGCTCGTTGTAACGATACTTGCCGCATTCGCCTTTGCAAGACTCAATTTTAAGGGCAAGAACTTAGCGTTTACGGTCTTTCTCTCACTGATGATGATACCCTCGGAGCTCGTCGTTATCACCAACTTCATAACGATAACGAATATGGGACTCAGAAATACGTTTATGGGACTTATTCTTCCGTCGGTGACCTCGGTATTTTATATCTACCTTTTGAAAGAAAATTTTGCCGCCGTTCCCGACGAGCTTTACTATGCGGCTAAGGTTGACGGAACGTCCGACCTCAAGTATCTTATCAAGGTGTTGGTACCCATGTGCGCGCCCACGATAGTGACGGTAACGATTCTTAAGATAATCGAGTGCTGGAACTCGTATATCTGGCCCCGTCTTATCACGGACGATGAAAACTATTATCTCGTTTCGAACGGTATACAGGCTATCCGAGAGGGTGGCTTCGGCCGTGAAAATATTCCGGGAATGATGGCGGCGGTAACCGTCATTTCCCTACCACTTATCATTCTATTTCTCGCCTTCCGCAAAAAAATCATGGAGGGCGTCGCAAGAGGAGGCACAAAAGGATGAGAAAAATAATATCGCTGGCACTTGCTTTGACTATGATTCTTTCGCTCTTGTCACTTGCCGGATGCCACAAGAAAGTCGAACTTCCAAAATTCGACGTTCCCGCTGAGTTTGATGAAAACAAGCAGTATACTATCAGCTTCTGGGCAAAGAACGATACGAATCTGACTCAGGTTGAGATCTACAAAAAAGCGATAGCGGACTTTGAGAAGATATATCCCAATATCAAGGTCAATCTTGAGCTTTACACCGACTACGGCAGAATATACGAGGACGTTATAAGAAACATCGCGACGAAAACGACTCCCAACGTATGCATCACCTATCCCGACCACATAGCGACCTATATGCAGGGCTCTAACGTGGTAGTTCCGCTTGACGAGCTTATGAGTGACGCGAAATACGGTCTTGGCGGAAGCGCGGTTAAATTTGATTCCGTAAAGAAGGACGAAATAGTCGGTAAATTCCTTAACGAGTGTGTTATAGACGGAAAGCACTACGCTCTTCCCTTCCTTCGCTCGACCGAGGCTTGTTATATAAACAAGACCTACGTTGAAAAGCTCGGATACACCGTTCCCGAAAAGCTTACGTGGGACTTTATCTGGGAGGTTTCGGAGGCAGCTCTCGCAAAGGAAAGCGACGGTGAGACCTTCAAGGTCAACGGTCAGAAAACACTTATCCCCTTCATCTATAAATCCACTGACAATATGATGATACAGATGGTTGAGCAAAAGGGCACGGGCTATTCAAACGCGAGCGGCGATAACCTTTTATTCAACGACAGCACGAAGTCGCTTCTCTTTGAGATTGCGGATCACGCGAAATCAAAGGCATTCTCCACCTTCAAAATTTCAAGCTATCCCGCAAACTTCTTAAACCGCGGTCAGTGTATCTTCGCGATAGATTCAACAGCCGGCGCAAGCTGGATGGGAACCGACGCTCCCAATATGGATATAGCGGAAAACGAGATAGTTGAATTTGAGACGGTCGTAAAGACCATTCCTCAGTACAATACGGAAGCTCCCAAAATGATATCCCAGGGCCCATCAGTATGTCTTTTCAATAAGGAAAGCAAGGACGAGGTTCTCGCTTCGTGGTTATTCCTTCAGTATCTTCTTACCAACGACGTTCAGATAAGCTACGCCTCAACCGAAGGATATATTCCAGTAACCACAAAGGCGCATAACAGTAACGAGTATCAGAGCTATCTTTCAAAAAGCGGTGAAAACAACGAGCTTTATTACAGCATTAAGCTTGACGCGACGAAGCTCGTTCTCAACAATATAAACAACACCTTCGTAACTCCCGTATTCAACGGCTCGGCATCCCTCAGAAACGCCGCGGGTCAGCTTATAGAGGAGGTTACAAAGGCTGCGCGCAGAAACAAAACGGTTGACGACGCGTACGTCGCTAATCTCTATAAAGAAATGAACGCCCTTTATAAGCTTAACGAAAAGAAATAAAAGGCTTTCTAAATCCAAATGACCAAAAATAAAAAAATATATAAAGAAGAGGAAAGAAAAATGAAAAAATTACTCACGTTAGTTCTTGTTTTGGTTCTTGCTATGTCAACACTGACAGCTTGCTCGCCGAATGAGGTTTTTGAAACCGTTAAGGATAAGACTGTCGACGGCTTCAACAAGGTTAAAGAAACCGTTGGCGGCTGGTTCGGAATCGAGTTCGAAGACGATTGCGATAAGGACTGCAACAAAGACGATCAAAACAACACGGATGAAAACGAAAAGCCCGGCACCGATGACAAAAACGTTATGACCTACGCCGAGTACGTAGCGGCAAAGGTTGACGAAGAGGTTATCGTTGAGGCTTACGTTCAGGCTCATCAGTCATGGTGGGATAACAAGGTTACCGTTTATCTCGCGGACCGCGACGGAGCTTACTTCGCATACAACATGGCTTGCTCCGAGGAGGATGCCGCAAAGCTTACCCCCGGCACCAAGATCAGAATTACAGGCTACAAGGCTATTTGGGAAGGCGAAATTGAAATAGTTGACGCTACCTTCACCTTCGTTGAGAATGCTGACACCTACGTTGCTCCCGCAAAGGATCTCACGAGCGTTCTTGGAACCGATGCTCTTATCAACTATCAGAATCAGCTTGCTACCTTCAAAAAGCTCACCGTAAAGGAAATCACCTACAAGAACGGCGAGCCTGGTGACGATATCTACGTTACCTTCACTAAGGACGGCGTTGATTACAGCTTCTGCGTTGAGCGTTACCTCACAGGCCCCGAGACCGAGCTTTACCAAGCGTTTGCAACCCTTAAGGCAGGCGACGTTGTTGACGTTACGGGATTTGTTTACTGGTACGCAGGCGTTAACACTCATATCACGGGTGTTGCCGCTCCCTCTATGACCTACGCTGAATACATGGCTGCAGGCGTTGACGAAGAGGTTGTCGTTGAGGCTTACGTTCAGGCTCATCAGTCATGGTGGGATAACAAGATTACCGTTTATCTCGCGGACCGCGACGGAGCTTACTTCGCATACAACATGGCTTGCTCCGAGGAGGACGCCGCAAAGCTTACCCCCGGCACTAAGATCAGAATTGAAGGCTACAAGGCTATTTGGGAAGGCGAAGTTGAGATAGTTGACGCTACCTTCACCTTCGTTGAAGGGGCGGATACATACGTTGCGGAGGCAAAGGATCTCACCGACGTTCTTGGCACCGATGCACTCGTTGATTATCAGAATCAGCTCGCCTCCTTCAAGGAGCTTATCATAAAGAATATCTCTTATAAAAACGGCGAGCCCGGTGACGATATCTACGTTACCTTCACCAAGGACGGCGTTGATTACGACTTCTGCGTTGAGCGTTATCTCACAGGTCCCGAGACCGAGCTTTACAAGGCGTTTGCAACCCTTAAGGCAGGCGATTCGGTTAACGTCGAAGGCTTCCTTTACTGGTACACGAGCGTTAATACCCACATCACCTCTATCGAAAAGGCAAAGGGCGAGGGCGCTATGACCTACGCTGAATATATGACGGCAGAGGTTGATGAAGAGGTTATAGTTGAGGCTTACGTTCAGGCTAACCAGTCCTGGTGGGATAACAAGATAACCGTTTATCTCGCAGACCGCCACGGCGCTTACTTCGCATACAACATGGCTTGCTCCGAGGAGGATGCCGCAAAGCTTACCCCCGGCACTAAGATCAGAATAACCGGCTATAAGGCAGTTTGGTCAGGCGAGATCGAGATAGTTGACGCTACCTTCACCTTCGTTGATAACGATGAATTTTACATAGCTCCCGCAAAGGATCTTACAAGCCTTCTCGGTACAGACGAGCTTATCAATTACCAGAACCAGCTTGCTACCTTCAAGGGAATGACCATCAAGGATGTTTCCTACAAGAACGGCGTGCCCGGCAACGATATCTACGTTACCGTTACCAAGAACAGTGTTGATTACACCTTCTGCGTTGAGAGTTACCTCACAGGTCCCGATACCTATCTCTATCAGGCATTCGCAAATCTCAAGTCGGGTGACTTCGTTGATATCGAAGGCTTCGTTTACTGGTACGAGGGCGTTAATACCCACATTACAGGTATCAGCAAGCGCGCTTAATCGACAGCTTATTGCGGAATGATTTTTTACAGCTCTTAACGTAGAAAATCATTTGAGACTCATAATTAAATAAAAATAGCGAGCGACTCGGATTCACCAGGGAACGAGCCGCTCGCTTTTTATTTGATTTTCGAACGTTGCTTATATCAACACTTTAAACACAAAACCGTACTCAGACGGCAAAGCGCCTTTTTTCTTCAATTATATCACTCTTCAGAAGCGTGATTATAACAAATTACTCTTCGTTAGGATGGTTATAATGAACGGTTGCGCCGGTAAGCTTTTCGTTGTTTTGTCCGACGGTCATTGCACTCCATTCAGCCTCACTGCCGATATAATAAACGTTTGCCAGACGATAACATTTATCAAATGCGTTTTTCTAACAATAGTTTACTTTTTGAGTTCGTTATAAGATTATTTATCAAGACTTATTTACTTTGTAACCCTGTTTATAAGATCATTCATCAAAGCGTCGCGCTTGATATAGTAGACATAGCGCATGGGATATCCCGTGGGCTCTGTCTCATATTTTTTGTTATATTCGGGAAGGTACGCCTTGTCGAGAATTCTTGAACACATAAATCTGTCGTTATCGTTAAAGAGCCATGCGACAGCAGTAACGTCCCATATAACTCTCGTCCAGTTTCTGCCCGAGGCATACGACTCGGCTTCCGCTATCGCGTTTTTCGCAAGATAATCGGAGAGCGCGTTTTTGCCGGCGAACCAATATTCAAGCTCCTGCTTTGAAACCGTAAAATCGCTAACCACGCCAAAGCAAGGCAGCTGAACGTAAGGAATACCGCTCTTGTAGATAACTCTCGCAGCGGCAACGTCCTGCTTCATATTAAACTCGTTCGTATCGTGATAATGAAGAGCATGACCGCCAAGCCATACGAGCACCGCTCTTTCTGCTACCTCGGGGTTCAAAAGAATAGCCGAGGCAACGTTCGTTATCGCTCCTATTGCGACTATATAAAGAGGTTTTTCCTTAGTGTAATTCCGAACACGCTCCGCAAGATCTCTTGCCGCGGGCGAATCAATCGGCGTGCTTTCGTCGGGAAGATAGTCAACAGAGCCGCGGAATACGTCCTTCTTTATTTTCATAAGGTCGAGAAGCTTAAATATCTCGTCGTAGCTCTTTTCCATACCGTCCCTTGGGCCGTTTGATTTGCCGTTATGGAAGGGAGCGGCATAAATAGCCTTCGTTTCCGCTCTTTCGGGATAGCTTAAAAGATATGCTATCGCGAACTGGTCGTCTATTTCGTTATAAGCGTCCGTGTCGAGAACAACGTCAAATTTTCCTTTCGGAAGCTCTGAGGCTTTTATTCTTTCCTCGTTCGTCATATCTTAAAGACCTTCCTTCTTTTCAATTGCGTATTTGATCACAGCTCCAATGCTGTCTGCCATACGGATAAATCCGGTATCATTCGGGTGGCAGCCGTCAACGGTATGATCAAACTGATGCGTTGTCGCGAAGAAGCTTATTCCGTCAATGAAATAAACATTTTTATCGCCCATTTCACGAGCCTTAAGGTAGGAGCGCATGATAGTATCACGGCGGTTAAGTATGCTTTTTTGATCTCGCGGCATAGTCCAGAAATCAGGACGGCTTATCATAATATAAGGCACGTCGGGATTCTTTTCCCTTATTATTTCATACAAACGGAAGTGGGTATTTTCAAGATGCTCATCTGTCGGGGTATTATGGTCGTAGTCACAAATGAAAACGCTCATAGGAAGCGTAGCCATCCACCTTGCGATAGCTACCTCGCCCTTCGCCATTCCCGAAAATCCTATATTTTTGTAGTCCATATTCAAATCGCGGGAAATCATGGCGGGATAGGTGAGTCCCGGGCGTGTAGCGGCGGTACCGTGTACGATTGAAGAGCCGTATATCACGATGGGCTCAAAATTCTTGTAAGGACGGGGAGCGGCGAGCTTCGAATCGGGCTTAAGCCCTATCTCAAGCTTTTCAATAACCGAATGAACGGGAAAATTAACGGTGAAGCTGCGCATAATTCCCGCCTCGAGATGAATCGCGTTCTCATAGTAATCGACCATATCGTAGGGCATACGGAATTCCTTTATAAATCTCGAGCCGAACTCCCCGTCAACGTAAAGATCAAAGCCCGCGCTTGAAATAAGAGTCAGGTGCGAGGATCTTCCGACAGCCTTAAATTTCGCTCTTACGGCTATATAAGGAGAATCGGTTGAAAATCTTACGCGCCCTCCGGCCGATTCACGCTCAAGCTTTGAAACGCCAACGCTCGTAGCCTCGGCTACGTCGCTTGGCAGACGGTGGAAATACGGCTCTGTCAAGGGCTCGTAAAAGCCGTGAAGCATAAAGGGCTCTTCCTTCACGTCACGCCATACAACATCAATATCACCAACAGTCTTTTCGACTATCATATTCTTGTCAATATTTATGTACGATTCCATTTTTATCTCCTTTTTGAGAAGCTTTGTTTACTTTTTAAACGTTTATCTTCTTTTTCCGAAGAGCCTGTAATCCTTTCCGTCAAAGAAAAGAACTCTGTAATCCATACCGACTATTCTTGAATATATTCTACCCTCATACTTACTTGCTAAATCTGTTGGAGCAAGGTTCGTGGATATTATAGTGGAAAGACCTCTGTTGCGTCTTGTGGTAAAGATATTGTAAAGGCAGGAGACCGTGAACTGATTTACAAACTCTGTACCGAGGTCGTCTATTATAAGTAGATCGCATTCGAGATACTTATCGGCCTCGGGCTCGTAAGGACCGTATCCGCTTCTGAATTTATCGTTCTCGAACGCCGAAACGATATTCTGCGCACTGTCGTAAAGAACGTAGTAACCGCCCTCAATAATAACCTTTGCTATTGAGGTGGAAACGTGCGTTTTACCCGTACCCGTGCTGCCCATAAGCAACAAATTTTCGCCCTTTACCTTTGAAAATCCGTAAGCAAAATCCTTTGCCGTCTTGATAACGTTCTGCATTTTTGCGCTCACGGTTGGGTCATATCCGTATACCGCAAGGTCAAAGTTCTCAAAACTCTGCTCCTCTATAAGCTTACCCATTCCGGAGGACTTTATATTCTCCTTGTAAAGAAGAGTGCGGAAGCAGTTACAAGCCTTGGTATTCTCAAGAAATCCCGTATCGTTACAAACCGAGCAGGTATATTTGAGGTCCGTATAATCCGCGGGAAGTCCGAGAGCGGCGATAAGACGCTTACGCTCTCTTACGAGCGCCTGGTTTCTCTCCTTAAGCGGAGCTATGTCCTGTCCCGAAACGGCGTATTTAAAGATCATCGGACCTGTTTTTTCAAGCTCCTCGTCTATTCTCGCAATCTCGGGAGAGCGCATTCTGACCTCCAGCGAACGCTGCTCCGATCTGGCTCTTGCCTCCGAGCGTCTTTCGTCTATAATCTGCTTTACCTTATTATAATTTTCATAATTATGCATCAGGGGTTGCCTCCTATCAGTCCTTCTCGCTGTCAAATGAGCGTGAAAGCGCAATTTTAAACGCCTCTTCGGGATCGAAGTTTCCAAACTTCACCGTTCCCGGCTTAGCCTCGGCGCTCTTTTTGGGAATCCTCTTTTCCATATTCTCTCGCTTTTTCTCCATCTCGGAATCAAGCTCAGCCTTTCTCTCGGCATAGCGCTTCTCGCAATCCCCGAGAGTTTTGCAAGCGTGCTGGCTCCAATCCGAAAGCAGCTTATCCATATAGCTGAACGAAAGCTTTGCCGTATTCATTACGCAAATATCGTAAGCCATCGTTACGATCTCCGTGCCGAAGGCAAATTCTCTGCTCCACTTATGTAAAAGCTCCTTTTCCTTCGGAGAAAGCTTTCTGTCAAATATACCGAACACACGGCGGTATTCCATATATTCGTTCTTTTCCGCCTCTTTGTCGCTTATGTAAAGCGCAAGCTGCTCCGCCGTAACTATTCCGTCACCCGAAAGATTCATAGCCCGTCTTACGAGAATACCTATAGAAAGCTTTCCCTCGGCAATAAGATGAGCCGCGAGAGTCGCTATATATTCCTCCGAAAGCTCATACTGTGAGGAAAGCTCGGATATCTTTTTTATTTCCTGCGGGGTAAGCATAGCCTTCCCCATCATATTCGCAATTTCATCAAAGAGAGAAGCCAAACGCTTGTCCCTTATCGTTTTCGCAACCGAGAGAGCGCTCTCATCGGTAAGCTCACCGAGAATCTCTCTGTCGGCAAACTCACGGCTGACCTTATTTCCGAAGAAGGAGACCTCCTTGCCATGCTCACGGGGCTCGATAACGCCCGATTCCTGCCAAAGAGCGACCGCCGCGCTCACTCTTGCCTTCGAAACTCCGCAAAGCTCCGAAAGCTCGTCGTCCGAAATATCGCCCCCAGACTCAAAAAGAGCGAGAAGAACCTTCAGCTCCGCCGCGCTTGCCTCACGGAAGTCCTCGGTCTCGGAAGCCTTTTTCGGAAAATCAAATTCATATCTGATCATCAAAAATACCCTTTTCGCCGCCCGTCTTCATACCGAAGCACAGAGTCATAAGCGAATCACCCATATGTACGTTCTGAACCACAACGTTCTTGTTCTTAACGGTAAGCTCCATATTCGCGAAATTCCAGATCCCGCGCACGCCCGACTCGGCCATAACCGCCGCGCATTCGTAAGCGGACTCCTTAGGAACGGTAAGAACGCCGATGCTTATATTATTTTCTGTACAGAAAGCGCCGAGGTTTTTAACGTGATGAACCTTAAAGCCGTTGAAATCGGTACCGACGATACTCTCGTTATTGTCAAAGAGCGCAACTATCTCCACGCCTCTTCTCTCGAACATATGCGTTGACGCAAGAGCTCTGCCAAGATTACCCGCTCCGACTATTACGGCGCGATAGCCCTCCCTCATTCCGAGCAGCTCGCCGATCTTAGCGTAAAGGTATTTTACGTTGTATCCGTAGCCCTGCTGACCGAAGCCGCCGAAACAGTTAAAATCCTGTCTTATCTGCGAGGCGGTAACACCCATAATGCGAGAAAGCTCCGCGCTCGATATTCTGAGCTTTTCCTCTCTGAGAAGGTCGCCAAGATATCTGTGGTATCTCGGAAGTCTCCTTATAACCGCCACCGAAACGGGATTTTTTCCAATATCAACCATTCTTTTTTCAAACGTTCCCTTTACCTTGTCTATGCTTTCCATACTACCTCCAAATATTAAGATATGAAGCCTTACCGAGCCGTTTTATCGGTCGGAAAAGCCGCGCCGACTGTTACCGTCTTATACCACCGAATCCATGGCGCTCGCATTGAGCGAGGAATCGGCAAAATTATTTTTGAGATATTCGTAATATCCCGAGGCGGCTATCATAGCCGCATTGTCTCCGCAAAGCGAAACGGGGGGAATGAATATTTTCACACCGCGCCCTTCGGCTACCTCGGTAAGTCTCTTTCTGAGATGAGAGTTTGCCGCAACGCCGCCAGCCATAACAAAATCGCAGCCGGGATTCTCTGAAAGCGCCGCGTCTATTTTCATAGCGACAGCCTCAACAGCCTCGTAGGTATACCTTGCCGCAAACAAGGCTCTCGGAAGCTCTTCGCCCTTTTGCTCGTATCTGTGCAGAAGATTTATCGCCGCCGTCTTAAGTCCCGAGAAGGAAAAATCAAGACTTCCGTCACGAAGCGCGGGGCTGGGGAGCGTGAACAGCTTGTACGCCTCGCTCCTTCTGTATCTTTTGTATATATTATCCCCGTCGCCTACCGCTTCGATAAAGCCCCTCTGCGATAGCTCGTCAAAGCCTCGTCCCGCGGGATATTCTATCCCTATCATTCTTCCTATCTTATCAAATGACTCGCCGATAGCGTCGTCACGCGTGGTGCCGAGGAGCGAAATGTCGGTATGCGTATTCATTTTGTATATACCCGTGTGTCCTCCCGACGCCGCAAGAGCCACAAAAGGCGGCTCCGGTATATCGCCCTCTAAAAGATACGCCGACGCTATATGCCCCTTTATGTGATCGACCGCAACGAGCGGTATAGAATTTGCCACGGCAAGAGCCTTAGCGAAATTAACCCCAACGAGAAGAGCGCCTATAAGACCCGGATTTGCGGTAACGGCAACGAGGTCAATGTCCGAAAGCGTTACCTCCGCCTTTTCAAGAGCCTCGTAGGTTATAGAGGATATAGCCTCAATATGAGCCCTGCTCGCTATCTCGGGAACAACTCCTCCGTAAAGACGGTGGGTATCGACCTGAGAGGCTATAATATTTGATTTTATAACAAAGCCATCATCCGTGCGTTCCACGACAGCCGCAGATGTTTCATCGCACGAGCTTTCAAATGCCAATATCTTCATTTTAGATTCCTTATACCAATTTTGACAATAATTGTTTTCATAATCAGTCAATTTATCATATCCGCCGAATGAGCCCTAAGCATAATAATGGCATCGTCCGTTGGATTTGAATAGTAGTTTTTTCTCTCTCCTACCTCCTTGAAGCCGTAGGAACGGTAGAGATTTCTCGCGGGAACGTTTTTGCTTCTAACCTCAAGAAAAAGGCACTCAAGTCCTCTGCCCTTTTCGCATTTTACTGCGTAATCGAGGAGCCTGTACGCAATCCCTCTCTGTCTATATCTTTCGTCCGTCGCGATTCTGTATATCTCCCCCTCGGGAGCAATCATTCTGCCTATCACGTACGCGATCACGCGGCCGTCACGAACGGCACTGTAGCATATTCCGCCCGAGATCGTAACGAGGGAAAAAATATCCTTCTCTTGCCACGGATCAGAGAATATTTCCCTCTCCATTTCTGCCACACGGGGTACGTCGTCAGCTATCATTCTTCTGATTTCCATATCAAATCTTTTCCATAAGCTCTTTTAAGAATTTGCGGTATTCCTCCGCCGTTTCGCTATGAGAAAGTCCCATTACCGTATTAGCCTTCAAAAATCCGAGCTTCGAGCCCATATCGTAGCGTTCGCCGGGAAATTCGACCGCATACATACCCTCTTTTCTCGCAATACTCGCCATAGCGTCGGTAAGCTGATATTCTCCGCACGCCCCCGGGGTAAGAGAGTCTATTGCTTCAAAAATATTCTTTGTGAGAAGAACTCTTCCGAGTATCGCGAAATCCGAAAACTCCTCGCCCTCGGCAGGCTTTTCTATCATATCCGAGCAAAATCGGATCTTATCCTCGCCCTCGATATCTTCAACCTTAAGCGAGCAGTATTTCTTAAGCTCACTCCTATTAACTTTTTTGACTCCCGCAACGCATTTTCCGAATTTTTCATATGCGTCTATAAGAACCCTTGATGTAGGAACGTCCGAAAATACTATATCGTCACCGTAAAGAACGACGAATGGATCGTCACCGACGAACGCCTCTGCCTTCTTGACGGCGTGAGCGAGCCCTGTAGCCTTGCCCTGACGGATAAATGAAACGTTAGCCATTTTAGCTATATCTTTTATCCTCTCTGCCTCATCGGTCCTGCCCTTTTTCATAAGGGCGTCTATATATTCGACAGAAATATCAAAGAAGTCCTCCATAGCTCCCTTGCCTCTGTTTGTTATTATAAGGATATCGGTAATTCCGCTTTTGACCGCCTCCTCGACGAGATAAAAAACCGCCGGAGCGTCTACTATCGGAAGCATTTCCTTTGGCACGGCATAGGATATGGGAAGCATTCTCGTGCCAAGTCCCGCGGCGGGAATCACCGCCTTAGTTACCTTTTTCATAAAGCCTCCTAAAAAAATCCTTTCAGCCGAGGCGATGCTCATTCGAGCCGCCGCGGTCCGCGTTCCCTCCGAGAGTTATTCCTCAACGTCGGGATAATATGTACGACCTATTTCGTTAAGAAGCCTTCTGCAAGCGTCCTCGATTCTTCTCGTCTTGACGGTGCAGCCGGCAGCCTTTATATGTCCGCCGCCGCCGAAGACAGCGCATATCTTAGCAACGTCCGCCCCCGTGCTTCTCAACGAAGCCTTAAACTCGCCGTTATCGGTTTCCTTAACGACGAAGGCTATCTCACAAAATTCCACCGAGCGAGCGACGTCGATAGCGGTCTCGAAATGCTCCATAAGAACACCGAGCTTGTCACGCTCTCTTTTCGTCACGCTTGCGTAAGCGACTTTGCCGCCGAAAGCGGTATTCATCTTCTCCGCAACGAAGCCCTCGGCTCTGATCTGACGGGGCGTTTTACTGTTGAAGAGCCTATGGTTTATATCCGCGTAGTCAATTCCCGTTTCAATAAGCTCGGCGCCTCGTCTTAAAGTCTCTGCCGTAGCGTTCGAATATCTGAAGCAGCCCGTATCCGAGCTTATCGCCGCGTAAAGAGGATACGCAAGTCCCTGCTCGAGCGTCAATTTACCCATCTTTATAAGCTCCTCACAAACGAGCATTACAACCTCGCCCGCGCTCGAAGCCCCGGGAATAATGAAATTATCCGCAAAGGGAGTTCCGACCTCGTGATGATCTATCATAAAATCGGTTTTAGGGAGAAAATCGTATATATCTCCCATCTGCTCTCTTGTGGGAATATCCACCGTCACAACCGTTGAATCGTAATATTCGTGTCTGTACGCCTCCCTGTAATCCTTGAGCAAGAACTCAAGTCTTTCGGGGATCGGGTCGGAGCAAGCCCATAGCGGAGCTTTTCCGAGCTTATGGAATATATACATCAGCGCGGCGCAGCTTCCTACAGTATCTCCGTCGGGTCTTACGTGCATGATCACGAGCGGATGCTCGATATTTAATATTCTCTCGGCGCAGGAACGCGCATCAAGAACCTTGTAATCAGCCATTATCTTTATCGTCCTTACTGTGAATTTCCTCGAGCAGTCTCGCTATCTTAGCGCCATGCTCTATCGAGCCGTCTTTAATGAAATTAAGCTCGGGAGTTATGCGGAGATTGAGCGTTTTCGCAAGGTGGTGACGAAGCATACCCGTACACTTCTTGAGTCCCAAAAGAGCCTCCGCTCCGTCTCCCATACAGGAGAAATATACGCTCGCGTACTTAAGGTCGGGAGCGACCTCCGCTCTCGTAATGCTTACGAAGTTGTTTATTATCTTAGGCTCTCTGACCTCGCCGAGAGCTATCGCAAGCTCCTGTGCTACGGCGTCGTTGATTCTGCCTCTTCTGTATTTTGCCATTTTTTATCCTTTCTTTTCCTTGCGCTACGTGAGAAATACCGTTCTCCCCTCTCCCTCGTCGTCGTACGCTCTCATAACCGAAGCGCCCACCACGGCGGAATTTACCGTTTCTACGCAAAGAATGTCCTTTATTTTATTTTCGAAGTAAGCGAAATGCGTGCAGCCGAGTATCAGAGTATCAATACCCGTCCCACAGAATACGCTTACGCATTTTTCTACCGTCGAAGAGCCGAGCGCGGAGAGTCCCCCGTCACGCTCTCCCGCCTCAGCTAAAGCCACAAGCTCGGGAGCGTGAGCCGACACGGTCCATGCCATAGGCTCGTATTTCTTTATTTTTTCAACGAAGGCTCTGCTCTTTTCGGTAGCCTCGGTTGAAAGAATTCCTATTCTTTTGTTTATCGATTTTTCCGTCGCCAGACGGGCGGTTGGTGAAATTATCGGAACGGATATCTCACGGTATTCCACGGGTAAAAGGTCGTATACCGTGCTTGCTGTACAGCAGGCGATAAGCACCCTCTCGCACCCCGAAAGCACAAGTCTCTCGATATCCGACTTAACGAGTCCTATAAGCTCGCTTTGACTTTTATTTCCGTACGGAGCGTTTTTTCTGTCGGCAAGGAAAGTAATATCCGCCTTGGGCTTTAACCGTCTTAACTCGGCAAGAGCGAAAAGTCCGCCCGCGCCGCTGTCAAAAACGCCTATCAATCGGCAATTTCCTTAAGGCTCAGAATAAAATCTGAGGGCTCTATACCCAAACCGGCGAGCATTTTAAGATAAAGACTCGACCTAGTCATACCGGGCATCGTGTTGACCTCGTTAAAGATAACGCTTCCGTCGGGAAGAAGAAAATAATCGAACCTCGCTATATGACGGACGCAAAAAGCATCGGCAAGTCTTTCGGTATATTCTCTTATAACCCTTGCCGTCACGTCACTGATATCCGCCCTCGGAATAAGAGCGACACGCTCAGCGTTTTTATATTTCAAATCAAAATCGTAAAATCCGCCGTCAATCGAGACCTCTGCGGGCGGCGTGATTATCATTTTTCCGCCTATATTATAGTATGCGCATTCAAGCTCACGTTTTTGTATAACGGCAGGCTCTATCATAACTCTTTTTGAAACCGAAAAAGCCTTTTTGAGCGATTTTGAAAACTCTTGTTTACTTTTTACAAGTGAAGCGCCTATCGAGCTTCCGAGTCTTGCGGGCTTTACGAATACGGGAAAGCCGTATTTTCCCTCAATTTCTTCCAAAAGCCGAGGAAGGTTTTGCCCCCTTGACGCCACCGTCTCGGGAAGAGTCTTAACACCGACAGACCTTGCGACAATTTTCGAATACACCTTATCCGCCGCAAGCGAGCCCGTGAAGCTATCCGCGCCGACGAATTTCATTCCGAGAGCGCTAAGCAGCCCCTGAATGACTCCGTCCTCGCCAAAATCTCCGTGTAAAAGAGGAAACACCAGCTTTACGCCTATTATATCCTCGCCGAGCAAAAATCCGGCGTTGCCGTCAATTCTCAAGGGAGTTGTCGGAATAAGATTCCCACGCATACGCTTGCGGTTTATTTTTAACACGTCATCGGCTTTTCCCGAGAAAATATAAAAATCACCGTTCTCGCTTATGAATATCGGCAAAAAGTCAAAGCCGATCTCTTCCGCGCATTTTAAAAAGCCGTGCGCGCCCAAAATCGATACGTCTCTTTCGTATCCCGCTCCGCCAAAAAGCAGAACGTACCTTCCCTCTTTTGATTGTCCTTTTATATTTGAGTCTATATTCATACGATCACCTCATAAGAAATATATGACTCAGCTTAAAATCAGGTTACAAGGCTATTCGGTATAAACGGCTTATAACTGTAGCTATACCATAGCAAAGCAGCGTTCTTCAAAGCGCAGTTTAAAAAGCCGCTTAAAATCTCAATCGAGAAAAAGCTGTCAGACCTTATTTTTCAGTACGGCAACTCTGTCGTTACCCGAATAGTCCTTCAAAATTTGACACGTCATAGCCTCAGACTCGGCTATAGCCTTAATATCCTCGCCCTGATCGTATCCTATCTCGTAAGCGATAAAGCCGCCCTCCGAGATCTTGCTTTTATATTTTTTTGTTATTTCTCTGTAGAAATCGCAGCCGTCAATTCCGCCGACGAACGCTATCTTAGGCTCGCTGAAAATCTCCTTTTCAAGAGTTCTGTAAACGTCCTCTCGAACGTAAGGCGGATTTGAAAGAACCGCAAATATTTCTCCTTCAAGAGCCTCGCCGAGAACGTCACAGCGCACAAGCTCCGCTCTTTCCATAACGCCGTTAAGCTCGGCGTTTCTCTCTGCCACAACAAGAGCGTCGGCAGAAATATCAACGAGTCTTGCCCTCGTATTTTTTGTATTTTTAAGAGTTGAAATACCCACGCAGCCGCTACCCGTGCATAAATCGAGGAAGTTTTTTCCCTCGGGAATATGCGCAGTTGCGTACTCGACGAGAATTTCGGTATCCGAGCGAGGAATAAGAACACTCTCGTTCACCTCGTAAGCCTCGTTATAGAAATAGGCTTTGCCGATAATATACTGCAAGGGATAGCGCTCCGCTCTTTTAGAAACGGCTGAGGCAACCCTCTCGCTATCGCACTCTACGTCCGAGAAAATCATCACGCCTCGCTCTATACCGCCAAGCTCGGCAAATATCTCGATAGCATCGTGCCGCGCGCTCTCAATTCCCGCATCTCTTAAGATACGCTCAGCATCAGAGAGCTTCATTGCTTTCCTTTTCCGTCTCGGCCTCGGCATTTTCCGCCGCATTATCCTCGGCGCTGACCTCAGTCACGGAGTTATCCGCCGTAACCTCAAAGGCAACTATTGCGTCATCTTCATTTAAAATGGGAGTCTCAACGCCCTCTTCTGCTGCTTCGGCAGAGCCTTCGCCGTTTTCGGAGCTCTCGCCCTCGGGCTTCTTTTCCCACTCACGATTCTTGTAGAATTCCATAAATTCGGGAATTTCATCGCGAAGAGCGCATTTTGTGGAAACTATCGCAACCTCGAGCATATCAAGGGTTGGTTCTTTCGTGGTAAGGCGCTGAACCCAAAGTCCGGGAGCGGAAAGTATACGAACGAATATATTGTTATGACGTCCCGCATACATAATAAACTCATATCCCACACCTACTACGAGGGGCAGTATAAGAAGTCTTATGCCTATATACTGCCATTTGGTAAGTCCGGGAGCGATCTCGTTAACCAAAAGACCGACTCCAATACCGATAAGTATCATAAAGAACATAAAGCTCGTACCGCAACGGGGGTGGAAGCGAGTATGCTTCTTTGCGTTTTCGGGAGTAAGCTCCTCGCCTGCCTCGAAGCAAGCTATCGTTTTATGCTCTGCGCCGTGGTACATAAACGTGCGCTTGATATCACGCATAAACGAAACGAGCCAGAGATAAAGCACGAAGATAGACATCTTAAGAACACCCTCGATAACCTTCTGCCACGCTCCGAGAGGCGTATCAAACCAACGAACCGAAAGCGTGTTGACAAAATCCGCCACGAATATCGGCAAGAACATAAATAGGAAGAGCGAGAGCGCAATTCCGAGAACTACGCCAACCGCCATAACGAACGTAACTATTCCTATGCCAAAATGCTTTTTAAGCCACTTCTCGAATTTGGTTTCCTCTTCCTCGAGCCCGAGAGCGCCCGCAGAGGCGTTAAGAGTCTTTACGCTGAGAATCATCATCTCAACGAAGTTGATTATTCCGCGCAAAATCGGAATGTTTAAAAACTTATGTTTTTTTCTTACGGAAACGAATTTCTCGTCGGTGACGACGATACTCTTGTCTTCCTTACGGCAGGAGGTAACGGTTCTCTCCCCCGCCTTCATCATTACGCCCTCTATAACAGCCTGACCGCCAACCTTACCCAAGCGGCACGACGTGTTATCCGAGCACGTTTTTGCTTCTTTTTTCATTTTTTCGCCTTTCTTTTCACATCTAAAAACCCAAAAACCACGTTTTTTTCCTTGCTTTTTCCCCGTGTTTTTTAGAATTTTAACAATGTGTGATTTTTGTTTCATTATATTATAACATATATCAACAGAAAAATAAATAGTTTTTAAAGATTTTCATATATTTTTATATATTTAACAAAAAAGAAGCATACCGCCTAAAAGCAACCGCTAATAATGGGTGAGGTTCTCAGCGAATAATTTTCACTTTTACAAAAGCGCATTTGTACGGACAAATGCAAAAGAATCCCAACCCTAACACGTGAACCCCCAAAGCTCATTACATTCGCTTCGGGGAACCCCTACACAAGCAGAAAGAGCAAGAGTAAAAGGAAGCAAATCCTTCTATTCTTGCTCTGTTCGTTTTACAGATGAATTGATGCTGACGCATCATGAATTGGCATTGCCATGATTTCTCGTCGGCGTTTCACCTTCTCCATGAATTGAATTGCAACCAATGTGCCGAAGGCACAATTCACGCCGCAGGCAATTCACGAAAGCATAGCTTTCAATTCACGCAACCGCAAGGTTGCAATTCATTGCGTGTTCTCCGTTAAGGATAACACGCTAATCGATATACCTCTTTTATTTTGTTGTATCATTTTGCTGTGCCATTGTTGTACGTAAGCGGATTGCTTTAAGAGGCAAAGCTATGGCAATTGTTATGAATTTGTAAGCAATTGTTTTCATTTTGCCTCTTTTTGCGTTGCTGTTTTTTACAACAGTTTAATGCGCAATTCGCGATGTGGATTGTTTAAGCCGGTCTATTTAATTAGTAGATTTGAGTTCAAAACCATCCTTGCAATCGTTATAACAAGTTTCGCAAATCCATAATTTGTTGTTATCGGTTGTGTATCCTATCGGTAATTTTTCTGTGCCAATCTCGTTTTGACAAAACTCGCAGACAGGCTTAGGTGCTATATCATCCAAAATCTCTATCTTTGTTAATATTTCTTGAGAAAACGTATTATACAAACAAGCCTCCCATTTATCTCCAATCCGTATATAATTCACATAATTGCGAGCATGTTGCCTAACATATGGAGCATGATCTTGCGATAAAAATTTTATTTTTTCATAATATTCTGCAGGTTTTTTCAAAAAAAGCAATTCATTCAACTGCCAACGAGTTTCCATTTGCGGATGTGATAATCCAATTTCTATTATTTTTTTAAATTGCTCTTCGGATGAATAATCTTCTGTATAATAGCAGATGTTTCCTCCTTCGTTATCAAGTCCCATAACAGTAAGCAAATCAAATATCGAGTTGTCGTCTAATGAATTCTTATTTACAATTTCCCTTGCTGCAGATAATAATTCTTCCCACTTTGGAAAATCATATTCGAACTCTCCCAACCTCTGATTTAATCCATTCTCATTATAGTCATTCTGCGTCTTGTTTAGTTCTTCCAGCATCCATTGCCAAAATTCATTTAATAGTTGTTTTATCATAAGTTTACAAATCATTTACTATATTTACGATCAATCATATTTGATATAAAATCGCATAAATACAAAGCAAGAATTAAAGAAGCCATTATGATGCCATAGGACTTCATACCACCTATCTTAAGCAATAAATCATAAAAGAATGTCACTTCAATAAATGCTGATACAAGACATCCAAATATTATCCATCCCCCCATTATCAAGTAAAGGACAAATTGAATTGCATTTATAATGTATTGAATTTTTTTCATTGTAATACGTACCTCCGTTCTTCAGCCCTTTCGGAAGAACTTTCCGTACTAAACGAACGTATTACCTTTTGAATTTCAAGAGCTACAAATATATATGAAATCACCATGCCGACTCCGCTTTTCTCAGTCAAACTTGTTTTTAAAGTTCGATTGACATCAAACAATTTCTCAAAACTTTTATTGGTTAGATGCTTTCCTGCTATAATTGAGGTTTTTGTAACGGTAGTATTAAATGTGATTTTAAAAGTGTTATCACAGACTGCATTAACCACGTGTTTTGTAATATAGCATCTCATAAATCATCATAAAGGTTTTGTAATTTTAGAACATATTCACCTAAAGGGGTACGAGACAAATCTTTCAGGGAATCAGTTATCAAATATGATGATTCCAGAAGCCTTTTTTTCTTTCCATACTTGAAATAAATTTCACCTTTATTTGCATACGATAACAATTCGCTTATTTCAGGAATAATGACTTTTTGTATTTGTTCTAAATTCCACAATGATAATTTTCCATTAAGTATTACTTTTTTTTCTTCATTGGCACACTTCAACGTCTCGGTTAACAAGCAAATAAACAAGTTATTTTTTTCCATAACATTCTCCTCCTATCCTAATACAGATACCCACCATTGTATACCGCCACCGGATTGACCAAATAATGGTGCGGCTTTTCCTGCTAGTACAGTTGTTCCTTTTGGAAGTAAAAATGTGGATGTATTGGTCATTGTATTGCCTGTTGGTAATGACAATAAATTTCGTGCGTTTGAACCATAATTGTTGGGAGATATCCAGTGACCTAGTTCTTGAGTGGTTCCACCCCAACTTCTATAAACGGTGGTATCTGCTTTGAGCGTTTGAACTTTTGGTGTACCCTTAAAACAAGATAGTATTTCATCTGGCTTTTGCCCATTGTTGATTAGAAAGTTTCTTGCTGATGTGTACGAATGATTGCTATATCCTCTTAGTCCACCTGTTATAGCACCACTAACAGTTCCACTCAAAGCACCATCTGCCATTCCGTTTAGTGCTCCTTCGGCGGTTCCGGTTGTAGCATATCCTATAGCAGCTCCTGTTGCAGCACCCGATGCCATGCCAATAGCTGCACCTTTTGCAGCACCTGCAGCTATTGCTGCTGCAGCGCCTCCTGCCGTTGCCGCAGTTGCAACCGCAACAACGGTT
>SVUD01000071.1 GCA_015063445.1 Oscillospiraceae bacterium
CGCCGCTTAAGAGGAGAAGAGGTCTTCGCGATTGGAAGACTACGCTATCCAATCAGCTCCGACATCCTCCCCTCTTAAGAAACACCCTACCCTAAAAGGGGTTTATTCAATTCAATAAGTGAAATTTTGCTTTAAGATATGCTCTGTATGGTGGGTGGTTCCTCAAGGAGGGGAGATCTTTTTCTCCCCTCTTTAAGCGGCTCTCCTTTGGTTACTTTCCTGCAGCTGATGGCAGGAAAGTAATATATAAAAAGAGTAAAGAATAAAAAAAGTAAAGAATAAAAAAAGGTGTGGGAAATCTTCCCACACCTTTTCTATAAAATTATCAGCCAAGCTTACCCTGATTGATCTTTATACCGGGGCCCATTGTGGAAGCCACAACGCAGCTCTTGATGTACTGACCCTTTGCAGCAGCGGGCTTAGCCTTGATGATAGCGCCAAGGAGAGTATCGAAGTTCTCCTGAAGCTTAGCCTCACCAAAGGATGCCTTACCGATAGGGCAGTGAATGATGTTAGTCTTATCAAGTCTGTACTCGATCTTACCTGCCTTAGCCTCAGCAACAGCCTTAGCAACGTCAGGAGTAACAGTACCTGCCTTAGGAGAAGGCATAAGTCCCTTAGGACCGAGGACCTTACCGAGACGACCGATAACGCCCATCATATCGGGAGAAGCGATAACGATATCGAAATCGAACCAGTTCTCCTGCTGGATCTTTTCAGCGTACTCAGGACCGCCTGCGTAATCTGCGCCTGCATCGAGAGCCTTCTGAACGTTGTCACCCTTAGCGAATACAAGAACCTTTACGTTCTTACCGGTACCGTTGGGGAGAACAACTGCGCCTCTGACCTGCTGGTCTGCGTGACGGGAGTCAACGCCGAGACGTACGTGTACTTCAATGGTTTCATCAAACTTTGCCTTGGAAGTCTGGCAAACGAGACCGAGAGCCTCTGCGGGATCGTAGAGTCTGTTCTTTTCAATAAGCTTTACGCTATCTGTATATTTCTTTCCCATTTTCTACTTACCCCCTTAATTAGTCTTCAACCACGATACCCATGGAACGCGCAGTACCTGCGATCATGCTCATAGCAGCCTCGATGGAGCCAGCGTTGAGGTCGGGCATCTTAGTTTCAGCGATCTTTCTTACCTGCTCCTTGGTTATCTTAGCAACCTTGTCCTTGTTGGGCTTTGCGGAAGCAGTCTCAATGCCTGCTGCCTTCTTGATAAGAACGGGAGCAGGGGGAGTTTTAGTGATGAAAGTGAAAGAACGGTCAGCGTAAACTGTGATAACAACAGGGATGATAAGACCCATGTCGTTCTTCGTTCTCTCGTTAAATTCCTTTGTGAATACGGGTATAGCAACACCGTACTGACCAAGCGCGGGACCTACGGGAGGCTGAGGAGTAGCCTTACCTGCGGGGAGCTGCAGCTTGATGTAACCCATAATTTTCTTAGCCATAGTAAATTACACCTCCAATGTGGTACTTGTGCGGGAGAATTCTCAAAATTTTTCTCCCTCCCACTTTTGCATCTATCCGATGCACTGTTTTCTTTATAAGAAACAATAAAAGAATTAATTCTGTGCTTTGAGCTTGAGCATGTCGGCGTCGATCTCGACAGGCATATCTCTGCGTCCTCTCTTAACGAGAACGGTAACCGTTTTAAGGTCTTCGGTAATAGACTGAACCGTACCGTCATAGCCTTCAAACAAGCCGCCTATAACGCTGACCTCGTCTCCCACGCTGAACTTCAGCTCTACCTTTACCTCTGCCTCGCTCTCGATATTCATATCAAGAACCTCTTTGTCGGTAAGAGGGGTAGGACGGGATCCGGGACCTACGAAACCGGTAACACCGGTAATGTTTCTGACGGCGTGCCAGCTTTCATCGGTCATTATCATCTTGACAAATACGTAGCTGGGATAGATCTTAAGCTCCAAGACCTTTTCCTTATCACCGTCTTTTTCGATAACCGTTTCAACGGGAACCTTAATGTCGTAAATAAGATTTCCGAGACCGCGGTTTTCGACGATCTTTTCAAGGTTAGCCTTAACCTTGTTTTCATAACCCGAGTAGGTGTGCGCAACGTACCATTTCAGGCCTACGTTCATTCCATCGATATCACTCATCTTAACGTCTCCGTTAAAAAATTACTTGAAGAGATCGGCAAGTGTACTGATACCTGTGTTGAAGGCAAGGTCCATAAGAGTGAGAGCTATCGCAAAGATTGCGGCGATAACTATTACTACAAGGAAAGCCTTGAGTGTCTGCTCCTTGGATGCCCAGGTTATCTTCTTGAACTCGCTCTTTACCGAACGTAAGAAATCACCGAGCTTCTTGCGGAACTTAACACAAAGAACAACTGCGATTATTATGATGACAGCGATAATGCCGGCATTGATAATAAGAGTTACTTCCTTATCGCTAAGACCCGTTTCGGTCTCGTCTGCTTCGGTTCCCTCTTCGGAGCCAGCTTCTTCGCTTCCCTTTTCGGTAGCGGCTTCGCTTGCAGCCTCGGAGCCCGATGCAGTTTCACTTACATCTTCAGAACCTGCTTCACTTGCAGCGGAATCGCTCTCAACCACGGAAGCTACTTCTTCATTAGTGGAAGCAACCTCGGTTGCAGAGATTCCAACGGTAAAGAGTGATACAACCAACACAAGAGACAGTAAAAGGGCGATAAGACTTCTTTTAGTTGTGACAGTCATATTCGATCCCCCTATCACTTAGACTCTTTGTGAAGAGTGTGCTTGCGGCAGAACTTACAGAACTTCTTAAGCTCGAGTCTGTCCGGATCATTCTTCTTGTTTTTCTTTGTGTCGTAATTTCTCTGCTTGCACTCTGTGCATACGAGAGTAATTTTGACTCTTGCATCATTAGCCATGATTTCGGCACCTCCCATTTGAATTTTATTTGACCGCATAAGCGGTCCGTGTACCTCCCTCTGAAGAGCCCGTGTGGCATTGCGCTTTGCGCACAACAAAAAAACTCTTTTGCAGAGGTAAAGTCATTATATCACAATTTTTCTTTAATGTCAACAGTTTTTTTGCACTTTTTAAAAGATTTTTTGAGATTTTTTCTTCAATACTATATATAGAATTATAGGGGTTTTTATCGATCTATATCTTGTGGTTTGGGAAGATTTTTTATGATACTTCTTGCCCTCGTCGGCAATGAAAATAGCCTGCGCCACTACTAGAGCGCCCAAAAAACATTGGTGAAGGTTTTTGGCTCCACCTTTTTTCAAAAAGGTGGAATATCGTTGTATAATCTAACCTCCGACAAAAAACAGACGGTTTCCCGTCTGTTTTTTACATTTATTATATTATAGCGTTCCGAACTTGTCGAGATTTGGAAAAAGAGGCTGCTTAAGCATTCTGCAGCATATCTCTGCCATATCGGAGACGCTCGTCTTGAAGCCATCCTTGTACCAATTCACCGCCTCAAACATAAGACCGCAGGTGGCAAAACGGAAGATGCGTTCCTTTGCCCAGTCGCTGTCGTCGGGGAGATATTTCGTCATACTGATAAAATCCTTAATAGGAAAATTCACCGCAGATTCAAATATGCGTGAGAGAAGACCGTTTTTTTCAAGAGTTTCCAGCAGCTCTCTGTTTTCATACCAAAAGGTGAAGAATCTTTCTATCTCTTTGTTGATAGTTCTTTTCTCCATCATAGCCGCGGGACCAAAACCGTCGTATTCAAGCATCTTGTGCTCAATAAGGGCGGTTACGGCGCTGTCCTTGCCGTCAAAATATCGGTAGAATGCCTTTCTCGGCATATTCAATTTTTCACAAAGCTCGGTTATGGTAATATCCTCGTAATTTTTCTTTTTGAGAGTTTCAAAAAGCACGTTCTCGATCTCTCTTTGCCTCATTGCCGACTGCTCGGTCTTACATAGCTTATACATACGATCCCCCAAATACCTTAAAGTGTTTATAGTTGTCCTGCGAGGTCTTTATAACATTTTAACATATTTAACATAATTTCGTCAATAGAAAAATTATTTTTGCCCAAAAAACAATTATTTTAGTTAAAAATCACAAAAATGCCATTTATTTTTTGGCTCGGGGTGTCACAAAAGTGCTGTATTGGGACTTTTATATGGCAATTATCTTTGATATAATATTAATGGTAGACAAATAAATTTAATTTTATGGAGGAAATATGTCTAAAAAACCAATTCAACTTGATGCCAACGGCAAGCGCAAGTTCGGCATACGCGACAAACTGGCTTATGCTGCCGGCGACTTTGGCTGTAACATGAGCTTCTCGCTCAAGGGTACAGTTCAGACCTTCTGGCTCGTCTTCATGATGATGGAGACAGGTCTCTTCTCACTTCTTCTCCTGCTCGTTCAGGCGTGGGACGCTATTAACGACCCGCTCATCGGCTCTCTCATCGATAGCGATAAGAGAAAGTATAAGCTCGGTAAGTATAAGACGTATATCCTTATCGGTGCGATCGGACTTCTCGTGGGCGGCGCGGCAGTATTCCTTCCCTTCCCCAATGCAAGTACCGTTGTTAAGGCTATCCTTTTCATTCTCGGATACATAATCTGGGACGCTGCTTACACCATGGCAAACGTTCCCTACGGTACAATGCTTAACATCGTTACCGAGGATACCGCAGAAAGAGCTTCTCTTTCCGTATTCAGATCCATCGGCGGCGCAGTTGGCGGTATGATCCCCGGTATGATCCTTCCTATGCTTATCTGGCAGAAAGTAACCTATGACGGCACCACCGGCTTCCTCGACAGAATCGAAATTCCCGAGGGTGCAGAGAGCGCATTCGCTCCTGAAAACTTCCACAACAATCCCATTACAGGTGAAGCTTATCAGATGGGTGACAAGGTGCTCAGCCCCTTGACGGGTAACCAGCTTGAGATCCTTCTTGGCGACAAGGTATTCTGGGCAGCGCTTATTATGGGCGTTCTCGGTTTTGTAGCCTTCCTGTTCATGATCAAGAACATCACCATCCGCGGCAACGAGTATGCCGAGCTCAACAAAGAAGGCGAAAAGGTTAACCTTTTCAAGTCCTTCGGTACTTTCATGAAGAACCGTCCCGCAGTTGGTTGCACCATCGCAGCTATGGGTATGTTCCTCGGTATGCAGTCCGCTACCACAGCTACAACTATCATGTTCGCTACACACTTCGGTCAGGCTTCCCTTTCCGGTATCGTTCAGATGGTCGGCTTCCTTCCCATGTTCATCTTCATGCCCTTCGCTACCAAGCTTGTTAAGAAGTTCGGTAAGAAAGAGGTTGCTTCTATAGGCTCTATTGCAGGTCTCGTAGGCGGTGCTATCCTTTGCGTATTCCCGCTTTGTCCCAAGAATGTTCAGCTTATCGTTTACATGGCAGGTCTTATCTTCTTCGGACTTGGTATGGGCTTCTATAACTGTGTATCCTGGGCTATGATGGGTGACGCTATCGACTACTCCGAGTGGAAGACAGGTAAGAGAGAAGAGGGCGTTGTTTACGCGCTTCACTCCTTCTTCCGTAAGCTCGCTCAGGGTGTAGGTCCCGCAGCTGTTATAGCTATTATGGGTACTTCCATTATCGGTTATAACTCCGCTCTTGGTACCATCGGTCAGTCCGCAGAGACAGCAAGCAGACTTTGCTGGCTCGTTGCAGCTCTCTACCTCTTCTCTGCAGTTTGCCAGTTTGTAGGCGTTGCACTCATTTACAACATCGATAAGAAGACCGTTGAAAAGATGAACGCAGAGCTTGCAGCAAGAAAGACTTCTGAAGCTCCCGTTGACGCTGACTAATTCCCTTTTTAAATTCTGGTGTCCGATCTTTCGGTCGGACACCTTTTTTACCGAAATTCATACTGAATTAATATTCATTTTATATAATTAATTGAAATCTTAATTTATAGGAGAACTAACGTGAGACAGATCTTAAATCTTAACGAAAATTGGCTCTTTAAGAAGGACACCACCGATATTACCGCGCGCGACGGCGCGACCGTAAACCTTCCTCACACCTGGAATGCAGAGGACGGCTTTGACGGCGGCAACGACTATTTCCGCGGCTCCTGCCTCTACGTAAAGACACTTAAAAAGGCAGACCTTCCCGAAACAGATCAGTATTATCTTGAAATCCGCGGCGCAAACTCCTCCGCTGACGTGTACGTGGGCGGCGAGAAGCTTGCACACCACGACGGCGGTTATTCCACCTGGAGAGTTGACCTTACAAGCAAGCTTCAGGACGAGACCGATATAGCCATCGTCGTTGACAACTCCCCCAATGAGACCGTATATCCTCAGATGGCTGACTTTACCTTCTACGGCGGTCTTTACAGAAACGTAAATCTCGTTTGTGTAAACAAGGCTCATTTTGACCTTGATTACTACGGCGGCACGGGTCTTGTTATAACTCCTGCAATTGAAGGCAAGGACGCAAAGGTTACCGTTGAGGTATTCACCACCGAGCTTGCCGAGGGACAGAAGCTGGTATACACCGTCTACGACAAGGACGAGAACGAGCTTCAGAAGATAGAGAGCACCGATAAAAAGGTAGTGTTCGATATCGCAGACGTTCACCTCTGGCACGGACGCAAGGATCCTTATCTCTACTGCTGTGAGGTCGAGATCGTCGAGGGCGAGACTGTTCTTGATAACGTATGCTCCCGCTTTGGTTGCCGTACCTTTGAGATAGACCCCGAAAACGGCTTTATCCTCAACGGCGAGGAATATCCCCTCCGCGGCGTATCGCGCCATCAGGACAGATTCGGCGTTGGTAACGCGCTCCTTCCCGAGCATCACGCCGAGGATATCGAATATATAATGGAGGTGGGCGCTACAACTATCCGTCTCGCTCACTATCAGCACGATCAGTATTTCTACGATCTCTGCGACGAAAAGGGACTTGTTATCTGGGCTGAGATCCCCTACATTTCAAGACATATGCCCGGCGGTCGCGAAAACACCATCTCGCAGATGAAGGAGCTTATCACCCAGAACTACAACCACGCGTCAATCGTGGTATGGGGACTTTCCAACGAGATATCTATCGCAGGCTCCGACGACGATCTGCTTG
>SVUD01000011.1 GCA_015063445.1 Oscillospiraceae bacterium
TACCCGTAACGTCTGCGGGCATAAGGTCGGGGGTGAACTGAATTCTTGAGAAGGGAAGGTTGAATACTCTTCCGAGTGAACGTACAAGACGGGTCTTTCCAACTCCGGGAACTCCCTCGAGAAGTACATTACCGCCTGAGATCATCGCGATAACCGCGCCTTCAATAACTTCCTTCTGACCGATAACGTCTCGGCCGATCTGTTCAAATATGTTTTTACACTGTTCGCTGAACTGTTTAAGATTCTGTTCGTTTATCATTTTATCTTCCTCACTTTTAAATTCCACTGTAATAGGTTTCGAAAAATTCTATAAGCTCGGGGGGAATATCCTTGTCCGTCTCAAATATTCCCATGGCGTACTGACGGAACAGCTCAAGATAGTCCTTGTAATAGGTTGCGCCGTCAATGAACTTGTTCTTGTCCTCCCATTTTCCGCCGCCTTGACCGTCGTTTCCTTGCGCGGTATCGTCTCCGTCGTCTCCGTCAGAGCCTCCGCCCGACTCCTCCTTAGAGCCTGAGGGCGTATCGTCTGCAAAATCCTCGTCATTTGCAGCCGAGTCGTTTTTATCTATTTTTTCAAAAATTGCTGTCAACGTTATATTGCGCTCAACCCCGGATTCATATCTTTCAGGGGATCTTCCGCCGTCATCCCAGCGCGCGAAAACCCAACCGTCATCAGCGACGGCGCGTACTCTTGACGTGTCCTCGCCCTGCTTTACGGTCTGCGAAGCTTCTCCGATAAGCGTTCCGCCTTCTGCCGCCGTGTATACAACCTCATATTCGCCAACGCTGACGCCGAAGAGCATTTCCTTTCCGTACGGTATCTTATCCGCGTCGGCCAATGCTCCGAGCGTAACCGCGCTTGCGGTGAAAATGAGCGTTATCATTACTGCAAAAACGCTTAATTTTGAAAGCGTGTATCTTATTCTTTTCGCAGAAACTCCGCTAAGCTTTTCCTTTGCGTCCTTACGCTGAAGCTCGGCAATATAAGAATCATCTCGGGAAAACTCGAGCATCGTTATCATTCTCTCCTCAAGACCGAGCCTATCCACACGGCGAGCCGCAGCCTTTACAGAAGGCTTATATCTTAAGAAGTAGAGGAGAGTGCCCGACGCCGCTCCTATGAGAATTCCCGTAACGACGGAGAGCAATATGCTTCCAAACGCAAGCATCCAATAAAGGAAAGCAAGCGCAAAGCTTGTTCCGAAAAATATCGCAAAGCCCGATATTACAGAACGTATGATTCCCTCTTTCACAAGACGCTTATAGTGCTTGTCAAAAATTTGATTTTTGTTCATTTATGTATTCCTTACAGTTTCGCTTTTTACGAGCCGATCAAAGCGGCTCTGTATCCCGAGGATTTACCCCGGGATACGCTTTTGATTTTTGATATTATTTTTCAGTAAACTTAACTCCAAAGCTTCCCGTAGCGTCACCCTTATATCCAACGCCGATATAGTAGGTTCCCGCCTTGGTGAAGGTATAATCGTAATCTACGTGATAGGTCGTTCTTGAATCGTATTCCATAATCACGTTGCCGTTCTCGTCGTATATCCATATCTTATGAGAACCGCTGCTCTCGTCGGTAAGGATATTCAAGACGTCGCCCGCGGATACCGTGATTGCGTAATAATTCTGAGCCTTTTTGCTGTTTATTTTGACGGGATACTTGCTTCCGCTTACAATTTCATAAGCGTATTCCATAGACTGACCTCTGAGATAAAGCTCGATATAATCGGACTCAAGCATAAATTTCGCATACAGGTCGGTTTTATCGGCGCTGTAATAGAGTCCCGTATATGCTTCTCCGAGGAATGAGTCGTTATCGTACCAGCCCATAAATACATAGCCATCGAGAACGGGCTTCGGAAGAGTTATCGGACCGACCGCGGTTACTGGAGTAATTGCCTCGCCTTCCGTATGGAAGGTATAGGTATTATCGAGCCCGGTGTAGCCCTCCACAAACGCAGTCTTTGAGTTCCAGCCGTCAATCCACGAGCTCGGTGCAGAGCCTCCCGATACAAGAATCATTTCAAGAGCCTCGCACTGTGAAAATACTGTATCGTCGTCTATTGATACGGTATTGGGAACTATTACACGCTTGATGGTTTTCTCTCGGTAGAAGAGATAAGGAGCAAGGGTATAATTTCCGTCGGGTAAAATCAACTCTCTTTCGTTACCCTCGTAACCTATAAGCGTCTTTACGCCATTAACGGTAGCGAAGAGATAATCTCCCTCACGAGAAAGCACAGAGGTACCGCCCGGCGTATAGATATGTACGTTTGCCTGAGCCGTTCCGATAGAGCCCTTTGAAGCGATATTTTCAATAGAGGATTCGTTGCGCACCTCGTAGAGCTTGTAGCACCACATAAACGCATAGTCGCCTATGCTCGTTACCTTTTCGGGAATTGTTACTGAGGTAAGAGCGTAGCATTCCTTAAAGGCATATTTACCGATAGACACGAGTCTTTCGGGCAGAACGAGAGTTCTGAGCTGATGGCATCCGGCAAACGCCTTATCGCCTATACTGAGCGGAAGAGTTCCGCCCTCCTCAAACACAACGTCCTTTATATTCGTACAATTTTCAAAATTGCCTGCGGGTATATTAATTATTTCTTTAGGGATAAAGAGCGTCGTAGCGGTGCTGTTAGGCGGGAAGCAAACGATTTCGGTTTTTGCGTAATTATATACGATACCGCTGATAGCGACGAAGCTTATATTTCCCTTTACGACGTCAAAGCTTTCAATAGACGTTCCCGAGAAACAATCCTTTCCAATCTCGGATACGTTAACGGGAATGCTGATGTAGGTTATATTTACGCAACCCTTGAACATATTCTCGGGCAATACAGACGCTCCGGTGCTGAGATCCACGTCACTAAGAGACGCGCAGCCCTCAAACAAGCCCTCGCCAAGCTTCGTCGTGGTGATGGGAATTGATATTTTCTCAAGAGCCGTACAGCCTGCGAAAGCGTATTTTCCGAGAACCTCGGCGGAAACGGGAAGCGTAACAGAATTAAGCTTCGAGCAGCCGTAGAATGCGTAATCTCCTATAATTTCGCAGTTTATATCGCTTTCAAAGATAACGGCTTCGAGTGAGGTGCAGTTATAGAATGCGCCGTTTCCTTTTTTACCGCCTATTTCCTTTACGTATGCGGGAATAGTAATGCTCTTAAGAGCGGAGCAGCCAAAGAACGCTCCCTCGGGAATTATTTCAAGATCGGCATTTTCGCCAAAGACTATCGATACAAGTCTGTTACAGTTATAGAACGCTTCAATACCGATGGCTTTGATAGTTGCGGGAATGTAAATCTCGCCGAGACCGGAGTTCTTGAATACGGAATCTCCAAGCTCCTTAAGTCCTTCTCCAAATACTACCTTTTCAAGCTCGGTAGTATCGGCGAACGCTCCGCTGCCTACCTTTTCAACGCCCTTCGGGAATTCGACCGATACGATAGCAGTTCCTTTGAACGCATCGCTTCTGATTTCCGTGAGCTGATAGCTATCTGCCATCTCGAATGTAAGAGTAGCCAATTTCGTTCCAAGAAATGCCTCTTTATCAATAACGGCGAGTCTTGCGGGAAGCTCGATAGCAATCAAGCCCGCGTTTTTGAAGGCTCCGCTTGAAATAATAAGCTTTTCCGTTCCGCCCTTTTCAAACGTGAGGTTAACGAGAGCTGCATTCGAAGCGAAGGCTTCCGCTCCGATAAGGTCTACGGTTTTGGGAATAACTACCGTACTAAGCGCCGTGCAGTATGCGAAAGCTCCATCGCTTATTTTAACAAGACCGAGAGGAAGAATCAAGGTCTCGAGCTTACCGTTGCCAAAGAATGCGTATTCGCCTATCGTTTTGACGCTTCCGTCAACGGTATACGATACCTCGGTGCGTCCCATAGGATAGCATATAAGCACGGTTTTATCCGCGTTATAAAGAACTCCGTTCAAGGAAACGAGGCTCACGCTTCCCTCTCCGACAAAAACGTTTTTAAGAGATGAGCAGCCGCCTATAACCTCTACGTTGAAGCTTCTGAGATTTTTGGAAAGGGTAATGCTTTCGAGTGAGCCGCAATAATTGAACGCTCCCTCTCCGATAGCTGTAACTCCTTCGGGAAGCACGATACTGCCGATAGTCGAGCAACCGTTAAAGGCGTATTCACCTATATAGTTAAGCTTACTGTCAGTCTTGAATATTACAGAGCTTACGGAAGCGCAGCCCGAGAATGCGTAGCTGTGTATTTTGATTACGCTTGAAGGCACTTCAACAGCTCCCTCGAGAAGCACGGGACAGAACACAAGCTCCGTCATATCAAACGTATAAAGAACGTTATTCAGCGCAACGTAGGTTTTGCTTTCCTTCTCTACCCTGACAGAAGCGAGAGAACTCGCTCCGTTAAATACCAACGGTCCGTTTTCAAGAGGCGCTATCACGTTACCTGTATGCGACGTGTAAGGAGCGAGTCTTGCGGGAAGCTCTATTGCCTCGAGCTTCGACTGATTTTCAAAGGCAAACGCGCCGATAGTAAGAGGATAATCCGTTTCTCCCTTAAGGAAAACTATCTCAGTGAGCTTTCCCGAGGATACAGCGAACGCATACTCGCCTATACCGATAAGGTTTATGTCAATTCCGTTATCCTTTATAGGAGCAAGATTGCGAACGGTTGCGGGAACTGTAAATTTCGTAAGAGCCGATTTATAGAAGCAGTATGCTCCTATGGTAGAAAGCCTGCTATCAGCCGTGAGGTTGACCGTAAAGCCTTCGTCACCCGCCGAAGCAAAGGTATAATCCCAAAGTACAGTAACGTTCGGCGAAAGGTTAACTGTGAGAAGCTTTCTGCATGAGGCAAATACGTTTCCTCTTTCGACCGCAAACATTTCTATTCCGTTTTCGGTATAGCTTCTCAAATAGGTCGTACCGATTACGAGGTCCGGAGAGCTTACCGTTCCGTTAAAGGTGACGGAGGTAAGGCTCTGACAATTTTCAAACGCGCGAGCGCCGATAGACGTAACTCCCTTGGGAATTTCGAGCGTGGAAATAAGAAGCTGATTACTGTATGAGCCCGATGCGAATGCGTACGCGCCTATCGTTTCGAGCGATGCCGAGAGTGTAAGAGAAGAAATGTTCTTGCACTCGTAGAATGCGTAATTTCCGATAGTCTTTACCGAGTCGGGTAAGTAAAGAGCCGTAATTTTGGGATTCTGATAAAAAGCAAAATCGCCGATTTCGGTCAATCTTGAATTTTCCTTTGTGAAAATCGGATTAACGAACATATCAATGAACGTTCCGTTATAGCTTATGCTCTCGCCCGAGAAGCAATATTCTCCGATTGAGGTAACGCTTGCGGGGATAGTGATAGAACCGTTTACGTTACTCGGCTTGAAGAATGCGTAATCGCCTATGGTTTCAAGACCTTCGTTAAGAACGATATTACTGAAGAATATTTCCGAGAAGGCGTACGCCTCTATATGCTTGGTATGAGCGGGCAGAATGAAATCGTAATTTTCAAAATACGCATTCTTAAAAGCTGCCCTCGCGATAGTCAAGGACTCCGCCATAGCTCCGCCGGAGAACACGATTTTTCCGATTTTCGTTCCCTTAAACGCCTCTTCTCCGATATACGAGACCGAATTGGGAATTATAAGCTCGGTTATTTTCTGATTTCCGCTGAATACACCGCTCGCAATGGTGCGTACGGTATCGGGAATTTCGTATGCGCCCGCTTTACCCTGCGGATAGTAGATTATTTCCGTTTTATCCTTGTTGAAGATGACACCGTTGTCACTTGTAAAATACTTACTGTCGCCTGCTATTTTAACCTCGGTAAGATTGGAGCAGCCACCGAATATACCGGGTATTTTTGATACGTTGGCAGGCATTTCAACGCTTGTAAGAGACGTGCAGTTATAGAACACGTCCTTTCCGAACTCAAGCGATCTTACGCTCGGCATAAACTTAACGAGCGAGAGCTCCGCGCAATTTTCAAAGGCGTTATCTCTTATGGTCGTAACGCTCGGACATACCGTGAACTCATGAAGCTTCTTACAGCCCGAGAATGCGCCCGAGCCGATTACGGAAATAAGCGCGAATTCGTTTTCGGTTTCCGCGTTGTTTTTATCTCTGTGGCTTACCGCGGTAAGATTGGCGCAATTTTTAAAAGCGTTATTACCTATGGTAATTTCATTAAAGCCACCCGTAGTAAATACAAGCTCGGTAATGCCGAGTGAATAGAAGGCGTATTCTCCTATATACGTAACCGTATTGGGAATTACTGCCTTAGTCATGCCGTCGCAGCCGATAAACGCGCCTGCGCTGATAGACTGCGTGCGAGCGGGGACGGTCACCTCTCCGCTTACGGATACGGGACAGTAAAGAAGAGTTCTTCCGTCAGCGGAATATATCATTCCGTCGATTGTCTTATACGTTGACGAGCCCTCGGCTATGCTTATCGAATTCAGCTTGGTACAGCCAACAAAGGCATAATCGGTGCTTAAGACAGGATTGCCGGAGGCGTTAACGTAGTACTTTGTCAGCTCTATCTCGCTAAGACGGGCGGGAAGCTTTATGCTTTCAAGCGATTCGCAGCCCGAAAAGGCGCGCTTACCGATAATAAGACTGTCAACGTTTTCGTTAACGGCGGATAATTCAAAGCTCACCGCCTTAAGATTTTTTGCGTTTACGAATGCGTCGTTTGCGATTTTAACAACGCTTGTGGGAATAGTTACGCTGCCGATAGAAGAATTTTCAAATGCTCCTTCGGCAATTTCGTCAACACCTTCGGGAATGATGTAATCCCCTCTTCTTCCCTCGGGAATACCTATCATCGCCAAGCTGCCGTCAGCTCTTGTTTCAAAGAGAACTCCTTCAAAAGAGGTATAGCGGGACGAGGACACTCCTTCAACGCCGTATACGTTTATTTCCGTAAGAGACGAGCAGCCCGAGAAGGGATATACGCTTGAAATAACCTCAACCGTTTCGGGAATGTTTATACGCTTCAACGATTTGCAATTCGCAAACGCCTCGGCGCTGATTACCGCTACGGGCAAGCCGTTATGATATGCGGGAACGGTTACCTCATTTATAAGAGCCACTCTCGTGCCTGCGGATACTGCGTATACGTCACGGCCGTTTACCTTAGCGGGCTCGAATTTAAGAGTTTCATCAACCCAGAACGCGTAAAGCTGAACGTCGCCAAGATCAGTCCAGGGAGCAACGCTGTTACCCATACCGTCCGTGTAACGAGCGCCTTTTCCGTAGGGGGCGCTGAACCAACCTCCGAAAACGGTGGTTACTTCGTTTGCGACGGGTATCTCGAGAGTATAGTGACGGTTATATTTAACCCTGCCCTTCACGCCGAATCCCGTACCGCCGTTACCGTAATCATATGTAACCTCAAATTCCTTAGGCTCATAGTGAGCGTAAAGCACGGTATTCTCAGAGGACTTAAATACGTTATCCGTTATCTTCTTTCCGTTCGCAAGAGGACCGCCCGACACGTTGTACCACGATAGGAAGTTATAGCCCATTCTGTCTGCCGACGGAAGCTCTATTTCATCTCCGAGCGCCTTATACTGAGTAGCAATGGCGTCACCGCCCATTGAATCAAAGGAAACCGAATATGCGATAACACTGACCGTGGACCAATCAGAACGGTATTCTCCGTCGGCAAAGCGAACCTTCACGGTGTTTTCGCCCGCCTTCGTTAAGGCGATTTTTGCGAATAAACAATTCTCTGCCTTTATTATCTCGCCCTCGTTTACCTGCACCTCGTAGAAGTCAGCTCCGATAACGTGATTCCAGGAAACCGTATTGTTTGAATATTCGGGCTTTGCTCCCAATGCGTAATTGAATATCGATACCGTATTTGACCACGCAGAGCTTGACTCGCCTACGGAACGAAGCGAAATTTCATATTTTTTGCCCGTCTCTCCGCTTACGTAAGGAGATAAATCGAACTGCGCCTCGGCGCACTGATAAACGGTACCGTTTACCTTTACCTCATATCCCGAGGCAAGAGCGTCGGCGCTCCAGCTTATGACCGTTCCGTTTAAAGAAATCGGGGCAGGCGTCTTCAAAGCCGTTTTATTAGCAACGAAGCTCGAAGGCTCCGGGGAAATATATCCCTCGGCTACGGGATAAACCGTTATGCTTATACCGCCGTCTCTTGAGGTGCATTCTTTAAGGTCAAGAGTGGGATTTATGTTTTTGCTCAAGAATTTATGGTTATGCTCTGAATCTCCGCAGGTAACGGATATCACGTAGTATTCCGCGCGTTTTACGGGACTCCAGCTTAAAATTGCATTCTGTTCGCTCCATACGAAATCGGTTACGGCAGAAAGCTCACGCTTATAAACGAATTTTTCCGAAACCGAAGAAACGTAACCGTCCGCGACGGCTTTTATGACAAAGCTTATTCCGTCCTCGGTCATAGGACAGTTTACAAAGCTGAACGTTTTCGAATTTTTGTTATCGAAGTCGACGTGATTATGCTCGGAATCTCCGCACACTACGGTGATAAGATATTTTTCCGCATTTTCTACGCCATCAAATACTAAAACGTTCTCACTGTCAACGAAAATACCGTCTACTTTATCGAGCACTTTATTATAGTAGGTGAAGAACGCCTCGGAGCTATCAGCCGAGCCCGTATTTGCGTTGGCTGTAACCTTTACGTAATAAACGCCTGCGTCGTACTCGGTAAGGCGCGCGTCCAAGCTCGTTGAAGTCGTTGATTTGGTGAACACCGTATTTCCGTTAGCGTCGGACACGGAAACGTCATACGAACGAACGCCCTTAACCGCGCTCCAGCTGACGCTGCTGCCGTTTATTTTGATTGAGGGAGGATCGAGCTTTGCGCTTCCCTTTTCCTTCCACAATGCGTAGAGCGTTGTATCCGAATCAAAGACTGTATCCGCGTCGTATCTGTACGAGAGCTTTTCGGAATCGTTTTCGGTGCTTATCCACCATCCGCAAAATTCAAATCCGTCCTTGGCAAGAGCGGGAACGTCAAAGAGCTTTGCGCCGATAGTTCTTTTGCTTTCGGGAGCCGATATGCCTGTCAAACAGGGATCGAAGGATACCGTATATTCCTTTTCATTTGCCGTCTTTTTAACCCAGCGGGCGTATATTGTGGTATTGGATAATACCGTATCCGCTCCAAAGGTATAAGGAACGGTAAAGGCTGCATCCTTGTACCAGCCGACGAAGAGATATTCCTCACGTGCAGGGTCGCTCGGCTTGTTGACCGTTTTTCCGTTCAGAACGGTTACGGGAGCTATAACGCTGCCGCCGTTAGTCGCGAAGGTCACGGTATAGCTTACCTTTTCAAGCATACGCATCGCAGCGCCGTCGTAGGTCAACGTAACAACTCTGTTTTCAAAGGTAGCGTTCACAGAACCTTTAGACTCTCTGTCAAAGGTTAAGGTTAGAGCGGAACCGTTCAACGTATACGTTCCGGCATCATTTTTGCCGTTAAAGCTAAGCGTGAATTTTCCGTCATCCTTTAATGAAAGCTCACATTCGATACCGTCCGCGATGTAGTAATATGTACCCGCGGCATAGCGGTCGATTTGTTCAACAGGATCGTCTTTACCGCGGTTTACTAAAATCAGCACCAACGCCAAAGCCGTTCCGATAACTACAGCCGCAATAATTGATATCAATATTATCAGTTGTTTTTTCGTTATTCCTTTTTTGGATTTTTGGTTTTCCGTAAGCTCTCCGTTCTTCACGGATTCTACGCTTTGATTTTTGTTCGATTCCATACTCTCTCCATTTTTGTTAACATTGTAAATATCTTTGGCTGCCGACCCGTAGGGTTTAATTACAAGCCGAGCAAAATATATTTATTATTTAAAAGATATAAATAAATTAAACGCAATAATAATTATAGCACGAAAAAAGCAGTGTTGTCAACATAAATCACAAATTATTCCAATTTTGAGAAACAACCGCAAATTTTTGTTGTTTTTTGTTCTACAAGGTAGTTTATAAAAACTTCACACGGTACGGCACTTCGGTTCTTAAAAGAACTTTTGATGAACGCACTTGCACGCATAAAGATATTGTGCATTTTTATCTTTCTGATGTTAGAAGAAAACAAAAAGCAGCCAATTGGTTTTTACGCCAATCGACTGCTTTTTTGCACAACATTGTAAACAATTGTTCTCTTTTTAATTGTTTTAAGGAACGAATAGCAGGAATTATCAACCCCTGTCATTCTGCGAACCCGTAGGATTCAAGATACTGTATCCGACGTTAACAAGGTGGTCGGCTACACGTTCGAGTCCCGCTACAAGCGAGGAGTAGTAAGGACTTACGTCCATATTGCAGTTACCTTCCGCAAGGCGGGCGAAGTGACTTGCGATAAGCGCTTTTTTCATAGCGTCAACCTTTTCCTCGTGAACCGTAAGCTCGGCAAGGCCTTCTCTGTTAAGATTTTCAAAGGCATCCTTGGAAATCTCGAACATTCTGAGAATTTCTACACGCATCTTCTTTATTTCGGCGCGAGCGTTCTCGGAGAACGAAATATTCTTTTTACCCATCGCTTCGCCTATTTCATAAAAGTTTTCAGCATGGTCGCCTATACGCTCAAGGTCGTTAATAACGTGGAAATACGCACCTATAACACGCTCGTCACTCTGTTGCTCGATAACAGAGGAAAGCTTGATTAAGAACTTAGTAAGAGCGCTGTTTGTAAAGTCGATGATCTCTTCATTCTTTCTGATAAAATCACCGTCTTCATCTTTACACGCATCCATACTTTCAAAGGATCTTACTATATTAGCTTCAACAAGACCGAGCATATAATCCATCTCTTTTTTAACCTGCATTAATGCTACGGGAGGAGTATTAAGAAGTCTTTCATCAACAAACTTAAGCGAACGGTGCTCGGTGTCTTCCTTGCTATCTTTAATGATGAGGGTTGAAAACTTTACAAGATGCTTGGCAAACGGAAGAAGTAAAAGAGTTGTGGATACGTTAAAGATAACGTGGAATACCGATACACGCATCTGAAGTGACATAGGATCGCTGTTGGGGAAAATCGAAACAAGAAAATTAACCGTAGGCTCCTTGAATATCCATATAATCGCAGTAAATATAACAGTTCCTATAACGTTAAAGAGCAGGTGTATCATTGCCACGCGCTTTGAGTTTGCGTTCGCTCCAAACGAAGCGAGAAACGCGGTTACGCAAGTACCGATATTAGCACCGAGTATAATGAATAACGCAAGATCAAGCGATAAGAGTCCCGTACCAACCATTGTTATAACGATACCGGTTGATGCTGAGGAGCTCTGAATAAGAGCCGTAAGTATTATTCCTACCAAGATGAGCAGAAGAGGAAAATCTATCTTACTGAAAATCTCGGTAAATACTCTTTCGATAAGAGGATTTCCAAACGCATCTTCACTGCTCATTATATTAAGACCGACAAAGATAAGTCCGAGTCCGCAGCAAAGGCTTCCGACAAGCTTAACCTTTTCTTTTGTCGCAAAGCCCATCATAACACCCGCAAACGCAACGAAATACATTATCATATTAAATATATCGTTTTTAAGCGCTACGAGAAGTCCTGTAACGGTCGTACCGATATTGGCGCCCATAATTATAGGTGTTGCCTGCATAAGCGTCATAACGCCCGCATTTACAAGACCTATCGCCATAATCGTTGTTGCCGCAGAGCTTTGAATAATAGCAGTTACACCCGCTCCTATTCCAACACCCGAGAAACGGTTATTGCTTATTTTTTCAAGCAGCTTTTTCATTCCGCTGCCGGCGCATCTCTCAAGCGCGCCGCTTAAAAAATTCATACCAACGATGAATACGCTTATTCCCGCAAACATCCATACAAGGCTTTGCAGGAGTTGTGAAACCTCGGCTGATGATATCATTTTTTCTCCTTTTAACGTCCAAAAAACAGACAAGTTTTTGCTTTTTGCTTTTATAGAGGAAACAAAGAATACCTTTATCCCCATTATATTCTATCACACGTCTTTTATTTTGTCAAATACTTTTTTAAAAAAAGTATCCTGTTTTCATTTCAGAAGCAACGTTATTTATTCTTGCGAATTTTTTCTCCCTTTTCTTCATATTATAATGTATCGTTACTTTCACGATTTTACATACCTCAAAAACTCTTGACAATCAAGAAAAGTGGCGTTATAATATATACGGTGGTGTTTTATGCATCTCACAAATCTTTTAAGGAGGCTATTATGGATTTAAAGAAGCTTTTCCCTCTCTCTTGGAAGTACTCCAAGGATGCCGCTAACCTTATCGTTGGTATTCTTATGTACCTCGCGGTTGGTATTATCGCAGGCGTTATGATCTGGCTTTCCGGTCTTATTATCGGTTGGATTCCCGTTGTCGGCGCAATCGTTGGCTGGGTTCTCAGAATCGCAAGCATCCTCGTTGACGTTTACGTTGTCGTAGGAATCATAGTACAGATTCTTGTTTTTGCAAAGGTTATTAAGTAAAAGCGAATAAAAAAGCCTTAACGAAGCTTCTCTTTGATGAGAATTTTTCGCTAAGGCTTTTTTATTATCTGATTTACGTCAAGAATTAATCCTGAACGTCACTCATGCCATCGTTAGCACTGTCCCAAACAACCTTTGCGGGACAACCGAAGTTCCACTGGTTATGCCAGAAGCGAGGCTTACTCTTACGCTCGCAATGGATCTCGGTAAGCTCGGTGCATCCGAAGAATGCATATCCTTCAATATAAACAACGCTTTCGGGAATAACGATAACGTTTATATCCTGGCGATGTCTGTATTTCTTTGCCTTGATCTTTTTCGTTCTCTTACCTACGAATACGATCTTGGGAACGGGCTTAACCTCGGGCTCAGGCTGGGGCTCAGGCTGGGGCTCGGGCTTAGGCTCACTCTTCTTTTTATCCTTTTTCTTTTTCTTGGGTTTATCCTCTTCCTCTTCGGAAGGCTCTTCTACGGGAGCAGGCTCTTCCTCGGGCTCTTCCTCGTCCATAGGCTCTTCATCATCAGCCTGTTTCTTTTCGAGCTTAGGCTCAATCATACCGAAGATAAAAGCGGCAACTCCAACGAGAAGGAATGAAGCGTATGAAATGAGGCGTTCCTTCGCAAAGCTCTCATTTATGAGTATAAGCAACGCTACGCCAAGCACGGAGAGAACCAAAAGTATAGCTCCCGCGCGCTTTGTTCCCTTGTTGGGAAGTGCGATAGTCGATCTGCAGCTTGTAATCATACCAAGCGCTGTAAGAGACATAAGTCCGCAAACAACGTACCACGCAACGACGTATATGAAGTCAAGCATAACCTTAAACGTTAAGCCCTTCATAAAGTGAACGAGCGTATCTACGGAGGTGATAACGTAGTAAGAGGTATTCATCATAACGAGTCCGATGATCGCAAACATGATAGCGCAGTAAACGATCTGGAATACACACGTCATAAAGGGAGCCTTAGAGAGAATACATCTTGAAAGTCTTGAAATAAGCACGCCTGCGGCAACTACGATTATAAGAAGCTTAGCGCTGTTAAGAAGCTTAACAGGGAATACCCACGACGCAAGAAGCATAAAGAAGAGCATCCATCCGCTGCTTGCGATAAATCTTCTTGAAATAGCAAAGCTGTTCTTGTGATTTCTGAGAAGCTTATCCTCGCTACCGAAGAAGAGGAAGAAGAATCTTACAAGCGATATAATGAAGCTTACCGCCGCGATTATAAGTACCACGGAATGAAGGAAAATAAGTAATCCCGGGAATACGTCAGCCTTGCCCGTGAAAACGTTTTTAAGCCATTCAATCAGGTCTTTTACGTGATTTTTTAAATTGATGCCATTGGCAAAACCAATTCTGCAGCTTGACGAAAGAGAAGCTATTCCGTTATAGAATATAAGCCCTCCGTAAAGCTGAAGCAAAAGCATTATAAACGATGAAAGCTTTGCTGTCAACGATGCCCAAAAGGACAAGCGGTTTACATTAGAGTTTTCCATTGTTCTACCTCCCCAAAAGCATCTTTGAACGTTTTAACGGATTCCAAAGCAACGTCCTTTGCCAAGTACACAGCACCGGCAAGGCATGCCAACGTCAAAACGAAGAGTATCAGTTTTTTCATTTTATGCCCTCCAAAAAAATCAGGATAATCTATTTTACCACATTTAGACAAAAAAAGCAATATTTTTGTTCACTTAATTAAAATATTTTTTCACGGCTCCTCCACGATTTGTATTGTTTTAACACGGTATGCGCCCTTTGCGTTTTTTGCCATTTTCGCGCCGTTTTTACAGTGCCTTGGCAAAAATGTAAATTTTTATTTTACTTGTATATATTTTTCCGAAAAGAAAAATGCGCATTTGAAATTTTAAAAAACGCGATAAAGCGACACAAATGGAAACTTTTGTTGTCATTATAGTTTGTTTATCAAAAACAAAACGCCTGCGGCGCATATCCAAAGATATAAAGCCGTAGGCGTTATATTGTTCATTATTAATACATTCCGTCCATTGCCGCGGGAGCGGGAGCGGGCTTATCCTCTTTTTTATCCGAGACTACCGCCTCAGTCGTGAGAACGGTTGAAGCGATAGACGCCGCGTTCTGAAGCGCCGAGCGTGTTACCTTAGCGGGATCAACGATACCCGCTTCCATCATATCGCAATACTCCTCACGGTAAGCGTCGTAACCGTAGCCTATCTTACCCGATTCACGAATCTTGGATATGATAACGGAGCCATCAACACCCGCATTATCGGCAATCTGCTTCATGGGAGCGAGAAGAGCCTTTGCTACTATCATAGCGCCGGTCTTTTCATCACCATCAAGCTCTGCGATAACCTTCTCAACCGCATCGACAACGTTAACGAGAGCTGTACCGCCACCCGCTACGATTCCCTCTTCCACAGCAGCCTTAGTCGCGTTAAGGGCGTCCTCTATACGAAGCTTCTTCTCCTTCATCTCAACCTCGGTAGCCGCGCCTACCTTAATAACCGCAACACCGCCCGCAAGCTTTGCGAGTCTTTCAAGAAGCTTTTCCTTATCGAATTCGCTCGTTGCGTTTGCAAGAGCGCTTCTTATCTGATTAACTCTGTCGGCAATTGCGTTCTTATCGCCCGCGCCGTCTACGATTATGGTGCTTTCCTTGGTTATCTTAACCTGACGCGCGCGTCCAAGCTCGGCAACCGATGCGTCCTTAAGCTCAAGACCAAGCTCACTCGTCACTACCTCGCCGCCCGTGAGAGTTGCGATATCACGAAGCATTTCCTTACGTCTGTCACCGAAGCCGGGAGCCTTAACCGCCGCAACAGTAAACGTTCCTCTTATTTTGTTAAGAACGAGAGTAGTAAGAGCCTCGCCCTCAACGTCCTCTGCTACGATGAGAAGCTTTTTACCCGACTGAACTATCTGCTCAAGAAGGGGAAGAATTTCCTGAATGTTTGAAATTTTCTTATCCGTGATAAGAATAAGGCAATCATCAAGAACAGCCTCCATCTTATCAGTATCCGTTACCATATAGGGTGAGAGGTATCCGCGGTCGAACTGCATTCCCTCGACAACCTCGCTATATGTTTCGGCGCTCTTTGATTCTTCAACGGTTATAACGCCGTCCGCGGTAACCTTATCCATAGCGTCTGCTATAAGCTTACCAATATTTTCATCACCTGCGGAAACAGCGCCTACTCTTGCGATATCCTCACTGCCCGAAACCTTTTTAGACTGGTTCGCAAGCTCTGCCACGGCTGCGTCAACAGCCTTGAATATGCCCTTTCGAAGAACCATGGGATTTGCGCCTGCGGCTACGTTTTTCATTCCCTCATGGATAAGAGCCTGAGCAAGAAGAGTCGCGGTCGTCGTACCGTCTCCCGCGGCATCGTTTGTTTTTGTCGCAACCTCGCGGACAAGCTGCGCACCCATATTCTCGGCTGCGTTTTCAAGCTCAATTTCCTTTGCTATCGTAACACCGTCATTAGTAATGAGAGGCGCGCCGAACTGCTTTGCCAAAACTACGTTTCTGCCCTTAGGGCCGAGTGTTATTTTAACGGTATCGGCAAGCTTATCAACGCCTCGAAGAAGCGCCGCTCTTGCGTCCGTACCGTAAAGTATTTCCTTTGCCATATCTGTTTTCTCCTGATAATTTATTCGTTTATTATTCTACTACAGCAAGAATATCCGACTGAGCAACAACAGTATATTCAACACCGTCAAGCTTCACCTCAGTACCGCTGTACTTTCCTACTATAACACGGTCGCCAACGTTAAGAACCATCTTTATTTCTTTGCCGTCAACCATTCCGCCCGGGCCTACCGCTACAACCTCATAAACGTCGGGCTTTTCCTTTGCCGAGCCTGTGAGAATGATTCCAACCTTAGTTGTCTCCGTAACCTCGGACTTTTTAATTACAACCTTATCAAATAAAGGCTTAAGCTTCATATTTTTTCCTCCTTAATAGCTTAGCTTCACAAATTAGCACTCAGAAAGCGAGAGTGCTAATATATACAATGTATATTTTATACCACAAGTATATAAAAATCAATACTTTTTATATTTTTTCACAATTTGTTAACAATTTGCTACGCCTCCATTTTTTCTTTCAGAATTTTGAGAATTTTCTTTTCCTCGCGTGAGATTTTAACCTGCGTTACGCCGAGACATTTTGCGGTTTCCATCTGCGAAAGATCCTTGAAATATCTGAGAATTATGAGCTTCCTCTGCCATTCATCGAGCTTCTCTATCGCCAAATTCAAGGATAGCTTGTCAAAAGCTCTATCCTCCTCATCCTCGTCGAAGATAGTGCTTCCGAGAGATACGGAATCATCATCGAGATAAGCGTTTTCATCAAGAGAGCGTATAGGCGCGCCCGCGGCTAAAGCGGATGCCGCGTCCTCCGGCGTTATCCCGAGGGCTTTCGCAACGTCTGAAATGGACGTTGACTCCCCCATTACCTGCCGCTTTTCCCTTTCCTGCGAAACAATTGCCGAGAGTCTTTTTTCCTCTCTTGATACCTTTATCATTCCGTCATCACGCAAAAAGCGTCTGATTTCTCCGAAAATAAGCGGTACGGCATAGGTTGAAAAAGCGCATTCGCGCGAAAAATCAAAGGTATTGATTGCTTTTACAAGCCCTATATTTCCCGTCGCTATAAGGTCCTCGCTGTCAACGCCGCGCGAGGAGAATCTCGCCGCTATGCTGCAAACGAGAGGCTTGTTTAAAATAACTATCTCCTCTCCCGCGTCAACGTCACCCTGCCTGTATCTTTTTATCAGCTCGGGATTTTTATCATATGAACGCTTTAACTGTTTTTTCGACTCGACCGTCATCTCCGAGCTTACAGCCCTTACCTCTTTTACACCGGAATTCATTTTTCTCCTTCAGCAGAGGATTTTAAAAATTTTCTCATCAGAACGGTAGTTCCCTTTCCACGCTTGGATTTTACATTCAAAGCATCGGTAAAGCTTTCCATAACGAGAAATCCCATGCCACATCTTTCCGTTCCGTCTCCTGTCGTAAACATAGGCTTCATAGCCTCCTCGACGTTTTCTATTCCGCATCCGTTATCCGATATTTCTATGGATACCTCGCGTGTGTTATAAAGACGAACGGATATGTATATGTTTCCGCATTCCCCCGAGGGAATATCGCGGTAAGCATGAACTATACAGTTTGTAACCGCCTCCGACACCGCAAGGCGCACGTCTCCAAGCTCCTCTACGGTTGGATCAAGCTCTGCTAAAAAAGCGGATATCACAGATCTGCATACGCTCTCGTTAACGCTTATCGCCGGAAGTCTAAGCTTCATTTCGTTTATTATCGTCCTCATTTTTTATCTCCTGTTTTACCTTTTTATTTTATTCTGACATTGGGAATTTTCTCTATTCCGGACATGCGTACAAGCCGCCTTAAGCTTCCCTTGAGCCCTGTCACCTCGACGACAGTACCGTTTTTTTCCGCCTTTGCGGCGCGTCCTATAATAAGTCCTATTCCCGAGCTATCCATAAACGTTACCGCTGAAAAATCCAGCCTTAAACAAGCAATACCCTGATCCGCAAGCTTGCCGTCTATCATTTCGCGTATTACCCTCGCGGTGTGATGATCTATTTCGCACCCCACCATCGCCACGAGAGCATCGCCTTCTCTTTTTATTTCGCAATCCTTCATTCTTCTCTCCTTTTCACGACTCTCGAAAATACCGATTGTGCCGCGATAAACGTCTTTTTTAAAACTTAAAGCCTTTATTCTCAATGCATAAAAACCTTTTAAGCACATATATTTTAGCAAACGCCTTTTGAAAAAAATGTCGTACTATGCAATTATATTTTTTATTTTTTTGCCTCGTAAAAAACGTCCGGCGATGAGTCGAGAAGATGAAGCTTTTCCGCTATTTTCCTTTTGATCGCAAGCTTGCTTTTTTTATAAAAAACTTCGGAAAACGCGTCGATTTCCGTATTCGCGTATCCTACGCCCTGACCGATATCCCTTATAAAGCTCTCGGCGTAAGGCGAGCCAACAACCTCAGCCGCTCCGTCAAGCATTTTTGAATTAATGTATATGTATTCCATACGGACACGCGCGCCGACGCTTTTTTCCCTTATCGCTCTTTCACGAATACAGTAATGAGCGCATAGCGCCTCAACTATATCCGAAACCATTCTTTCGGAAATACTCATCAAAGCCTATCACCTCTTTCATAACCGAAGCACATATCGACGCTTGAAATAAGCTCCGCCTTAAGCTCGTCAAGTCTTTCGTTTAAATCTCGAAGCTCCGATAACGCCTCCTCGGCATACTTTAAAAGCTCCGTAACCGTTTCTGCCCTTTTTACCGCGTCGGCAGGGCTTTCTTCATTAAATATGTCGGATAAAAGCTCTCTTATATTCAACGCCTCGTTAACCTCCGAGATACGCTCCGAAATATACCTTATATCCTCTTTGATTTCGGTTTGCGAACGGTACGCACCCTTCACGTTATCCGCTTTATTATGAAGCTGATACATTTTTTCACTTCCCTTCTTTTATTTCTTCCTGTCTTGCGTCCTCCTCTCTTCGAATTTTTCGGCGCTCACACCGATAAAGAATATATGAAAGATTAAAACCGCGCACACCTTACGGTTTTATTTCTCATTCCTTACGCCTTTAAATTTTTTTGATTTAGCAAGTCACGCATTGAGTAACAAAGCGACAAAGTCACTTATTACGTGACAATTGTAGCACATCGAAAGTAACTTGTCAAGTGACTTTTTCGAAAAAACAAAAATTTTTCTCACACCTATTGCATATTAAGTGACTTTGTGTTACAATATAGGTGACTTTGTCGAATAATCTCGATATTAGTATTTACCGATGCTCAAAGCAGACGCATCGAGGAGGTGTTTTTTTTTGATAGGAAAAAGAATTAAGGAGCTAAGACGCTCGAAGCGTATGACCCTTGAGGAGCTTGCGGAAATAATCGGCACGAGCAAGCAGACCATAAACAGATACGAAAACGGAATAATTTCGAACATCCCCGCTGACAAGATAGTATCACTTGCAAATGCTCTTGGAACGACGCCTCAAAGCCTTATGGGCTGGAACGACGATGAGTTTCACGTAAACAGCTTCGACGGAGAAAATCCTGTCAGAATAAAAAAAATCCCCATTCTCGGGGACATCGCCTGCGGTAAACCGATATACGCCGACGAAACACGTGAAAGCTTCGCTATGACGGACGGCTCAATGGACGCTGATTTTTGTCTGAGAGCTCATGGAGACTCGATGACAGGAGCAAGAATTTTTGACGGCGATATAGTTTTTATAAGAAGTCAAAGCTCTGTCGATAACGGAGAAATTGCGGCGGTCATAATTAACGACGAAGCAACGCTTAAAAGGGTTTATTTTTATCCTGACGAGCAAAAGCTTATTCTCTCTCCCGAAAATCCGAGATACGCTCCCCTCGTTTATCTTGGAGTCGAGCTTGAAAATATAAAGATTCTCGGCAAAGCTGTTGCTTTCCAAAGCGCCGTTATATAATATGAATGTAATATAAGCTATATAATATAAATACAATAATACAATAGTAAGATAAAAGAAGGACAGTATCCAACTCTTTTGGGTTAGATACTGCCCTTTTATATTTATTTTTAAAACTTTTATTTACAAAAACGTTTATTTAAAGCTTTATTTCTTTAGGTATCTATAAAATTACCAGGGGAAGAATTCCGCTCCGAGAAGCTTAAGAATAGCTTCGGTATAGAAATACTCGGCGTAGATGATAGAAACGTGAACGCCCGCGGATTCCTCAGTGTACTGACCGGGGATAGGATAACGAACCGAGCCGTAGCCGAGCATGTGATCGTTCTCGGGATTCCAGTCAACGAACTTCTCTGTCATAGCGCGGAGAATTTTTATAGCGGCGTTCATATACATACCGCCCTCGTTTTCGGGAAGGCGCTTTGCGAGCTCTATCATACCGCAAGCAGCTATAGCGCCTGCAGTCGAGTCATAATAAACAGGCTCTGCGGGAGCGCGGAAATCAATTCTGGGAAGCCAATCGTCAGAGCAGTTTGCGATGAAGTAGTTAGCTACCTGCTTCGACGCGTTGAGGTATCTCTCCTCACCCGTGTGAATATATGAAAGAAGGAAGCCGTAAAGTCCCCAAGCCTGACCGCGTGACCAGGAAGAGCCAACAGCAGCGCCCTGACCCGCGTGAGTGGTAACGAGCTCACCTGTTTCTCTGTTATGCTCGCAGATATGGTTTATAGAGCCGTCGTCACGAAGATGGTCGATAAGAGACATATCAGCGTGAGCCATTGCAACTCTCTTAAATCTATCGTCGCCGATCTCCTCGCTTGCCCAGTAAAGAAGAGGAAGATTCATAAGGCAGTCGATAATAGACCAGTTTTCACCCTTCTGGCTGTTCCAAGCGCGGATAAATCCGCCGTCCATAACGTAACGCGAGGAAAGAACGTTTGCCGCAAAGAAATTACGTGTCTTAGAAGCTCTGTCGCCCGTGATCTTGTAGCTTGCGCCCGACATAAGATGCCAGAGGAAGCCAAGGTCGTGGTCGAGCTTATCGTAATTCGCGAGAGCCGTATCCATAAGCTCCTCGCTTCTTCTTCCTGTCTTAAGATACTCCTCGTTCTTTGTGTAAGCGTAGAGCATATAGTTGAGACCGCCCCAGAAGCCGTTACACCACCAGTTAGGGTTGGTAAGCATACGGTCAACGTGCATTCCGTCCTTGTCAACGCCGTCCGGAATCTTGTCACGTGAACGAAGCGTCATAGCAGACATTTTTGCGTCAATTTTGGCAAAGGTCTCCTTTGCCCATTCGAGATTTTCATTAAGTATAGTGTTATAACTTTTCATAATAGCACCTTTTTTTAAAGTTTATTTTAATTACCAGGGCAAAAATTCCGAGCCGAGAAGCTTAAGAAGAGCCTCAGTGTAGAAATAGTCGCCGTATATGATAGAAATATGCACGCCTGCGGACTTCTCGGTGAATTTGCCGGGCACGGGATAACGAACCGTTCCGTATCCGAGCATATTATCAACCTCTGTATCCCAGTTCATAAACTTCTCTTCCATAGCGCGAAGGATATTGATGGCAGCATTCATATACATACCGCCCTCGCCCTCGGGAAGACGCTTTGCGAGCTCTATCATACCGCAAGCAGCAATAGCGCCGGCGGTAGAGTCATAATAAACCGGCTCTGCGGGAGCGCGGAAATCGACTCTCGGAAGCCAATCGTCCGAGCAATTCGAGATGAAATAGTTAGCTATCTGCTTTGCGGCGTTGAGGTAAGCCTCCTCATCCGTGTGAATATACGACAGCATAAAGCCGTAAAGTCCCCACGCCTGTCCACGTGACCAGGAGGATCCGTCCTCAATTCCCTGACCGCCGTATGAGCATACGGGAAGTCCCGTTTCTCTGTTATGCTCAACTATGTGCTTAACAGAGCCGTCCTCACGAAGATGATCGTAAAGAGCCATATCCGCGTGAAGCATAGCGACCTGCTTGAATCTATCGTCACCTATCTCACGGCTTGCCCAATAAAGAAGCGGAAGATTCATAAGACAGTCTATAATAGACCAATCATCAACCGGATGTCCTCCAAACTTATTATTCCAAGCACGGATATAGCCGCCCTCGGGCGTCATAATAAAGCGTGAGTAAAGAGTGGAAGCCGCAAAAAGCGCTCTGGTTCTTGACTTTTTATCACCCGTAATTCTGTATCCCGCGGCGGAAAGTATATCCCACTGGAATCCAACGTCGTGGTGAAGTCTTTCGAAATTGAGAAAAGCAGCATCCATAAGCTCTTCGCTGCGCTTTGCGGTCTTGAGGTATTCCTCATTCTTGGTGTACTCGTAAAGCATATAGTTAAGAGCTCCCCAGAATCCGGACGTCCAGCCGTTAGGATCCTTGGAAACATGAACGCCGTTCTCGTCAACACCGTCGCAAAGCTTATCGCGAGAGCGTACGGTGACCTTCTGCATTTTAGCGTCAACCTTAGCAAAGGTAGACTTAGCCCACTCCAAATTTTCTTGAAGAATTGTATTATAATTTTTCATAACATTACCTGTATGTAAAGTTTTGTTTGTTTTTTTAAATAAGAGCAAACGTTTTTCCGTTCACAAGCTTAATGTTCGTTATGCGAGTTTTTATAAGATTTTTTCGTTATTCTGCCCGAAGCTACAGAAACCTACGGCAAGCTTTGGCAGAAAACTGGATTTACATAAAACTCTGCGAACGAATTTCTCGCTCTTTGAATTTTTAGAGAAATTTTCGTTATTCTGCCCGAAGCTGCAGAAACCTACGGCGAGCTTTGGCAGAAAACTGGATTTACATAAAACTCTGCGAATGAATTTCTCGCTCTTTGAATTTTTAGAGAAATTTTCATTATTCTGCCCGAAGCCACAGAAACCTACGGCGAGCTTTGGCGGAAAATGTGAATTTATACAAAAATTCACGAGTTCAACTTTCGTTCAGGGAATTTTTAGGAGAAATTTTCGTTATTCTGCCCGAAGCTACAGAAACCTACGGCAAGCTTTGGCGGAAAACCGGATTTACATAAAACTCTGCGAATGAATTTCTCGCTCTTTGAATTTTTAGGAGAAATTTTCGTTATTCTGCCCGAAGCCGTAGAAACCTACGGCGAGCTTTGGCAGAAAACGGGAATTTATACAAAAATTCACGAACGAGAATTAGGGCTGCTTACCGAAGTATGCCTGTATTCCTCCATCTACGTAAAGGATCTGACCATTTACAAAGTCGGATGCGGTTGATGCGAGGAATACTGCGGGACCTGCGAGGTCTTCGGGATTACCCCATCTGCCTGCGGGAGTCTTGGTCTCGGTGATGAATACATCGAAGGGATGCTTCGAGCCGTCGGGCTGAGTCTCACGAAGGGGCGCAGTCTGAGGCGTAGCGATGTAACCGGGGCCTATGCCGTTGCACTGAATATTGTACTGACCGTACTCGGATGCTATATTTCTGGTAAGCATCTTAAGACCGCCCTTAGCGGAAGCGTATGCGGAAACGGTTTCACGTCCGAACTCACTCATCATAGAGCAAATGTTGATTATCTTACCGCTCTTCTGCTTGATCATGGAGGGAAGAACAGCCTTTGATACGATGAAGGGAGCGTTGAGGTCAACGTCGATTACCTGTCTGAACTCGGAAGCCTTCATATCTATCATAGGAATTCTCTTGATAATTCCCGCATTGTTAACAAGAATATCAATAACGCCGATTTCCTTCTCGATAGTTGCTACCATAGCGTTAACAGCATCCTCGTCCGTAACGTCGCAAACGTAACCCGTTGCATCAATGCCGTCCTCTTTATAGGAAGCAAGTCCCTTGTCTACGAATTCCTGCTTGATATCGTTGAATACGATCTTTGCGCCTGCTGCCGCAAGTCCCTTTGCTATTGCATAGCCGATACCGTAGGATGCGCCTGTGATAAGGGCAACCTTGCCTGTAAGATCAAAATTGTTTGCCATTTTTTGTTCTCCTTATATATTGAATTTTTAAATTATCTGAGTTCTTTTGTTTCGATATGGTCCATATCGGTGAATTCCTGGTTCTCGCCGCACATAGCCCAGATGAACGAATAGTTCTTAGTGCCCACGCCGGAATGGATAGACCAAGAGGGAGAGATTACAGCCTCTTCGTTGTGCATAATAATGTGGCGTGTTTCCTTGGGCTCGCCCATCATATGGAATACAGCGTCGTTTGCGCCCATATCAAGATAGAGATAAACCTCCATACGTCTGTCGTGAGTATGGCAAGGCATAGTGTTCCAGTTGGAGCCTACGTCAAGCTGTGTAAGTCCCATAGCAAGCTGACAGGACTTCATAACCTCGGGGTGAATATACTGGTTGATAACTCTCTTATTGCAATCCTCAACAGATCCACAAGGAACCTTACGAGCCTTGGTGATGTCGATCTTAACGGTGGGATACTCGGTGTGAGCGGGGCAAGAGGTTATATAGAACTTTGCGGGATTCTTCTCGTCAAGGCTTCTGAACTTGAGGTCACGGTGTCCCTTACCTACGTAAATACCGTCACGGGGATTCATCTCATACTCCTCACCGTCAACGGTGATAATTCCCTTGCCGCCGATATTGATGCAGCCAAGCTCACGGCGCTCAAGGAAGTAGTCTGCCGCAAGCTCCTTGCCTGCCTCAAGCTTAAGCTCGAGCTTAATGGGCATCATACCTATTACTATAATTCTGTCAGTCTGGCTATATACCATTCTGATATTATCCTTTGTAAAGAGATTTCCTATATGGAATTCCTCTCTGAGTCTGTCAGTTGTGTAGAATCTGACGTCTTTTGCGTTAGAAGCGTGTCTTACTTCCATTCCTTCATTCTCCTTTTTGATGTATTTACCGTTTACTTCTAATTCGGTGAGCGCAGCGAATGAGAGCGAGCCGTCCTCGAGTCTCTGCTGCTTGAAGCCCGTAAGCTTCACGTATTCGGTCACTCTCGGGGTGAATGTAAAGGTCTGTCCCTCAGCTATACCCTGAAGAGTTACGTGTTCGATTGACTTATCGGAAAACTCGATGTCCATCTCTTTCCAATAAGTATCGTGCGGGAAGTCCGCTCTTATGTAAATAGTTACGGAGCTTACCTCGGTATCCGTACCGAAATGCACTTCATATTCAAGATCCTCACGAAGTCCGCCGCCCCATGAGTGATAAGGATACTGACCGTGAGACAAATTGTCCGTCACGCCGTCAATAGCGTTTCTCTCAAAGAAGCAGGGATCCTCTCTCGTTACAAAGTTAGCAACCGCATGAGGAAAATACTTGTTAATTTTGTGTCTGTCGTGAGAGTTTAAAGCTATATTTCTCTCAGCATAAATTTCAGCCTCTGTGGGCTCGGCAGCGATAATTCTGTGACTGTCTCCAACGAAAGCGTCGGGACCGTAGCACGCGCGTCTTTCATATCCGAACGGAATAGCAAATTCAAAGGTTCCGTCGGGAACGTAGACTATCGATTCAGCCATAGTTTCATCAAGCTTCATTTTGACAAAGCCGCCAAAGTCAAGCTCAAGACGGAATTTATCGCCCTCGGCATATTCGCCCGAGTATCTCTCGTCTATTTCCTCACCGTACGCCTTAAATTTAACATCGCCGTTTTCCGCAATCAGTTTAAGGTTAATTATTTTAATCGCACCCCTTTCCGATGTTTTATCTATATAATGATAACATAGTTTTGAAAATAAAACAATAGTTTTTGGATTTCTTTTGATTTCTTTTTATCTATTTAAGTGTCGTACCAAAGCATTTCGACACAAAAATCTCATTTTTGAGCGAATCTAAGCTGTAAAGATTCAACCTACAGCTTAGATTCAAGATTTTTAATCTGCTTTGTATGAATAAGTTATGGTTGCGTTTGTAAGAGGATCATTACTCATCGACACCTCGATAGCAGACCACGCCTCCTCGCTTCCAAAATAATATACGTTTTTAAGATTTGTGCAGTTGTAAAACGCACAGCTACTTACGCTTTTGATGCTTTCAGCAAGTACCACACTCTCAAGGCTTGAACATCTATAAAAGGCCTCTCCGCCAATGCTCTCGCACACACTGTCCTTTGTGAAGTTAACCGTTATAATTTTTGGGGCGTACGTTGAATCGGACATATAGAAAAGATTTGAGGGTATTACAGTTACCTCATTGCCCACATTGACTGTAATTCCTGTGCCATCCTTTCCGGCATTATAGAATACTTTGTTAGTATATCCCAAAGAACTCATTGCTACTGCATTGAAGTTTATCTCGGTAAGATTCGTACAAGCATAAAACGCAGAATCGCCAACGGTAGTAACATTTTTTCCTATTGATACACTTGTAAGACTTTTACAAGAACGGAACGCATAGGAACCTATTATCTCGATGCTATCGGGAATTGTAACGCTAACAAGCTTATTACAATTATCAAACGCATAAGAGCCAATGATTGTAACACCATCTGGAATTACTACACTATTGAGACCCAAACACCAATAAAACGCATAGGCGCCGATAGTCGTAACCCCATTTCCAATTTTTACGTTTTTCAAGCCCCAACATGACTCAAATGCTGAAGTTCCGATGGTTACAACACTGTCCGGAATATAAATACTTGTCAAATTTGAGCAACAACTAAATGCATTATCGGCAATTTTACGAACAGGATAACCGTTATAAGATTCGAAAATTATAACATCAGTATCCTCATAAGTTCCTATTCCTTTCACAACGTAATAGGAGTCACCGCCGTTCTCTTCAAATACATATTCAAGGTGCGGTGGCTCCCATTCCGGCCAAACGGTAACGTTACCGTTTTCATCATAGTGCCAGAAGTTGCCAACAACTTCGGGTTCAACCGCAGAATAAATATAAAATGTGGCATTTGTAAGCGCAGTATTATTCGTACCTATAAAGATTGCCGCCCATTCCGCTTCCGTGCCCGAGTAGTATACGTTCGCAAGCTTTGAACAGCTGGAGAAGGTATCGTTACCGATATACGTTACGCTTGCGGGAATAGTCAAGCTCTCAAGATTTGTACATCCACCAAATGCGCAATAAGCAATATTCGTGACACCGTTCGGAATAATTATGCTCGTAAGACTCGTGCATCTATAGAATGCGAATTCGCCGATTTTAGTAACGCTGCTTCCCATTGTTATGCTCGTAAGACTTGTACAATTACTGAATGCGGAAGATCCAATACTCGTAACGTTGTTTCCTACAGTTACACTCGTAAGACTTGTACAATCACTGAATGCAGAAGAGGGAATGCTCGTAACGTTATTTCCGATTGTTACACTCGTGAGTCTCGTACACGAATCAAATGCACCGGAGCCAATACTGATAATACTATCGGGAATAATTACGCTTGCCAACGGAATACATTGCGAGAATGCAAAAGCACCGATACTCTCACAAATGCCTCCTTCAGCAAATACTATATCTTTAATTCTACCATAAGAGTCCGTACAGAAAAGATATGCAGGTATATTAGTTACAGCCTCTCCTACGTTCAAGGTCATACCCTTTCCATTCGAACCCGCATAGGAGAACACCTCGCCATACGACGCTACGGCGTTCAAGGCAACTGCGTTAAAGTTGATTTCCGTAAGACCTGAACAATAATAGAATGCTAAGTCTCCGATAGTTTTAACGCTGCTGCCGATGGTCAAGCTCGTTGCTGCGAAGCAGCTTTCAAAGGCTCTCGTGCCTATGCTCGTGACTCCGTCGGGAATTATTATGCTTGCTAAAGCGTAGCATTCAGCGAATGCATAATCACCGATGCTTGTGACGCTGTCGGGAATAATTACGTTCGTCATAACCTTACAGTTAAAGAACGAATACATATCAATACTTACAATGCTATTTGGCATATTAACACTCGTAAGAGCGGTGCAAGTATAGAACGCGCCCTCAGAAATAGCCGTAATACCATCACCAAGCGTTACGCTCTCAAGCGCAGTGCATCTACAGAATGCATACGTACCGATATTTGTAATGCTATCGGGGATAACCACGCTCGTGATGCTTGTAATTCCATAAAACGCACGTTCACCTATTTCACGAACGGGATATCCCTCATAGGTTTCGGGAATTATAACATTGGTATCGTTATAAGTTCCTATTCCTTTTACAACGTAATAGGAATCTGTACCATTCTCTACGAGCTCATAAGAAAGCACGGGTGGCTGATATTCAGGCCAAACGGTAATATTTCCGTTTTCATCGTAGTGCCAGAAGTTGCCTTCACTATCGGGCTCGGTTTCGCTGTAATAATAAAGCGTAGCCTCATAGAAATACGTATTATCATCTCCTACGTAAACATCGGCAAACTGAGCAGAGCTTCCCGAATAATAGATAGATGAAAGAGCGCGGCAATTCCAGAATGCCTCATTATTAATACTCGTAACACTGCTCGGAATAATTACTTCAAGGAGTGACGAGCACTCACCAAACGCCGAATATCCGATGGTTTTAATGCCTTCGGGAATTGTCACGGTTTTAAGGCTCTCACATTCATAGAAGAAGTACATATCAAGCTGCTCAAGGCCTTTTCCAATAGTTACGTCCGTAAGAGCGGTACAGCCATTGAATGCAGAAGCGCCAAAAACAGTAACGCTATCGGGGATAGTCACACTCGTAAGAGAGATACAATCGCTGAACGCACCGAAATCAATCATTGTAACACTATTCGGTATAGTAACACTCGTAAGAGCGGCACACTCGGAAAACGCATACCCACCGATTTCCTTAACACTGCTTCCGATAACAAGAGTCTCAAGAGCAGAGCAATTATAGAATGCGTATCCTACGATATTAACAACACCATCACCGAAGGTCACACTCTTGAGTGAGGTACAGTTATGGAAAGCGCTCTCTTCGATCACTGTAACGTTTTTGCCGATAGTTAAACTCGTGATATTTTCGTTTTCGTAAAACGCCTTTGTGCCTATTTTACGCACGGGGTAGCCATTATAGGTTTCGGGAACTACAATTTCCGTGTCCTTCGACGTTCCTATTGCTGCGAGGATATAGTATGAATCACCGCTATTTTCCACAAAGTTATATTCAAATTGAGGCTCCCATTCGGGCCAAACGGTAATATTTCCGTTTTCATCATAGTGCCAGAAGTTGCCCACCTCTTCGGGAGCTGTTTCGGTGTAGTAGTAAATAGTCGCAGAGTTGAGCTGCGTATTTTGGCTTCCTATGTTAATGGATGCAAACTGCTCGACGGTTCCTTGGTAATAAATCGTCGAAAGGTTCGAACAATATTGGAACGCACAATCGCCAATGCGAGTAACACAACCGGGAATGTTGATATTGTAAACTCTGGTTGATTTAAATGCATACTCGCCAATATTCTTACAAAGGCTTCCTTCGTCAAACCTTACAAATCCTACCCTTGTATCACAGAACAGATATGCCGGTATCTTAGTTACTTTGGGACCGATATTTAAAGTAATAGTCCACGAATTATTAAATGAAGCCGCTCCTGAAAATACTTTGCTGGCAGAGTTCAACGCTGATACCGAAGCTGCATTGTAGTTTATTTCAGTAAGTTTTTTACATTCAGCAAAAGCCATATCGCCAATATTAGCGACAGTTGAAGGAATTGTCACACTCGTAAGAGCCGAACAACCGTTAAATGCACTTGCTCCAATACTCGTAACACCTTCGGGGATAATTATGCTCTCAAGACTTGTACATTCTCTAAAAGCTGAACCATCGATACGTTTAACACTGTTGGGAACGGTCACGCTTGTAAGCTTTGTGCAATATATAAACGCACTGCTCTCAATCACTTCAATCTTTTCATGCATGATTACACTCTCAAGAGCTATACAACGATAAAACGCCGCATAACTAACAGTTGTGACACCGATTGGAATAGTTATGCTTGTCAAAGATATGCAATTACCAAAAGCATAAGAATTAATTGCCGTAACTGTATCCGGTATTTTTATATCATCAAGATACTTACAATTGTAAAATGCATACGCTCCAATGCTTTCGCAAGCGGTTTCTTTTGCAAACGTTACAGTTTTGATTTTCAATACATCGTTAGTATTGAATAAATGATCAGGTATAACAGTTACATTCTCGCCTATATTTACCACAATTCCTTCGACGTTTGTGCCGGCACTCAAGAATACTTGTGTATCCGACTTCAATGCGTTCGCTGCTGTTGCATTGAAGTTTATCTCTGCAAGATTTACGCATTTTTTAAACGCACAATAACCGATACTTTTTACACCTTTTCCAAGCGTCACACTTGTAAGATTCGTGCACTCGGAAAATGCATACTGTTCAATGTTCGCAACACTGTCAGGAATTATCACATTCGTAAGATTTGCGCATCCGTGAAATGCATACTGTGCAATACTCTCAACACTGTCGGCAATTATTAAATTTGCAAGATTCACGCACCCGTAAAATGTATTCTGTTGAATAATTTTAACACCATATGGAATTGTTACTTTCGTAAGACTCTTACATCCTGAGAAAGCATAACTTCCGATACTTATCACACTATCCGGAATAGTCACACTTGTAAGAGCTGTGCAACCGTTAAATACACTTCCTCCAATACTCGTAACGCTATCAGGAATGGATATGCTTACAAGCATATTACAATTTTTAAAAGCCGAGTTGCAAATATTCTTAACACTGCCAGGAATAGTAACGCTCGTAATGCTCGAGCGGTTAGAAAACGCCTCTATACCAATCTCACGAACGGGATATCCCATATATTTTGAAGGAATAATTATATCGGTGTCAGTAGCAGTCCCCATTCCCGCCACAACGTAATAGGAGTCGCCGCCGTTTTCTACAAATTCATATACGAGTCCCTGGCTCTGAGGCTCCCATTCGGGCCAAACGGTAATATTTCCGTTTTCATCGTAGTGCCAGAAGTTGCCTTCACTTTCGGGCGTATCCGCAGAGTAACAATAAATCTCAGCATTAACGAAATTCTCATTTCCCTGAGCTACGTTAGTCTTCAATTCATCGTACTGCGCTTTTGTTCCTCTGTAATATACGTTTTCGAGGCCGTTGCAATATTGGAATGCATCCTTTAATATTTCAGTTACACTTTCCGGGATAACGATACTCTTAAGTGATACGCAGTAGTAGAATGCGCCTGTACCTATCGTTTTACATACGCTTCCCTCTTCAAACTCTACACTGATTATTTTTGGAGAATGTTCCGAGCTGTAAATATATGGTCCAAACAAATAGTTGGGGATTTTCTCAACGTTTTTGCCTATAAAGACCTGTATACCCTCTCCATCCTGACCTGCGTAGGAGAAAACGTAGTTGCTTACTCCGCTGATGTATGTTGCGTTGTAATTAATTCTCGTAAGAGCTCCGCAATGGCTAACCATTTCCGAGCTTAGCTTAGTGACGTTCTTGGGAATGGTGAGTATCTGAAGTCCCGAATAGCTGAATGCGGCGTTTGCTATTTCGGTTACGCTATCGGGAATTTTAATCTCAGTAAGAGAGGAGCAGCCCGTAAACATACGGGAAACAATTTTAGTAATTCCCTCCTCGAGAGTAACGTCGCAAAGAGCTTTACAGTATTGGAATGCCGAATCTCCGATTTCCGTTACGGTTCCGGGAACGGTGAGCTTAGTAACTCCCTCGCAGTATCCGAATGCATACTTACCTATCTTAGTTACCGATGCGGGAATATGAATTTCGGTAATATACTTACACCAATAGAATGCCGCTTCGCCTATTTCGGTAACGGATGTTCCATTGAATTCATAAGAGGTAATCTTCGGTACGTCCGTCGTAATACTGGACATTCCGGGATGCTGCTCTGGCGCAAAGAGATATGCGGGAATTCTTTCAACGTTCTCGCCGAATATGAGCTTAACGCCATCGGTCGAAATACCTACCTTGTTAAATACGTAATTGCCTCTGCCAAAGTCTGCAAGACTTGGTATATCGTAATATATTTCGGTTACGGCTGTACATCCGGCAAAAGCGCTGTTACCTAACGAAATAATATTTTTGCCAAGATTTATCTTTTCAAGAGACGTGCAGCTTGCGAACGCCGAAGCGCCTATAGTGTGAACGCCCGCGCCAAAGCTTACACTCTTAAGATTCGCAGCGTAGCGGAAAGCTCCGTCACCGATTATTTCGACAAAATCGGGTACAGTAAAGCTTTCATCGGCTTTTGCCGCGCCATATTTTATGAGAGTCTTTTTATCTGCGGAATAGAGGTTTCCGTCAATAGATACGTACTCGCCGCCATCCTCCGCAAGATATTCCTCGATACCGGTACAATTGCTGAACGCATTAGAGGCAATCTCGGTAAGACTGTTGGGGTACTTAACGCTCTTCAAGGTTTTGCAATAGTAGAACGCATACTCGCCTATCGACGTGCAAAGGCTTCCATCCTCAAAATCAAGACTTATGATGTTTGTTATCTTATCATTATTTACCGAAGAGTAAGTAGCAAACATATAAGCGGGGATCGAGGTTACGTTTTTACCTATAATAAGCTTAACGCCTTCGCCCTTTTCACCAAGACCGTAGAATGCTCTCACATGTGTATCGTACTCGTTTTCAACGTTTGCGTTAAACTTTAGCTCGGTAACGTAAGACGCCTCTCTGAAGGAGCTCCATCCGAGGTAGGTCACGAATTCCGGAATAGTAAGAGAAGTTCCTTTGAAGGCTCCCGCAAACGCATAGTTTCCTATATGGGAGCAAGACGTACTCTCAAATATTAAGTTTGTAATTTTTACTTCTCTGTTGCCTTGCATCATGTATGCGGGAATTCTTGTTACGCTCTTTCCTATAACAAAGGTTATTCCCTCCTTGGCGCCTTGACCTAAGTAATTGAATCTATAGGTTGTGGTATACTCAAAATCTTCAATCGCCGTAATACCGTAATAGAAGTAGCTTACGTTCATGCATCCTGCAAAAGCATACTCGCCAATTTCACGGCATACGCTTCCGTCTTCTATAATGATGCTCGTTATGTTGTTATATGCGGTATAAGCATTATTACTGTACGGCTTGTATCCGAACATATAAGCTGGGATTCTCAAAACGTTTTTGCCGATAGTCAGCTTAACTCCGGGGCCGTTGTTACCTGCCTGAGAAAAGACTCCGCTATTAGACGTGTAATTTTCTATTGAGGGAGCAAAGTAGTTAATTTCGGTAAGAGCCGTACAACCAACAAAGGCAGACTCTCCTATATACGTAATCGTCTCATGAATAGTAATCTTTTCAAGAGCTGTAAGATATGCGAACGCATATTTTTCAATGCGTGTACAAGCCGTATTTTCCTCGAATTCTATGCCGATGACGTTAGCAAACTTTTCGGGGTAATAGACAGTTGCGGGACAAACAAGATATGCGGGGATCTTCTTTACATCCTTGTTGATAACAAAGCGTACTCCCTCTCCCTTAGCTCCTGCAGCCGCAAACACACCGTTACCGCTTGCAAAATCATCCATTTCAACCGCCGCAAAGTATACGTAGTTAAGATGAACAAGATACGCGAATGCACTATCGCCTATAGTTTTACACTGTGAGCCGTCCTCAAAAACAATTGAGGTTACGTTCGGCGAGCCCAAAAGCTCTTTTTCCGTAGGTGAGTAAACCGACGCCTGCGCAAAGAGATTTGCGGGTATTACGGTTACGTCACGGCTTACCGTGAAGGTAATTCCGTTACTATTCTTTCCTGCGTTTGTAAAGATGAAATTATTGCTTGTAAGACCTGTTAAATTCGAAGCCTCAAAATAGATTTCCGTAAGGCTTACGCAGTCATAAAAGGCGTATTTGCTAAGAGTTGTTAGATTTTTGGGCAGATTTATATAGCTTAAGGACGTACAGCCTTCAAATGCGCGCTCACCGATAAGGGTAAGAGAATCGGGGAAGGATGCTCTTTCGAGAGATACCGCTCCGGTGAATGCGTACGTGGAAATTTCCTTAAGAGTTGAGGGGAAGGTTATATTTTCAAGATACTTATTTCCATAGAAGGCATAAGAAGAAATTACCTCAACGCCCTCGGGAATTACAAGGCTTTTATCCATTTTAGAAGCCGGGTAATAAACGAGTGATTTTCCGTCTGCCGAGTAGATAACTCCGTTTATAATCTTGAAGCCGCAGCCCTCGTCGGCGGTTATATCACCAAGCGAGCTCATTCCGTAGAATGCCATATCGCCTATCGTCTGAAGAGCGCCGCCAAGAGCGAGACTTACTAGAGACGAGCAATTGTAGAACGCTTTTGCGCCTATCTCGGTTACAGCGTTTGACATTTTTATAACGCTGAGCGCCGTACAGCCCTCAAATACGCTTTCGGGAAGAACGGTTATCGAATCGCCGAGAGTTATTTTCTCAATCATCGTACAGTTCATAAACGAACCGTAGTGCAAGCTTCCTCCGCGTACCGTAACCTCTTTAAGAGCCGCGGGAATACGGAAGGTTTCCGTCCATTTTCCGCCGTTGGCGACATAATGATACTGCTTAACGGTTACGTATCCCTCAGTCGAGGAATTATTAGAGCCGAATATACATCCAAAGAGAGTGAGATTGCTTAGGCTTGCGTCAATAGCGCCTCCAACGAACGGAAGATTTACCTTTTCAAGTCCTACGCATCCGCTGAACGCATTCTTTCCAATACTCTTAACAGAATCGGGAACGTATATTTCCTTAAGCATTGAGCATCCGCTGAATGCGCTCACTCCTATCGTTTCAACCGTTTCGGGAATGACGAATTCGGTGATTTTATCGCACACCGCAAATGCGGAATCTCCAATTGATTTACAAACGCTTCCGTTTTCAAACGTTATGGATGCTATGTTATGGTAAGAGGTATTATAGCTTATATACACGCAGAAGAGGTAGCTCGGAATAGACTCAACGTTTGCGCCGATATAAACCTTAGTGCCGTCTGTTGATTTACCCATTCCCATAAACGGACGTGTTCCGTTACTTGATGCTACAACAGTTTCAGCGGCAGTTGCGTTGAAGTAAAGCTCCTCCATTGCCGTTGTATTGTAGAATGAAAGCGAGCCTATAGTCTTTACGCCCTTACCGATAACAACGGTTTTTAAAGCCGTACAATTCTGGAAGGCTCTTTCACCGATCTCGATAACGCTATCCGGAATTTCAACGTAAACTATATCTTTGTTATTGTAAAACGCGCTTGCGCCGATGACAGTCACGGGAATTCCCGCAATATTATCGGGAATTATAAGCTCGGTCGCACTGCTTTCTCCAATTGAAGTGAGCGTGTAATAAGTTTTATCCGCGCTGAGCGTGTATTCCATACCGTCGGTGAAGTTTTTGTTACAGTTTTTACAAACGCCGTTTTGAAAATCGTGTCCCGTAGCGGCGACAATCTGAGATTTATATCTTGTGGGATCGTTCTTAGCGTAGCAGCGCAAAATACCGCTTTCGGTACAGGTCGCTTCTCTGTATACTACCCACTCGTCATCCCATACAACAGGGTCGGAGCCAACGTATTCCCACTCGCCCTTAGCGTATACCTGCTCGTAGATCGTCTCTTCGATACCAAGCCAGAATTCATCCCAATTTTCGGGAATCTTGTCAAAGGTAAGGAAAATTGAAATGCTCTTGCATCCGCCGAACGCACCCTTACCTACGTAAGACATACCCTCGGGCATTACGATAACGGTGATGTTTACGCACATATAGAAAGCGTTGCTTCCGATATACGTTACGTTATTTCCAAGAGTTACGTCCTTAGCGCTCGTACAATCCTCGAATGCGGAATCGCCTATCTTAGTAACACCGTTACCAACCTTGATGGTTTCCGCTGACGAGCATCCCTTGAACGAATTGTTTCCTATTTCTCTTACGCTGCCGGGAATTATGATTACAGTTATCTTTATACAGAGGTAGAACGAGCTGTCTCCGATAAAGGTTACGTTATTTCCGAGCGTAAGGTCGGTAGCCGAAGAGCAGCCCGAGAATGCCGAGTCGCCGATTTTGGTTACGCCGTTGCCGACGGTAATCGTGGTTGCCGCCGAGCAGCCCTCGAATGCGGAATTGCCTATCTCGGTTACGCTGTCGGGGATTATAATTATAGTGATATTAATGCAAAGGTAGAATGAATTAGCGCCGATATACGTAACGCTGTTTCCGAGCGTAAGGTCGGTAGCCGAGGAGCAGCCCGAGAATGCCGAGTCACCGATTTTGGTTACGCCGTTACCGACGGTAATCGTGGTTGCCGCCGAGCAACCCTCGAATGCGGAATTGCCTATCTCGGTTACACTATCGGGAATTATAATTACAGTGATATTGACGCAAAGGTAGAATGAATTAGCGCCGATATACGTAACGTTATTTCCGAGCGTAAGGTCGGTAGCCGAAGAACAGCCCGAGAATGCCGAGTCACCGATTTTGGTTACGCCGTTACCGACGGTAATCGTGGTTGCCGCCGAGCAGCCCTCGAACGCGGACTTGCCTATCTCGGTTACGCTATCGGGAATTATAATTACAGTGATATTGACGCAAAGATAGAATGAATTAGCGCCGATATACGTAACGTTGTTTCCGAGCGTAAGGTCGGTAGCAGCCGAGCAACCCGAGAATGCCGAGTCGCCGATTTTGGTTACGCCGTTGCCGACGGTAATCGTGGTTGCCGACGAGCAGCCCTCGAACGCGGAATTGCCTATCTCGGTTACGCTGTCGGGGATTATAATTACAGTGATATTGACGCAAAGGTAGAATGAATTAGCGCCGATATATGTAACGTTGTTTCCGAGAGTAAGCGTTGCTGCGGCAGAGCATTCCGAGAACGCTGAGTCGCCTATCGTAAGTACGCTATCTGCTATTTCGATTTTGGTTGCGCTCTTACAACCCTCGAATGCCGATTTACCGATCTCGGTTACACCTTCGGGAATTATTATCACCGTGATGCTGATACACATATAGAAGGCTTTTTCGCCGATAAGCTTAAGGCCGTTTGCGGTAAAGCTTACAAGCGATGAGCAGCCCGCAAAAGCATTGTCGGCAATTATTTCTACCGTATCGGGAAGAGTTATAGAGATAAGGTCGGCGCGATTTTCAAAAACACCGCTTCCTATTTTATATACGTCACATCCGCCGAGCTTCTCGGGGATTACAATATGAGATGCCGTACTGTTGCATGCGGTAAGCTCTGCCTTGCCGTCCGTTATAACGTATTCGAAGGCCTCATCAAGAGCCGTCCACTTTGCGTAAAGCTTAATACTGCTTGAAGCGAAAACCTCGGGAGTGAGCGTGATAACCTTGGTCGAATAATTCTCGTCAAGATACCATCCGTCGAAGATAAATCCTTCCTTCTCCATAGGTAAAAGCTCTACCTCACCCATAGTAACGTCATATTCCAGACGGTTTGAATGAGTAACTCCGTCTATAACGACGTTGTATTCGAGCGAATACACGTTAAGGGTCCATTTTGCGACAAGAGTCATATCCGAGGATACCTTGCCCGTTTCAACGTCCCATTTTACGCCGTTGCAATACCAACCGTCAAACGTATATCCGGGATAAACGGGCGCTTCGATATTAACTATGCCGCCCTCCTCAAATGATATGGTTTCACTTGACGTACCGTTGGCAAAATCAAAGACAACGTTGTACTTTTTCGTTTCAGAGCCGCCGTTCTGATTGCCTCCGTTGTTCTGACCGTCACCGTCAGACGTGCTCTGATCGTCGTTTCCCTTAACGATACCGAACTTTTCAAGCAGCTTGCAGCTCGAAAGACTAAGAACCGACACCGTAATGAAAACAAGCATCAATAAAGAAATAACTCTTTTCATACTTTTTCTCCTTTTGCATTTAAGCATTGTTAAAATATGTGCTTAAAAGCAATTATAACACAATGTGTAAAATATTTCAAGATTTTAAAATAAAATTATCGCATAAAATTACGAGCGCCCGTGCGAAATAGTTTAAGCCTGCTTTATTTTCACCTGACATCTTGAAAAAGCGTGTCAAATATGATAAACTATAGAAAAGCTTGAAAGGGGGATATCGTGGTGAAGCATTTAAAAAATTCAATGAGACTGTTTCTTTGGATGCTTTTCGGCTCTTTGGTCGGAATAGCCGTATCAACCGCAGTATCAGAGCTTTATCGCTTCTTAGACGAGCTTTTGCCAAAGAACGCCCTATCTTATGACATAGCCTCGGGAGATAAATTTTTTGACAGTCTATATACGTCGCTTTGGTTGATATCTCTTTTTATAACGCTCTTTATAAGCGTTTATTTATCCTTAAGATATGACAATTCAAAATTCGAATTCATCATAACAAAGACCGAAGGATTATATAAAATACCCGAGGTTTTGCCAACTTATATTAGCAATTATGCCGTTTCGGATATATGTTCATCAATAATAAACGGCATAATTTATACCGTTCCATTCTTTTTCATTCCAATGCCTTTTATCAAAAACGAATCGTTTTTGGCAAAGCTTTCTGAGCCTTACAAAATGATGAGCGAGTGCTTCGGTTACGTTCTCTCGCCGATTTTGATGATTATTATGCTTTCTCTTTGTTACGCAGCCTCCGTCCTTTTGGCGCTGAAATATTACAGAGCCAGATGGTTCTCGGCTTTTTCGGAGGTGTAATATGACTCTGATTGAATTTTCACTTATAGTGATAGCGATAATAGTCGTTATCAAAATATTCTTATTCGCAAAAAGAAGACTTTCTCTCCTCTTTTCCATTCTCAGCCTTAGAAAAATTGACACGGTAGAGGTGCAGATTACAAATCCTATCGCTCTTCTCTCAAATAAAGTAACAGAAAAGCCATTCGCAAAAATCAAGGTAAGAGACAAAACGTACGCCGTAAGGCTTTTCAACGGAAAGGGCTACAGTCATGCGGCGCATATAGTTAACGAGTCCTACGCCTCGGTCTTTATGAAAACAGGCGGAGCGATTAAGGTCAGAATGTTCGTCAGACGTGTAGCGGCGGTACACGAGGCAGCCCGTGTGTATTTTCCACGCACTGTTTTCTTGCCCGAAACAAAAAATGACAACGGTGAAATACCGATACTTCTCTTCTCCCCGGCGCCGCGTGAGCTGACCTACGTTACCGAGGAGCGCACGTCTATTAAAGCCGCCTTTACGGGTGATGAAATATTCGGCTTTAAGGTCTTTACCAAAACTACGTTTAAAAACTTTATCGACCGTGACTCGAGAGGATTTTTTGACAACGAGGTAAAGGATATATACAGCTACGACAATTAATTTATTCAATACGTTACATAAGCAAAAAAGCAAGGAGTAAGAATTCCGTGAGGATTCCTTATTCCTTGCTTTTTCTGTATTTAAACAAGCCTTAATTATTCAAACAAAAGCTTTTCAAGCTCTTCTACGCTCGCGAGATAAAAATCACTGTGATTTTTCATAAACTCACGAATGCTCGGTACGTCGTACGCCCAGCCCGCAGCGGCAAAATCTATACCTGCGGCGCGAGCCATGTCAAAGCCCGCCTTGAGATCGTCTACCATAATAATTTCACTCTTATCAAATCCGTAACGCTCAATTATATCGTTAACACTGTAAGGCGACGGCTTACGGTTTTCCTTCGGCATATCCCAGCCGTAGATTATATCGGGCATTGGCAGTCCGTTCGACTCATAGTCACGCTTTATAAACTGCGACATTGAATGGCTCGAAACCGCAACGATACCTCCGTTTTCACGGAATTTAGCTATAAGCTCACGCATACCCGCATAAGCTTTCGGGGTTCTCGTTCTGACAAAATCATTCCAGAATTCCTCTTCCTTTTTCAGCTCATCGTCGTCAAGCCCCACCTCATCGCAAAGAAGCGAAAGTATTCCGGGAATAAAATTCTTTTCGATAAAGCTCTCAAAGGTATATTCATTCTCTTTCCCGGGACGGTATATTTTAAGATACTCGATAAAGCTCGGGTAGTGTATACTTGCGCTGCTGTTAACAACTGTATCGTCATGGTCAAGAATTAAACATTTATATTTCATATATAAGCTCCGTTTCAAGGGGTTACTCCGAAGCTCATGTGAGCTCCGATTTTTTATAGGCTTTACATCTCTCTTTTCAGATCAAGAAAATGAACCTTTGGCGAGTAGTACGAAAGATCGCTTCTCTGAACCGTAAGAGTCTTTCCGTGGTTGAGATACTCCCACCCCTCCTTATCACCGGCATAGGTTATCTCGGAGAGCGAATCGCAGCCCGAAAACGCATCGTCATCCTCTATCTCACGCAGTCCCTTGGGAATGGCGATGCGCTTCAGCGCTCTGCAGCCAGAAAAAGCGTCAAAGCCTATTTCACGCAGCGTTATCGGGAGAATAATGCTATCAAGCGAAGCGCAGCCTTTAAAGACTCTTCTGCCTATTTTGTAAAGTTTAGGTGGCAAATCAACCATTTTTAGCGAACGGCATCCCTCGAACAGTGACTCATCAAGCATACCCATTTCAGACGAAAGCTTCACGCCTTCAAGAGAAAAACAGGATGCGAACGCGCTGAATTCTATAAGAAGAACGCTATCGGGAACGGTTACGTCACGAAGATTGAAGCAGAAGGAAAACGCGCCCGAGCCTATCATTTCGCAGGACTCGGAAATCTTAAGACTCGTCAGCGAGGCGCAGCCCTCGAAAGCGCCCTCGCCCACCCTCTTTACAGTGTTTGGCATATTGACCGACGTGAGAGCCGAGCAAAAGGCGAACGCCTCGTCGCAAATTTCTAAAAGGCCATTGTTAAACTCCACACGGGTAAGGCTTCTGCATCCGGAAAAGGCGCAGGCGGATATTTTCTTTAAGCTTTTTGGAAGCGTTACCGATTCAATAGAAGAAAAGTCACGAAATGCGTTCTCTGCAATTTCCTCTATTCCCTCTTCGATGACGAGATTTTTCACACCTTCATCATCACAATAGCTTCCCGAATATACTACCGTGTTAAGTATTGCCTCTTTTGTTTTATCATCAGGATTAAAATCGTATCTCATATTTTCCTTTTATAAATGGCATCTGCGCCGTAACCGAGGCAGATGCCAATATTGTATTTACACTTTTAGATATTATTTAAGCTTTGCAAGAGCCTCTGTAAGAGCCGCTCTCGTTTCCATATACTTAGCGAGCTTCGCCTTTTCCCCCTCAACAACGGCAGCGGGCGCTTTAGCTACGAAGCCCTCGTTTGAAAGCTTCTTTTCAAGACGGGTGATCTCGCCCTCGTTCTTTTCGTACTCTGCGGTAAGTCTTGCTCTTTCCTTCTCAAAGTCGATAACGTCCGCAAGAGGAATATATAGGTTACCCGAGTCGGTAGCGATAGCGACGGCATCGTCGGAATCATAGCTATCAACAAGGTAAAGCTCTGACACGGACGCAAGCTTCTCAAGCATTTTGCCCGCATTCTCAAAGGTGCTCTTATACTTTGTTACAACGTAAAGCTTTGCCTTCTTTGAGGGAGCTATATTCATCTCCGCTCTGCGAGCTCTGATTGCGGTAATGCAGGAAATTATCTTTCTTACCTCTTCCTCCTCGGCGGTATAATCAAGAGTTTCGTCATACGTAGGATAAGCTGCTATCATAATAGACTCATCGGTATGAGGAAGAGCCTGGTAAATCTCCTCGGTGATGAAGGGCATATAGGGATGAAGGAGCTTAAGAATTCCCGTAAGAACGTATACGAGAACTCTCTTAGCCGTAAGAGCCTCGGGAGTTGCGCCCGCAAACGTGCGGCTCTTGGTCATTTCTATATACCAGTCGCAGAAGGTGTCCCACGTGAATGAATAAATTTCGCCGAGAGCTACGCCTATCTCATAGTTTTCTACGTTTTCGTTAACAGTCTTTGCAAGCTTATTGAAGGCGGAAAGTATCCACTTATCCTCGGGAGCAAGCTCGCTCTCCCCGGGCATCTTAAGAAGCTCCTCGTCCGACTCGGTAAGATTCATAAGAACGAATCTTGAAGCGTTCCAGAGCTTATTCGCAAAGTTTCTCGCGGATTCGATCTTCTCGTCGGAGAATCTCATATCGTTACCGGGCGCATTACCGGTAGCGAGCGCAAAACGGAGAGCGTCAGCTCCGTACTGCTCGATTATCTTCAAGGGATCGATTCCGTTGCCGAGGGATTTCGACATCTTTCTTCCCTGCGCGTCTCTTACAAGACCGTGGATAAGAACCTTAGAGAAGGGATTCTTTCCGGTATGCTCGATTCCCGAGAATATCATACGGGAAACCCAGAAGGTGATAATATCGTAGCCCGTAACGAGAGTTGATGTTGGATAATAGCGGTCAAGATCGGCAGTTTTATCGGGCCAACCCATAGTCGAGAATGGCCAGAGAGCAGAAGAGAACCACGTATCGAGAACGTCCTCCTCCTGTCTTACCGCGCCGCCGCACTTGGGACAGGTAGTTATATCGGTCTTGGAAACCTCCATATGACCGCACTCATCACAGTAAAACGCGGGAATTCTGTGTCCCCACCAAAGCTGACGCGAGATACACCAGTCAAGAATATTATTCATCCAGTTGAAGTAGTTCTTCGAGAAACGCTCGGGGATAAAGCTGATAGATCCGTTTTCAACAGCCTCTATTGCGGGAGCCGCAAGCGGCTTCATCTTAACAAACCATTGATCAGAGGTCATCGGCTCAACGGTAGTTCCGCAGCGGTAGCAGGTACCAACGTTATGATCGTGAGGCTCGGTCTTAACGAGGAAGCCTTCAGCCTCAAGGTCGGCAACGAGAGCCTTACGGCAAGCGTATCTTTCCATTCCCTCGTATTTGCCCGCATAGGAATTCATAGTAGCGTCGTCATTCATAACCTTGATCTGCTCGAGGTTATGTCTTTGACCTACAAGGAAGTCGTTCGGGTCGTGAGCGGGTGTAATTTTTACGCAGCCCGTACCGAAGCCGATCTCTACGTAATCATCGGCAATAACGGGAATCTCTCTTCCAACTATGGGAAGTATGAGAGTCTTTCCTATAAGGTGCTTGGTATTTTCGTCCTCGGGGTTAACCGCAACGGCGGTATCTCCGAACATAGTCTCGGGACGGGTGGTTGCGACTTCAACGTATCCCGTGCCGTCCTTAAGAGGATATTTGATGTGCCAGAACGAGCCGGGCTGATCCTTATACTCTACCTCGGCATCGGAAAGCGCCGTAAGACATCTCGGGCACCAGTTGATTATTCTGTGTCCGCGGTAAATAAGTCCCTTATCGTAAAGGTTTACGAAAACCTCGCGAACCGCTCTTGAGCAACCCTCATCCATAGTAAAGCGTTCTCTTTGCCAATCACAAGACGAGCCGAGCTTTTTGAGCTGATTTATAATTCTGTTTCCGTACTGATTTTTCCAGTCCCATACTCTGTCAAGGAACTTCTCACGTCCGAGATCATATCTTGTAAGTCCCTCGTTAACACGGAGATTTTCCTCAACCTTTATCTGAGTCGCGATTCCCGCATGGTCGGTTCCGGGCACCCAAAGGGTAGAATAGCCCTGCATACGCTTGGTACGTACAAGTATATCCTGCAAGGTCTGGTCAAGGGCGTGTCCCATATGAAGCTGTCCGGTTACGTTTGGCGGGGGGATAACTATTGAGAACGTAGGCTTCTTTTTATCCTCGTCCGGAGCAAAATATCCCTTTTCGCACCACTTGGCATAAATTCTGTCCTCAAACTCTGAGGGGTTGTAATTTTTTGCAAGTTCTTCTCTCATTTTATTTGTTTCCTTTCGGTTTTATTAACGTTTTATAAGGCTTTAAAACAAACAGCCCCGAGGTAAGTCTTACTCACCTCGGGGCGAAAATATTTCCGCGGTACCACCCGAATTCAGCGTTCGAAAAGCACAAGTCTCAAAGACTTCTTCATTTTGAAGCTTCTTTTCTAAAAACGCTCTCATAACTCCTTTACGCGAAGCGCACGTCGGATTCTAATAAGCAAAGCTTTTGCCGTTCTTTCCGATTATTCCAACGCTACCTTCACCGCTACGCTCTACGGCTTGCACCACCCGCCGTATCTCTTTTTGCTGCCGCAATATCGGTTACTCCTCGTCGGAAGCTCTTTCTTGCCTTAGTATTTTAGCATAGTTTTTTGAGAATGTCAATATTAATTAAAATAAAATTAATACGCATATTGAAAATACTGTCGCATTATGCTATAATGATGACGGTTGTGATAGTTGCAATACAGAAAAGGGATTATCAATCCCGCGTCAAACGCCGTCACACCCTTTCTAAAACAAAAGGAGAACACTTATGAACGGACTTTTCGGAACAAAGCACATTATTCTCATAGCAATATCGCTTATCCTCGTAGCAGTCGGCTATATCCTTTCACGAAAACTCAGGTTTGATCAAATGACAAGGATTATGCTTTTCGTCGGAATTATATCCGAGACGGTCAAAATTTTCTATTACATAATAAGAAATGAGGACACGCACGGCGGCGTTCTTCCAAAAACAGACCTACCCTTCCACCTTTGCTCCATTCAGATACTCTTTATTTTAGCTCTTAACTTTTCTAAAAACGAAAAGCTTAAATCCATGCTCACGAGCTTTATGATGCCGAGCTGCCTTATAGGCGGACTTGCGGCGCTGCTTATTGCTACGGATAGCTCACGTAACGGCATGTGGATAATAACCGCTCAGTACTTTATTTATCATGCGGCGATAATGATATATGCTCTGTATCTTGCGACCGATAAGGAGCATAAGCCCACGCTTGACGGCTACTTCTCCTGTCTCAAAATGCTTTTGATACTTATGTTCTTCTCAATTTATATCAATAGCATTCTCTATGACGGTATAAGCGATATCAACTTTATGTACGTCGTAGGACCTCCTCAGAAGAATCTTCCCTTCCTTAACGACGACAAGGGTTGGCTATCTTATATTTTGAGATACGCTTCTTTGGTTTTGGTTTGCGTAACGCTCTTCTATATTAAGCCAATAGTTCTTGCTATCAGAGAAAAAATTCAAAACCGCTCATCAAAAAACTCCGCCGAAACAGCTTCACAAAAAGAAGAAGCAATCAAATAATACCTATTTTTGTATATTTTTATTTACAAATATCATAATAAAAGCACAGACCGAAGATAAAAAAACATCGAGTCTGTGCTTTTTTAATGAGTAAATAGCGTATATTTTACGTAATGGGACGATTAGTATTTTGATGCTTCTATTACCCTAAACGTTGCTTGTTTAAGCCTCTCGTATTTATCTGATGAAACAAATGTGAATATATCATATTTATAGCTCTGCCCTGCTCCAAGATTGGATACATAGATACTATCAACGTCGATACGGTTGCCGTTTCTATCTACCGCCTCTATTTCAACGTCAAAGCTCGCAGCCTCAGAACCTTTATTTTTTAATACGACCTCTAATTTACACTCGTCGTAATATTCTCCCTCAACGACTGTAAATTTTCCAAAACTTACATTCAAATATTTGCTAAGAACTTCTTTAGTCTTAGCGCCTGTCATATAGTCTATTTCATCGTTAAAATCATCCACCGCATCATCTATCGCATTTGATACAACAGATTGCATTATAAGTGTAATCACAACCGCAAGAATTCCCAAAATTACACTCGCTATCGCCATCTTTTTTTCAAGCCTTTTAAAAATTGATACAGAACCCAAAACCACTGCGAGTATTCCGAGTACAAATGCCGCATTGTTAACTATTGGAATAAAAGAAATACATGTTCCAATAATACCAAGCACAAGCGCTGCAATTGCAAGTCCCCTGCTGTTTTCATGAAGATTATTAGGCTTAACAGAGTCTCCATACGAGTTGCCGTAGTTCGTTTGTTGCTGATTCATTTCAAATTCCTCCTTAAATATACCAAATCGGGATATTTATATTATACCATTGTGGGATAATGTTGTCAAGGGGGATTTTAAAATGAGATTAAAAACTTTAAGAAAATCACGCGGAATATCTCAGCTCAAGCTCGCACTTGACCTAAATATGAATCAGAACAGTATCAGCAGGTACGAAACAGGCGAACGTGAGGCAGATTATGCAACACTTATAAAATTCGCAAATTACTTTGGCGTATCTATTGATTATTTGCTTGAACGAACTGATAACCCTACGTTTCTCGATCGATAGCTTTCTACTGTAACAAATGCGAGGAGCAAGTCTTTTTCCGCAAAACAGTCTTTAAGGCGACTGCGGAGTGACTTGCTCCTCGCATTTATTACATAATATGGCTTATTAATAACCCCCAGCTTATGCGCTATCGAAAAGGTTTTTATAGGGGCATATTAATAAAATCTGCAGCTTTTATTGTGCATAATGTTTGAATTACCTATACTCAGGGAACACGAGCTTTGTTTCGGTGGTCATAGTTGCGTATGCCTCGTCAAGCAATCCCTCGAAATCTATTTTTTCAAGCTCACGCATAACGTCCTCTATACGAGGCTGCGTTTTGGGATGACGGGGCGTGAATACGGTACAGCAATCCTCAAACGGAAGTATAGAGGTTTCAAACGTTCCGTACTTTCTCGCCTCGCTGACTATTTCGCTCTTGTCAAGACCGATGCAAGGACGGAACACGGGAATGTTTACCGCGGAGTCCGTAACGCCGATTGCCGCAAGCGTCTGCGATGCAACCTGTCCGAGACTCTCACCCGTGATTATTGCTCCGCACTTATATTCTCTTGCGCATCTTTCAGCAAGGCGCATCATAAACATACGGAGAAGAAGGGTGAAGTAGTCCTCCTCGCAATTATCACGAAGCTCCTCCTGAACGTGTGTGAGCGATATTATATGAACGTGGATCTTGGAGCAGAACTCGCACATTTCCTGAGCGAGTGTTAACACCTTTTCTCTCGCGCGCTCCGATGTATATGGGAATGACTCAAAGTGAAGCGCTTCTATTTCAAGTCCTCGTTTAGCCATCATACAACCCGCAACAGGAGAGTCTATTCCGCCCGAAAGGAGAAGAAGTCCTCGACCTGCGGAGCGAAGAGGAAGTCCGCCGGCGCCGGGTTCCTGCCCTGCTCTTATATAGGCGTAGTTATCTCTTACCTCAACTGTAACGACAACGTCGGGATTTTTTACGTCAACACGGAGTTTTCCGCCCGTTGCTTCAAGTATAGCCGCGCCAACGTCACGCGATATCTCGGGAGACTTAAGCGGAAAGGCTTTATCCGAGCGTCTTGCGTCAACCTTAAAGGTTCTCTTGCCCATAAGCTTTTTGGGAAGATATTCCTTAGCCGTCGCTATTATTGACTCCATATTTTTCTCGCACGCTTTAGCGCGGTTGACGCCTATGATACCGAAAACACGCTTTGCGCTTTCATACATAGCATCCATATCGCAATCGTCATTCTGCGGCTCAACGTATATGGTAGACTGGTTGAAATATATCTTAAAAATTCCGTGAGGCGAAGCTCTGCGGCGAAGCTCCTTTACGAGCATAGACTCAAAATTGCGTCTGTTCTGTCCCTTTAATACGATTTCGCCGTATTTACAAAGTATTACTTCATCAATCATTTTTCTGTCCTTTTCTATCTCTCGGCAAACACGCTTACCGAGGTATCGGAATATATTTTTTACGCTATACAGTATACACTTTTTTCCCCTCAAAGTCAAGAGAATATCCCGAAGTTAAGAAAACTGTAAAGCAACCGCGCGCTATCGAGGTATTAAAGTATTTTTTGCCAAAGTCTTTTTGCCCTTTCGTTATCCGATAGAACGCACATTACGGCATATCTGCCGCTCTTGAAAATCACGGCATCCTTAGCATAGGACGTATCAATGCTTATTCCCATGGATTTAATTAAATCAAGACGAATCTGCAGGATATCGCACGCAATGAGGGCATCGTATTCACTGTAGCAGAGAAACAAGGCGCACTCTCCCGCAACGTCAAGGCTTGAAAGAAATACAACGGCGTATTCAGACACGCATTCGGGCTTTTCGCCGTAAACCTGCTCGAAGAAGCTCTCACTCACGTATCCCGCTGCTCCCTCCTTTACCGAAGAAGAAAACACCGTATCGGATATTCCGTAGCTTTGGCAAAATTCAAGCATCAAGGGATACGGAGATTTATATTCCCGACAAGCGCTAAGCAAAAAAACGGAACTAACCGAAACAGACAGTGTCAACAAAACTCCGACAAGACGCAAAAACAACCCCTTCATACTACCTCCGAAAAATAAAAAAAGCAAGTGTTGCTACTTGCTTAATTTTATTTATAAGGACTACGTGTTATTACACGATCGTCTACTTTTTTGCGTTACGTTCTTTATCAATATATCCCTGCAATATAATTTCGGCAGAAAGAGTATCAACGGCATCCTTGCGTTTTTTACCGAAGGTTTCGGTTGCGCCGAGATACCTATACGCCACCATTGTGCTCATTCTTTCGTCGAAAAAGTCGATAGGTATCTGCGTCAGCTCTGCAAGGATATCGGCAAACGCCTTTATTACCTCGGTTCTCTCGCCCATAGTTCCGTCCATGTTTTTGGGCAGGCCTATAACTATCTTTTTGCAGGAGCGTATTTCCGCCTCTTTTGCGACACGTATAGCGGTCTTTCGCATTCCGCCCTCCTTTATCGTCGTTATGCCCGAGGCAAGCATACCGGACACGTCGCATTCTGCGAGTCCCGTTCTGACGTCACCGTAATCAACTCCAAGATATTTTCCGTGGCTGAGATCCATATCAAAAATCCTTTCTATAGGTCAGAATAAGAAAATGAGCGTCTGTTTTAAGCTCCTTTAACGAAAGCACTCTTTCTCTACCGAGAGCGCTCGTGCGGTACGCATACGGCGTCATCATAAATAACGCCCTTATATCCGACTCCGTGTTAAGATAAATCGGGTATTTAAGCTCCTCCTTCGCAACAAGAGTGAAGCCCTCAAGCGAGGTATCAGCCACCTCGTTTTTATACGGAGTATCGTAAATTGCCGCTTTAAGACCGTAAAGGTGCTCTTCTGCCGGAATTGCCATAATAAAGTATGCGCCTTTTTTAAGCGAACGGTAGACCTCATCTTTTGCAAGGGGCGAAAAGGTGTTCACTATCAAATCAACGCTTTCGTCCTCCGTCGGCATATGATATGCGCTCGCTACGGCATATTCATCTGCGCATTTTTTCTTCGCAGCCTCACGAACGGCGTCCTTTGAAATATCAAAAACAGCTATTTTTGAAAACTTAGATTTACATTTTTCCCGTATAATTGAAGTGTAATACCCTTCTCCGCAGCCTGCGTCAAGTATTATTCCCTTATTAGACAAAACGCCTTCGCACAGCTCTCCAACACGAGACGCAAGCGGCAGATAAAAGCCTCTTGACAAAAACTCACGTCTTGCCAAAACCATTTCCTTATTATCTCCGTGCGTTCCCGAAGAAGCTCCAAGCAAAAGATTATAGTAGCCGAAACGACTCTTGTCATAAGAATGACCGAGAGCGCATTTTGCCGCTTTCGAATCCTCATCAATATTCAGTTTTCCTTTGCATTTCGGGCAAACGAAAATCATATAAAACCTCTTTAAAATTCAGTAAAAATGCAACAAATTACCGATTGGTAAGGATACACAAACCAATCGGTAAAGCTCAAAACAAGTCGCTATGCGTGCCGGTTCGAGCCAAAAGCAATATCAGTTGATCTCCATCTATCTGATACACGAGCAACCAATCGGGTTGAATATATCATATTATACCCATTTTTGTCAACACAACATGTCGTGTTTTTCACTTATACTATATATTTGTGCGCATTTTATGTTGTATTTTTAATATAAAATCGAAAATCCAATGAATTGATAGCAGTCACAATACAAGGCAAAGCTACCGTTCATTCAAGAAATCGTCAAGTGCAAGGCATAAGGGAGCGAGCGAAATGAAGTCGTAGTTACCTACGCCGATTTGAGCGAGTCGAGCGACAACGAAGCAATTGACGGTTTATACAATCAACTCGTTGAGAAGTAGAAAATTCGCAAGACAAGGCAAAGCAAGCGCGAAGCCCGACGGCGTAGATACCTACGTCGAGGGCGACAAGTCGACGCTT
>SVUD01000072.1 GCA_015063445.1 Oscillospiraceae bacterium
GCCTATGACCTCGCGTACCTCTCTAACGTAATTTTCGAGGAAATCAAGTCCCTTCTCGGTAAGATGAATTCCCGTGTGGGGGTGAGCGGTGGTTACTATAGAATAGCTCTTCTGGTGTCTTACCATATCAGCGGTAACGCTTCCGCCCTGGACGTTAAGAATATGAGAAGCGTACTTCTTCATATCATCAATGAAGCCGAGGGGCGCATTAAGAGTTCCGGGCTCGTCAAGAAGAAGACCTATACCGAGGTCCATTTTTAAGAAGGTAAAGCCCATATCCATTCTCTTTTTGAGGGCAAGTCCCATATCATGACCTGTGTGCTTTCCGTCTACGTCCGTATCGCAGTAAACACGTATCTCATCACGGAATTTGCCGCCGAGAAGCTGATAAAGCGGTACGCCGTAAGCCTTACCCGCAAGGTCCCAAAGCGCAATTTCGATTCCCGAAACTCCGCCGCCCTGACGGGAAGGTCCGCCAAACTGCTTGATTTTACGGAATATTTTATCTACGTTACAGGGATTTTCTCCGAGTATACGGCTTTTGAGCATAAGCGCATAGGTCTTTGAAGATGCGTCGCGCACCTCACCAAAGCCGCTGATACCTTGGTTTGTATCTATTCGAAGAATCGTGCAGCGCTTGGGCGCTCCGTCGATATCGACAAAGCGCATATCGGTAATTTTAAGATCTGTGGGATTAGAGCAGTAATTCATCATTTATTCCCTTTCATACAACAAGTGTAAAGCTGTTTTCGCCTTTTTTTGAGAGGCGGACGGTCTTGGTCTCAACACCGTTATCAGTCTCCATCTCAACGGTGTAATCACCGTAGAAGCCTCTGAACTCGGCGTTTCCGTTTTCGTCGGTCATAAGCTCTGCTTCAGTGTGCCACTTTTCTTGCAGTAGCTCCTTGATCTTGTAATATGCGGGCTTCGGCGTCATATCAAATCGCAAAAGTCCACCGTAATAGTAGTTCTCGCCGACAGTCATATCTCCCGGCCTTGCGCCGTTTGCGTAACCGTCAACGAGATTCCAGTAAATTATCTGCTCAACGTTAGGATGAGAGAACCATATAGAATATAGCTTTTCAAGAAGTTCAGCCTGTATTTCCTCATCCTCCGCCTCATATGAATATGCAGGGAACGTAACCTCGGTAATCTGAAGAGGTTTACCAAAATTGGAATATAAATCCATATGCTTATACAGGCTTTCGGGATTTAACATCTGTCTCGTTTTTTCATATTCCTGCTCACGCTTGTTGAATAGATGGAACTGCATTCCTATAGCGTCTATTCTTGCGCCCTTGAGCATATTCGCCTCTATGTAAGCGTAGTACTTGTCGGTCGCGCGGCATTTATCCTTCCAGGTAAGCCCCTGATGCTCATTTATACCGAGCTGATTATTCGGGAAATACTTTTCAGCCGTCTTAAAGCACCACTCCACAAAGTCAGGCTCATCATAGAAGCTTGTGATTCCCTTCTCCCATTCCATCTCGTTAGTTACCTCAATGGTAGGAATTTTATCGGCGTATCTTTCGGATATTTCCGAGCATCTTCTTTCAAACTCTCGCTTCGTTTCCTCGACGCTATAATTCTTCATCCAGTGAGGAAACCAACGCTCGTATGCCAATGCGTGCTCACGAGGCTCTATACCGTGCTTTTCACAGAACTCCACGCAAAGATCGGGAGAAGGACGGCGATAGATTTTTTCGCTGTCCTTTGCGTAACGCGTATTTCCCTTTTGCGGTTCAAGGTCACGCCAATAGAAAGGAAGCGTAGCCATATTAAAGGTTTCGGCAAAATATTTTTTGTACTTTTCGTTCTTTTCTTCGGTTTCAAGCTCGTCAAGCATAAATATGTTTGCGCCGAAGCGGAATTCGTGGCTCGTTTGCGTAAGCTTGATTTTGGCATTCGCAATAGGATTTCCGTTTTTGTCCGTAACGGTTATTCTTGCGTCGCCTTTTCTGTGGCGCTCAATTCCGTCAGCAGCTCTTTTCTTCCAAAATTCTTCCTGTTCGTCAAACAAATCTAAAATTTTTCTTCTATCACTCATTGGCATATCCTTCCTTTTTTATTTTTATTATAGCATATCAAAATTTTAAAGCACACCTATAAATCAATACAACAGGTTGACTTTTCGAAACAGATTTGTTATAATTATGGCAAACTGTGAGGTGATATTTGTGTTTTTCGAAAAAGATTTACTGTCATTTAATATCATAGACGTTATTAAGCTTAGGCAAAAGGATGTCAATATGTTTAACAGCGGGAGAAACTTTAACGCTCTTTCATTTCGCTTTTCCTCGGACGCCGTTCTGATAACCAAAACAAAAAAGCATTGTATGAAAGATAACTGCGTGTCTTATTTCCCCGCAAGGCTGGATTATACAAGAGTGGCAACTGTGGACGAAATGATCGTTGTCCATTTTGATGCGATGAATTACAATACGAAGGATATCGAATATTTTATACCCAATAACCACACCGTATTATCAAAGCTTTTCAACGAGATGTTTGATGTTTGGAGCAAAAAAGAGCTTGGGTATAAATTCAGATGCTCGGCTATTTTATATGAAATATTTGGAGAATGTTATATTCAAAATTACATCTCAAAGTCGTCAAATCCCATAATTCAAAACTCGGTAGAATACATTTTAAAAAATTATAAAAGAAGCGACCTTTCAATAAAAGAAATTGCGGATAAATCTTTTATGAGCGAGGTTTATTTCAGAAGGCTTTTCAAAAAGGAATATGGTATTTCTCCTCAAAAGTATATCATTGATCTACGCATACAAAATGCGGTAGGCTTGATCTCGGCAGGATACTATTCACTAAAAGAGATTGCCTATATGTCCGGATATAACGACTACAAATATTTTTCGGTAGAATTCAAGAAAAAAATGGCTATATCTCCGTCGAAGTATATATATAATTACGAACATAGCGACGATACTCTTTAGACCGCTTGTAATTAAAAGGCTAAGACTGATAAAAGAACCGGTTTTCAGCATTAATCCCTTAAAATTTGCATAAAAGTACGGCAGAGGCACTGTTTTTTGACAATGCTTCTGCCGTTTTTCGATTATGCCTAAAAGACGCAGTCCAATAAAAATCGCGCTTTAGAGAAATTGATTACTTTTTTCCCGTAGAGCCGAAGCCGCCCGCTCCTCTGACGGTATCCGAAAGCTCGTCGCAGACGTTAAAATCAGCCTGTATAAACGGAACGATAACAAGCTGAGCAACACGCTCGCCGCCTTCTACCGTTTTGTCCTCGTTAGTATGGTTATGAAGAGCTACCATAAATTCTCCGCGGTAGTCGGGATCAACGACGCCTACTTTATTTGCGGGAGCAAGTCCCTTTTTAGACGCAAGTCCGCTTCTGGCAAATATAAGTCCAGCATAGCCCTCGGGAATTTCCATTGCGAGCCCCGTATGTATCATAACGGTTTGATGCGCTCCGATAGTGATGCTCTCACCTGGGAGAGCGTAGAGGTCTGCTCCTGCGGAAAACTCGGTTCCATAGGTCGGAATTATTGCGTTTGCATTAAGCTTCTTGATTTTTATAGGTGTCATTCGTTTTTCCTCTTTTCAAATTAACTTTTGATTTATAGATGTTTAGTTTATACGCGACATTTCTTACAAATCCAACTCATTTAACTACAATTGTTTACATTTAGGAGTTTTTAAGCGAATAGGTCTTATCAAGCTTACAACCTTCCCAGATTATTATTTCACCTGACTCTCGGGTTTTATTCATATCTATCACTCTCTGATTGGTTGAGCCGCGGAAACGTATTCCAAGGCTTTTTTTCTCTTCCTCAAATCTTCCGTCAACAAGTATATCAACGTAAGAGAGAAGCTCCTCGGTCTCTTCTATACACTTTTGGTGATTTCCCACGCCACACGTCAGCTCCTCGTAGAGATTTCCCGTATAAAGCCAGAGAGTTTTCTTAGGATAACGCTGCTTGAATTCTCTTATAAACGGTAAAAGGTCACGCTGATTCTGCGGCTCCATAGGTTCTCCGCCAAGAAGCGTAAGCCCCGTTATAAAGGGAGACTCGAATGTTTTTAAGATATCCTCGGCAACCTCATCTGTAAACGGGGAGCCATACGTAAAGCTCCAGGTTTCCGGGTTGAAGCAATTTTTGCACTTATTCGTGCAGCCGCTGACAAAAAGAGTGGTTCTTATACCTTCTCCGTTTGCAACGTCATTCTTCTTTATCGCTCCGAAATACATTTTATGTTCTCTTTCTTTTGTTTTGTTTTTTAATTAATTTGGCGATACTAATCTTATCGGAAGATATCTCATTCAGCAGTCAAATTATTGCTTTAATTTATCCTTTAAGAACTGACCCGTGTAAGATTTTTCGCATTTTGACACTTCCTCAGGCGTTCCAAAAGCGACTATTGTTCCGCCGCCGTCTCCGCCCTCGGGGCCAAGATCTATTATATAGTCCGCAGTCTTGATAAGGTCAAGATTATGCTCAATCGTAACAACTGTATTTCCCGCATCCGCAAGACGCTGCAAAATACCTATAAGCTTTGACACGTCCTCGGTGTGAAGTCCCGTTGTCGGCTCGTCAAGAATATAAATCGTTTTACCCGTCGAGCGCTTTGCAAGCTCTGTCGCAAGCTTTACTCTCTGCGCCTCTCCGCCGGAGAGCGTAGTTGAGGACTGACCTATTTTGATATATCCAAGTCCAACGTCGAAGAGCGTTTGGAGCTTTCTCTGTATCTGCGGAAGTCCTTCAAAGAAGTAAAGTCCCTCTTCTACAGACATTTCAAGCACGTCGTAGATACTCTTTCCCTTATACTTGACGTCAAGGGTATCTCTGTTGTATCTCTTTCCTCGGCAGACGTCACATTTGACGTACACGTCGGGAAGGAAGTTCATCTCTATGCATTTTACGCCGTCGCCCTCGCATGCCTCACATCTTCCGCCTCTGACATTGAATGAAAATCTTCCGGCATCAAAGCCTCTCGCCTTTGCGTCACGAGTTTTTGCAAAAAGATTTCTTATGTCGGTAAAGAGTCCCGTATACGTGGCGGGATTTGAACGCGGAGTGCGTCCTATGGGGCTCTGGTCTATGGCTATAACCTTATCAAGATGCTCAAGTCCCTCAACGGAATCAACCTTACCCGGATAGGTAACTGCTCTGTTAAGGTCTCTTGCGAGAGTGTTATATAGCACCGAGTTGATAAGCGAGGATTTACCGCTTCCGGAAACGCCTGTTACGGCTATAAAGCAACCAAGAGGTAAATCAACATTTACATTTTTGAGGTTGTTTTCTGCCGCTCCCTTGATTTTTAAGAAGTTGCCGTTGCCTTTACGTCTTTCCTTGGGCACTTCTATTTTACGTCTGCCCGAAAGGTAATCACCCGTTATGGAATTCTCATTTTTCGCAACGTCATCGGGGGTGCCGACAGCTACGACCTCGCCGCCGTGAATGCCTGCCCCCGGGCCTATGTCAACGATAAAATCAGCCTCGCGCATGGTCTCTTCATCGTGCTCTACAACTATAACGGTATTTCCAAGCTCACGAAGGTTTTTAAGCGTTCCTATGAGCTTTCCGTTATCCCTTTGATGAAGTCCTATGCTCGGCTCGTCAAGAATATAGAGAACGCCGGTAAGCGCCGAGCCTATTTGAGTCGCAAGACGGATTCTCTGAGCCTCTCCTCCCGAAAGCGTACCTGCCGTTCTCGAAAGATTGAGATATTCAAGTCCTACACTCTTTAAGAAATTGAGTCTTGCCTTTATTTCCTTTATTACCTCTTTAGCTATAGTCATTTCCGACTCGGTAAACTCGAGAGAGGAAATAAAATCTATCGCGTTTATGACGGAAAGCTTACAGAACTCGTCAATATTAAGTCCTCCGACGGTTACCGAAAGAACTATATCCGAAAGTCTTCTTCCCTTGCATTTCGGACAGGCTACCTCTTCAACAAACTGCTGATAGTAGTCTCCGCCCATCATACGCATTCTTTTTTCTATTATGCGAACGATACCGTCAAAGGCGGCACTCTGCTCTCTTCCCTCTCCGCCAAAGTATCTGACTACGTTATATTTTTTGCCGTTTCGCGTACCGTACATAAGAACGTCGAGCGCCTCTTCGGAAAATTCGGACAGCGGCGTATCAAGAGTGAAGCCGTATTCCTTACCGACCTCGGCAACGAGAGGTCCCGTCCAGGAGTCCTCGGTCATGGTCTTGAAGCCGTTTGCCGCAATTGCTCCCTCACGAAGTGACAGATGCTTATGGGGAAGAAGCTTTCTTACGGAAATCCTCTGCATATTTCCTATTCCCGAGCATTCGGAACAAGCGCCGATAGGATTGTTGAACGAGAACATTCTCGGCTCAAGCTCGGGGAAGCTTATTCCATGCTCCTCGCAGGCGTACTTTTGAGAGAACTCAATTTCCTCGCCGTCACCCTCTCGAGGAACAGTTACGACCGTTACTCTTCCGCCGCTCGCCTTAAGAGCGCTTTCAACGGAATCCGAAAGCCTTGCTCTGATATCATCCTTTACAACGAGACGGTCCACAACTATATCTATATTGTGCTTCTTATTTTTATCAAGCGTTATTTCCTCGTCAAGCGAGTACATATTGCCGTCAACACGAACTCTTGCGTATCCGCTTTTTCTCGCATCGGCAAATATTTTCTCGTGCATTCCCTTTTCGGCTTTTATTATCGGAGAAAGCACCATTATACGCTCTCCATCGGGAAGCTCGAGAATTCTCGACACTATCTGGTCCTGAGTTTGCTGAGATATTTCCTTACCGCATACAGGACAGTGCGGCTTTCCGACTCTTGCGTAAAGCAATCTTAAATAGTCGTATATCTCGGTTACGGTGCCCACCGTTGATCTCGGGTTCTTTGAGGTGGTTTTCTGGTCTATTGAAATTGAGGGCGAAAGACCTTCTATCAGATCCACCTCCGGCTTATCCATCTGACCGAGAAACATTCTCGCATAGGTCGAAAGGCTTTCGACAAATCTTCTGTGTCCCTCCGC
>SVUD01000012.1 GCA_015063445.1 Oscillospiraceae bacterium
AATTCTATATTACAACTTGTGGTTGGAATACAAAACCGAATCCTAACAAAGGGGCGGTATCAATAGCCCAACTTGAATGGCGGTAAGGTTGTAATTTTATCCTATAACAACAGAAAAAAGCACTTGCTTTCGCAAGTGCTTTTTTCAACGATGTGTTCCGCAAGCGGAACGTGATGTTTCCTCCGGAAGTGATGTGCGCTTCGCGCGTGAAGTGTGCCTTCGGCACGTGATTTGGAACACATCACATCACTGCGAACGGAGTGAGCAACATCACTATGCGAAGCATAACTTCACTTTGGCGTAGCCAAAACTTCACTAAAAACTTAAACCCCTTGATTTCGGGGGCTTTTCGTGTTTTTAGGGGTAAAAACACGCCCCTTTCACCATTGCACCTTATCTTGAACCTTTTGGAGTTGAACCTGCGACTTTATCGTATAATTGAAGATCAGCCGTTTTTCTGATATCATACTTAGCTCAGTCGGTAGGCGACCGAGCAAAACAACTGAGTGTTGTTTTGCGACGGAAGGTCACGAAAATAAGGAGTTTTGAAGCCGAGCAGGCGCAGGCGAAAGGGCGCGACACGAAAGTGGTCAGGCAGCGAGTCCAAAGCAGATGGTGCACCAAATTGGTTTGATGACGTGAAGAAGTTGGTATTTTTTTGTGTAGAAACTGGTGTTTTTTTGCTTATTGACAGGATCGGCGCTTTATGCTATAATCTTCCTTGGAGTGAAATTGAAGCTAAAGGAATTGAATGTAATATGAATACAAGTATAAAAAACGGGGTACCTATGTATGATACGAACGGAAATCGTATGCACGTCCAATTTCCGCATATAATTTATCACAACGAGAAGTATTACCTATATGGTACAAACAAGGAATTTTCAGACGGAAAAAGCGGTTTTTGGCACTGGGGAATACGTATGTATGAGTCAGATGACTTGTATAATTGGATTGACGTGGGAATTATCATACCTCCCGAAGAGGACGATTCTGATTCGCCGTTAAATCCACGTGTTACTATGGATGCACCGTGTATTATATATAACGCGAAAACCGACAAGTGGGTGTGTTGGATCATAAATATGAGCAAAAAAAATGCTTTTACACTTACATCGGACTCGTTGTTTGGACCTTACAGAAGAACCGGTGAAGGATTTTTCCCCTGCGGCTTCACAATAGGAGATTATGACCTTGTTCAATGTGATGACGGCAAAGGATATATTTATTTCAATCATCCTCACACGGAAATCGTTTGTGCTGAGCTTTCGCCGGACTTCACATCGGTGACCGGCAAATATAACACTATACTAGAGCATCCGGAGAGCGTTCCTTTTGCAAGAGAAGCGCCGGCACATTTCTTTAGAAACGGAAAAAATTATCTTATAACCTCGGGTACTACGTCCTTTTTTCCTAATCCTTCTGAAATTGCTGTCGGCGATCGGCACCTCGGTGATTATGTAACGCTTGGCGATCCTCACGTTGGAGATGAAAGCCGAACTTCTTTTCACTCGCAAGTAAGAAGTGTTTTTAAGCATCCAAAAAAGAAGGATCTGTATATTGCGTTGGCGGACAGGTGGTTGCCTGATTATATGCACGTTACTTATGAAAGCGTTAAATATTGGCACCACGTTTGGTTTCACGACAAAACTCCGGAGAATTTAGAGCAGGTAAAAAAGCAAGGCGAAGAGCATAATATCATTCAGGATTGTATGAAACAGGATATTACACGCGCTCAATGCGTATTTTTACCTATATTGTTCGATGAAGAAATTCCGAGAATCCATTGGAGAGACGAATGGAGGATAGAAGAGTTTGAGTAAATCTCGGAGTTGTAAATTCGTCCTATAACAACAAAGCGAGAGCTTTACAAAAAGCGAAACACAAAATCTTTTATGCACCCTTAGCTCAGTTGGTAGAGCAACTGACTCTGAATTTGCTATTCGTCGGTCGGATACGACGAATGACGCAATATACCGCCAAGGCGGTATGCATGATGCCGTGCGGATTACAGACGAGAGTTTGTGCGAATTCCGGGGAGCCATCTTTGGAGGTCAATTTGACAACTCCGGCCTAAAGTCCTTGATTTTCAAGGACTTTTTTGGTTTTTTAGGGCAAAATTTTAAGAAATTATTTTGTGACAACTTTTTTGCGAATCATCGGGACTTGAACTTTGGACATTCTTGTTGAAAAACAAGCAATTACATGATATAATAAGTAAGTAAAGGGAGGTGGCGACGTGATAAAAGAAAAAATATTTATAATCAAATGGTTAATTTCTATTTTTGCTGGGCTTATTGCTATAATTATTGGTGTGATTGGTTTTATTATAAGTTATATAGAAATGGGAATATTGTTTTCATTATTCGGTGTCGCTATTATTACTTGGTATTTTTCATTTGTTCCACATAGCTTTTTATTTGATAACGAAAAAATTACGATTATTTATGTTTTCAAAAACAAAACCATTAAGTATGGTTATATAAAAAGCTGTGATAAAGAAGAAAGCGGAGTCAGAAATTATCCTTGGGGAACATATTATCATATTATAGCTGATAAACCTTTTTGGCAAGAAATTAAAATTCCTTCAACAAAAGAAATCGATATACAAATGGTAAAGCATATTAAAACTCCGAAATAAGTTTTTCTGTGAGTTGTCATTTTGACCTCCAAACACATTAAGCAGTTCTGAAAAGGACTGCTTTTTCTTTTCCCCGAACAAAAAGAGGGCTCGAACGCTAAGTGACGTCAGCTTAACAGTCATAGTTTGCTGCGCAAACGCATTCCGAAGGAATATTGCGTAGCGAGGAGCAAAGAGCGACCTTAAGAATAAAGTGGAACAATTAGTACAAACATAACCCCGAGCAGCAAACTGTGAAAGGGCTAACGTGCGGAACAATGACAACCTTGACAAAATATTCTATTTATTGTATAATATTTTTATCAAGTACCATCGTCACATATTTATTTCGGTGTGGGATTTTTGATGAGTACGGAAAAAGGAGTAACTTTATGAAGAAAAAAAGAATTTTAGCCATTATCTTTTTTGTGCTTCTGTTTGCTTCGGCGTGCGTTTTCGCAATCAATGCGCAAGATGCTACGGTAACTGACGCAATGCTTGAAATCGAAGCAAATCTTTCCGACTATAAGGTTGGAGAGACGGTATCCGTCGCAAAGGACGGGTATATAGGAATACCGGTTGAGATATCCGTGTATCACGCAGGCGGTGAAGTGGTTACGGGTAAAGCTGTAGATGCGACACCCGTCGTTATCTACGTGGTGAATACCGCTGTCGAGCGCATAGGCACGGACAGTGACGTTAACATCATATCCTCTATGCTTGAAAGAGGATATATAGTAGTCGTATTCGACTACCTTAACAATAGCAAAGCTAAGGCTCCCGATCTTGATTGGTCGGTTCAGGGACTTAGAGCTAATGTTACAAACGGAACCTATTTTGCAAACACAAGTTTACCTTCCGGCTCATATAACAACAATATGGTTGTCCCCGCAGGGTATAATATTGAATTCGGACACATATTTTGGGAAATAGACAAACACGGAGCGGACGGTACGCTTGAGAGAATTGTGGAGGTCTGGAATAACGACTTCCGCGCAAAGAAGAAAAACGTTATCATTAAATGGGTTGACGAGAACGGCAACCGCAAGGCAACTCAGGCAGGTCACGACGACACAGAGCCCGTATGGCTTAATGCTGACGGAAGCGAGAATGCTGACGGTCAGTATATCCGTGTTAAGCACACGTTGGCAGAAAAGATAGAGGACTGCGTAAACAAGGACGGCACACCCGTTGACCTCAATCTTTATATGCATATTACATACCCCACAAATCCCTCATATGACGTTCCCGTTATGGTTCTTTCGGGCTCGAGCGGACATCTTGCCGCGGGAACTCAGACCGCAGACCGTCCTCACATGAACGGATTCCTCTTTAACGGATATGCGGGTGTGGCGTTTGATCACGCTTTCGTTCCGATGGCTCGCGATGATCATTACGGATATTTTGACGGTGATGACAGTGACAGCATTACGGGTGATAACGCAACGTATTCGGTTCATAATTTCAACAATGCCCGTATCGATACGGCTGCTATGCGTTATATCCGTTATCTTTCCGAATCCGAGCATGATAAATACGCCTTTGACAATACGGCAATAGGTGTTTACGGAAACTCTAAGGGCGGCTGGGCAACTATGATCGGCGAAGAAAATCCCGATATCAATTTCGCAAGAAGAATATATGCCGGCTGCAACGGTAAGAGCCGTTATGATAACGGCAAAACCGAGGATATAGTTTTTGGAAGCTATATTATTGACGGCGGCGAGGAGCAGCCTTGGCTTACTTACAACGGAGAATCCCTTGACAGCGGCGCAGACCTTACGTATATGAGCTGCGGATGGGGACCCTACTGTATTACGTCCTCTCATTCTCCTACCTTTATTTCGTGTAATAGCGGAGACGGTTCATATACAAGCGTTTCAAATCAATACGTAAACGCCTGCAGAACCGCAGACGTCGTTACTATGTGGTTTGAGGTAGATCAAGGTCATACCTTGGCAAGCAGTGTAGACAGAATGTACGGCGTAAGCACCTATCAGGCACTTATGGATTTCTCGGGATATCATCTCAAGGGCGATGCGGTTAAGGTAACGTACGTGTCAAGACTTGCGGATAACTACTCGGGAATGCCCACTAACGCGCCCATCGTGGTTAAGTTCACGGGATCCGTCAGCGCGGATGAAGTCTCTAAGATAACTCTTATCAATTCAAAGGGTGAAGCCGTTGAGGGAAGCTGGACCGCTCAGTACGGCAATACCGAATGGACTCTTGCTACGCCTACGCTCGAATGTAACGAGGAATACGTGCTTACGGTACCCGCAGGTATAAAGGGTGATAACGGTAAGGGTATGACGGACGCCTATACTTACAGCTTCCAAATAGGTAAAGAAAAGGCATCCGAGATAAGCACGGTAGCTACGGAAAAGGGAACTTATCTTTACTTTACAAAGCCCGACGCAGCCTCTGTGGAAGAGTTTGAGGTTGAGCTTTATAATCTCCGTCTCTACGTATCTAACGATGCTGTAAACAAGCTTCAGGTATACGCTCTTTCGGGCTTTAGCTCAAGCGCTCCCGACAGCGCCACCGTGGGCTCTCTCGTAGGAACTGCGGCAGTTTCGGGTATAGGACAGTACGACGTTGACGTGACTGACTACATTAAAGGGCTTTCGGACGGTACGCAGGTCGCATTCCTTGTTAAGCAGGTGAGTGCAGCCGGCGAGACTCTCGTACACTCTTCGCCTCTTATAAGCTCGCTTGGAAGCTGTACAAAGGGAGGTAAGGTGTCAACGACTCTTACGGCAGCGCCCGACGGAACCGAGTCGCTTAAAATTCACAAATTCTCATCTTCAACCTCATATCCCAACGATCAGTTCTATCAGAACTTCGCGACGCTCTTCACAAACTCGGCGATTATCAAGAGCAGTAATCTCGTTGAAGAGGATATCGGCAGAACCTTCAGAATAAGCTTTAGAATTTACGATACAACGTCAAGAATCATAAGCGTTCAGATGCAATCACTTTCCAATTATTCCGTTTTGTTCCCCGACTATAATATATCTTATTACAACGTATATACCAAGGCGGGTGAGTGGGTAGAGGTATCCTTCGACCACACGGTATACGAGCCTCTTTACGCAGATAAGGTCGGATATAAGACTCAGAAGCTTTCGGTTTACGCTCCGCTTGAGGGCTCAGAGATGAATCCGATATACTTAAGCGACGTGAAGTCCTATGAGATATTCACAGACGTTAACCTTGAAAAAGCGGAGCTTCTTCTCGGCACAACAGACCAGAGAATCAATCCTCTTATTACCGAATACGGTACTATTCCCGATCAATATGCCGATGAGGATGCATATCCGTTCGTCGTTTTTGACGAAAACAAAAACTGCATCGGCGCTACGGCTTACTTCCACGGCTCGAACGGCTCGGGCGGAGCTACGGGAGTTGCAAAGGGCTACGTTACCAACGCATATAAAAACGGTTCGTATGCGACAAGCAAGACCGCATACATCTTAATGAGAAGAGACTACACGTTTACAACTACCGAGAATTACGATAACCTCGCTCAGATACAGGGAACTCTTTACGTTGACCTCGACGGACATACACTTTCCGCAGGCTCTACGTCAAAGCCTATGCTCAAAATAAGTAGTAAGGGCTACAGCGGAGCCTCGGGCGAGAAGATATACCCGACGACAATAGTATTCTCGGACGGAACAATGCTGGCAAGCAATAGCGGTATAATGACTCTTTCGACGTGGGATTCTCTCGGTGACGGCTCTATCGCGAATAAGGACTTTAACCTGACGTTTAATAACGTAACGTTTGGATTAAGCTCGACCTCAACCGCTTCAACGCTTATGACCTTTGTCGATAAGCCGTCGGCGACCTCTGTTGCCGCGCCCTTCAACCTTACGTATAACGACTGTACGTTTGATTTGAGAACGCAGGCTCCCAAGTCGGCTATAAGCATTTTCACGACCGTGACCGAAGGAAAGTATGCGAAGATAACGACTTCCGTCCTCGGCGGTAAGATACTTGCGGCTGATCCCGACCTGATAACCGTGCTTGATGAAGGCGAAAACAACTACGGATCAAGCGTAAGCTTCGGTGCGGGCAGCGGTTCTAAATACACGCAGTACGTGGTTCCCGAGGGCAAGAGCGTTGATGCCGGCTCTTACTCGGTGAACGGAATAAAGTTTAATTTTGTTAAGGGCTCTACTACGGGCGGAAATACCGTATACGAGCTTAAGGAGGCGCCGCTTACAGAGGATGAGCTTACAACTATTTACGGTGTAATTCCCGAAAAGTACGCATCGGTTGCGTCATATCCCTTCGTCGTATTCGACGGAAATAAGAATTGCATCGGCGCTCACGCAAACTTCCTTGATATAGCCTCGTCGTACGATAACGCCGGAGCGCTTCATATAGCTAAGAATTATCTTTCTAAAAATAACTATTGGAACGGTGAGGACTACGGCAGCTCTCCCGCTACGGCATACATCCTTATGAGAAGCGACTACACAATGACGTCTGTAGAGCAGTATAACAACATTGCGCAGGTTCAAGGTCTGCTTACGATCGACCTTAACGGCTTCACGCTGACGGCTGCTCAGTCGAGGACTCTCTTCCCGGCAACGAGCAAGCAGTGGAGCGGCTCGGGAGATGCCGATTACTTCCACACTACACAGTTCAAATTCACTAACGGAAGCATCGTTACATACGATAAAGCCGTTGTTACGTACACCTGTACCGCAACCGAGCTTAAGACGTTCGATATTGCGTTCGAGGATATTGATTTTAAGGCGCTTGGCACGTCGGAGAGCTTTGTTCTTGATTACGGAAGCAACGTAAAGGAGTCATACCCGAATATCAGCTTCACAGACTGTACCTTCGATATCACGGACTCAAAGGCAACGGGCAGCGTTATCCTCTTCAATCTCGGCAAGTCGCTTATACACGCAAGCTTTACCATTGAGGGCTGCGGCATTATTGCCGGCGATACCGATTTCACACTCTTCTCAAAGCCGAGCGGCGTAAACGGAACGCTTACCTTCGAGAAGGGTGATGACGGTAAATATATTCTCATCGAAACGAACGGCAATTCTGCTCCCGAGGGCACGTTCAACGACGGTGCGCTTGAGTTCGTTAAGGCGGAAAGAAATGAAAGCGCTACCGTATACACACTCGCTCCCGTCGGTATTAAGTCATTCGTTCCCAAGATCAGCACGACTCTTGACTCTAATCTCATTGTAAACGTATACGTTCCAAAAGAAGGACTCGTTAAGTTTAGCTTTGGCGGAATTGAATATGCAGACCTTAGTGACGAAAATCTTGAGCTTTTAGAGATTGACGGCGCTTGGTACTACCGTGTTAAAGCGGTTCTTCCCGCAGGTGAAGCCGCTAAGAGCATTACTCTTTCGGCAACCGTATCGTTTGGAACGGAGAGCGCTGTCGGTAAATTCACTCTGTCCATTCCGTCGTATGCAAAGAAGGTGCTTGCTTCGGATGCTCCCGAGCTTGAAAAGACTCTTATAAAGGACGTTCTCGTATATATCAATGAGGCGTATAAATACTTTGGCAAGAGCGCAAGCTCCGAGATAGATACAATTCTTAACGGCTACCGCGGAACAGTTAATATCGAAGGCTCTGCGGAAGTTCCCGAGAACGCTCTTGCCGGCGTAACGTACGTGCTTGATTCAACGCCTGCTATAAGATTTTATATTCCCGAGAAAAGTGACATTTCCCGCTACACCTTTAAAGAGGGCGGAAGAAATCTTACTTATAGCGTCGGAGAGGCTGTTTTGGACGGCAAGACTTACACAACCGTTGAAATATCGGTTTACGCATACAGAATGTGTGAAACCATTGAGTATTACGTAGACGGTGTTAAGAGCGGTGCTTATCACATTAATTCGTACTATGAATTTACAAAGAACGATGCGGAGCTTAACGCGCTTACAGAAGCCTTCTGGATATACTGCCAAAGCGCAAGAGCTTACAAGAATTCGGTTGCAAACGGTTAAAAAGCAAAAATAATGGGTTGTTATTTTGATTAAGTCAAATACAATCAATGCTTATTTCATTTAAAATTTAAAAGAGGGGCTGTTTTAAATGCTGTTAGGTGTTTGAGACAGCCCCCGGAATTTTTAACAAAATGAAGAATGAAAAATGAATAATTAAGGAAGCTTTTCTGTCTGCGGTCGAAAAGCGTTTTTATTGTATAAGGAATAATGAAGTGGCTTTGCTGATGAATAATGAAGAACCCGGGCGGTTTTCGGTACTGTTTTTGAAAAGCGATTTTTTATTGAAAACATATTGAAAAATGCATATTTATATGTTATAATAAATCAAAGAACGAAAGTTATTGATTTTTGAATAAATCTGTAAAGGAGAACGACCGGTGAGACTCAGAGAACAAGATATGGAAGAAAGCTTGCGCAAATATTCGAATCATCCGTGCGTTTTAATTAAAAAGCGCAGATGCTTATTCCGTTATATATGGGTTATCGAATGCGAAGATAAGACCTTCCGTGTAAACGTTGGAAAAAAGCTTTACCACCATGAGAACGAGGGCGCTGTACTCGTGCTTGTAAGAAAGAAAAGAAAATTAATCAGTATAAAAAGAGGATTTTCCGAGGTTTAACGGTATAATCCGATTTTGACGAGGAATATCCAATTTCGGCGGTGCTATGAAAAGCCGCTGCCATTTTGGTAACTGAATAAAAGAAACGGAGGTATTGTTTTTTTCTGCAATACCCCCGTTTGCCTTTTTATAGGCTTGGCGTAGTTTTGGTTTATATCGAAAGCACAAAGCTTGAAAATATTAAAATACGAGAGGTTTATAATGAAAGCAGAGCTGATTGACGAGGGATTATATAGAATTTTAGTTCCTTTTGAAGCGGGGATAACTACGACGGTTTACGTGGTTATTTGCGCCGAGGCGGTGGTTATAATCGATTCGGCATCCTATCCCACCGATGCGAGTAATTATATATTGCCCGCTCTTTTGGAGCTTGGAATAATGCCGAGCCGAGACGCTATATTGATATTAACTCACTCGCATAGCGATCATGCGGGCGGAGCTGCGGCTTTGCTTAATGAGATGCCGAATCTTAAGCCGCGCGCGGCGTTTCGCGTGGAGCATCCCGAATTTTCATATCTTGCCGACGGTGAGATAGTGGGTGACAGACTCCTTACGCTTATGCTGCCGGGTCATACCGAAAACAGCATTGCGCTTTTTGATATGAAAACGAAAACGCTTTTATCAGCAGACTGCTTACAGCTAAAGGGAATAGGCAAATACCGAAACGGAATTGCTTTTCCCACGCTTTATCGGAAGTCTATTGAGAGATTGAAGAGAATTGACGTTCACAGAATAGTCGCTGCTCATGAATATGATCCTCTCGGCAGTATTGCCGAGGGTAAAGCTGAGGTTTTAAAGTATCTTGACGAGTGCTTAAAAGATTATTAATTTTATAAACGGAGAGAAAAAATGTATAAACGTGTTTTGTTGGCGCTGGATTTGGAGGGAGTAAACAACGTTGTCGGCGAGGCTTACTCGGGACTTTCAAAGGAAAGCGATCAGTGGTATATTGCGAGAGAGCAGGCGGCTCTCGAAATCAACGCGGCGGCAGAGGCGCTTTTTGACGCAGGCGCGGAGGCGGTTGCGCTCTGGGATAATCACGGAGGCGGAAATAACGTAGATCCCTCGGCGCTTGATGAGAGAATTGAGCTTATTAATAACGATAATTCCGCTCCGAGAATGAGATTCGCAAAGGATAGATTTGATTGCATTTGCTATTTTGGATATCACACGATGGAGGGCACTCTCGGCGGCGTGCTTGCCCACACTATGAACAGCAAGGCAAATCAATATTATAAGCTTAACGGAAAATACATAGGCGAGATCGATATGGACGCTTACATTGCGGCGTACTACGGAATGCCGTCAAGATTTTTTGCGGGCGGCGATATTACGTGCAGTCAAGCAAAGAGAAGCGTGCCCGATATCGTAACGGTTGAAACAAAGCGTGAGCTTGAGCGCAATCGCGCGCTTTTCCGTGACAACGGCGAGCTTTTTGAGGACATTAAGAAAAAAATCGTTGAAGCCGTCAGCACCGAGGCAAAACCGCGCGATTTAACGTATCCCGCGGTGATGGAAAAATCCTTCAAGCGAGTTGAGGATGCGGCAAAATATTTGCAGAGGATAGTCGGCTTCGGGATAGCGGCGGAGCATCCGGTGGATGAAATTCTCGGCAGAGATGCTCACACCGTCGTATCTACGGTTAACAGTATTGATGAATTTATAAAATGCATATAAATGTAAGTCACTGTTGACAAAAGCGCGCGTTTATATGCTATACTGAAATCAAGAAAACATAAAATAAAAACAAACAAGAAAGGAATATCGGTTATGAAAAAATCATTAGTTTTTATTTTAGTTATGCTTTTATACTTGGCTTTGCTCTCTTCTTGCAAAAAGAATAAAGATGATGGCAGCGATAAGGGTCAAAAGGAACCTACCGTGCTGGAAAAAATCACCACGGCTATGGACAATGCTTATTCATACGAGGCGGACGGCGTTGTTGATATTGTAGCGTACTACAACGGACAGAAAATGGAAATCAATGAAACGGCAAAGGACATATACGCTAAGGAGCAGGACGGCTCTGTATATTACTATTCCTTGAGTGACACAAGCGTAATTTATATGGCGCAGGAAAACAAGTCCTCCGTTCTTGAGGCGTATAATGAAGGAAATTATTTCTTTACGTTTGAGCAGGGTGCAACGGTAAAAAATCTTACCTCTCCTATAACTCAGGAGGAGTTTTTGGATTATCAGAAGAGTACTCACGGTAAGACGAGCTTTTTACAGGGCTACGGAAACGCTGTCTTCAACAAAAATGAAAACGGGGATCACGTGGTTGAGTTATCGCAGTACAACAAGGATATGCTTGCGTTTGTGAACGGAGCATACGGATTTCCTCTTGATGCAGACGGCGCTAAGATTACCGATTTTAAGGTTACCATAACAGCAGGCTCCGATTTTCTTGTCAAGGACATATCAATAAACTATGCGTTTTCAAAGTCCGAGTTCACGGGCACTGAAAAGATAACGCTTTCAAATTATACCGGCGTAATGAAGAAGGTAAAGGATCTTAAACCCGGATATTTCAAGGCGGTAGAGGATGCTACGGCAGTCACTCGCGCTCTCACGTTCTTAGGTGAGATGTCCAATAAAATAAGTGACACATTCAGCGTTTCCGTTATTCAGCGTAGTCTGCGCAATTCCGTTTTCACTGTGACCAGCGAAGCAAATACCGAGGTTTCTTACGGCTATGAGAATGATAAGTATCATTTCAGAGTAGAAACCGTGTCGGGCGGAGAAAAGGCAATATCCACCTACGAGGACGGCGTATTTAAGTCAGGCGACCAAGAGGCTAAAATCAGCGACATTGAGGCAAAGCAGGTAATCGACGCGCTTATAGATCCTTATTCCTTCACGCCTATTATGGTAAATAAAAGCGCAAAAACGACAGAAAAGGACGGTACTGTATTATACGTATTGACTATTGATACGTCGAGAGTTTCATCGGTATCAGGACAAAAAGCTATGTATATTACGTTCGCAGTTAAGGATAACGAGCTTCTTTACATAAAGTATGAAATAGAGCCTCAGAAAACAATTAGCGGATATGTTGGAAATACGTTTGTTGAAACGACCGTTAAATTTAAAGATTAATTTTTAAAAATCCGTACGCTACGGGCATTGATTAAATGTGATACGGATTAATAGAGTCCCTGCGGAAAAAGCGCTGTGATCTAACACGGTGGTAGCGTATCCGCGGGGATTTTTATATAAAATTCTGAAAAAAGAATAGGGCTTAATTTTTTAAAATATTGACACGGGGACGGATTTGTGCTATAATCGACAGAAAAAAGAAGTATACAAAAGCCCGAAGATACAAAAATTAAAGTATCCGCTTTTTATAAAACGTGCGTACGGCAAAACTTTATTTAGGCGGTGATAAGTTTAAGTCAGAGGTGAGGTTATGAAAAAGTTAATTGCGGCGGTCGACAAGCACCGAGATTTAATTTTTGAAGCCGAGAGGCATATATGGGAAAATCCCGAGACAGGATATAAGGAATTTAAAACCGACGAATACTTGGCGAAGGAGTTTGAAAACCTCGGATATGAGCTTACGAGAGCCGAGGGAATAACAGGCTTTTATACCGTTATTGACACAACACGCCCCGGCCCCGAGGTACTTATTCTCGCCGAGCTTGATTCTGTTATCTGCCCCTCGCATCCAGATGCCGATAAGGTGACCGGAGCGGTACACGCCTGCGGTCATCATGCTCAGTGCGCGGCGCTGCTTGGAATCGCTGCCGCTCTGAAGGAGCCCAGCGTTCTTCAAGGAATGTGCGGAAGGATAAGGCTCTGTGCAGTGCCTGCTGAGGAGCTTTTGGAGATAGAGTACAGAACAAAGCTCAAAGAAGAGGGAAAAATAAAATATTTCGGCGGAAAAACAGAGTTTCTTTCGAGAGGATATTTTGACGGAGCGGATCTCGCTTTTATGGTTCACACCTCCTCAAAGTTTTTGCTTAACGGCGGAATGGTCGGATGTCTTGCGAAAAAGATAGTTTATAAAGGCGTTTCCGCTCATGCGGGAGGAAGTCCTTGGAACGGAGTTAACGCTCTTTACGCCGCAAATTGCGGAATAAACGCAGTCAACGCTATAAGGGAAACTTTTAAGGATTCCGAGCATATAAGAGTTCACCCGATAGTGACCTCGGGCGGAGATATGGTAAACGCCATTCCCGAAAGGACGGTTCTTGAAAGCTACGTAAGGGGAAGCACGTTCGAGGCTATAACTGACGCTAACAGGAGAGTGAACAGAGCCTTGACAGGAGCCGCGCTTTCTCTTGGAGCAAACGTTGAGATCGTTGATAATTTCGGATACGCTCCGCTTGAAAATGACACGGGTATGATTTTAGCGGCAAAGGAAGCCTTTGAATTGGCGAATATTGATGCTGAGCTCGTGATGTCGAAAAACGTTTCCACGGGAAGCACGGATATGGGTGACCTTTCTTGTATTATGCCCGCGGTCCACGCTTATGCGGGCGGCGCTTTTGGCAAGGGACACGGTAACGATTATAGGGTTGTCAGCGCCGAGCGAGCTTGCGTTGATTCGGCAAAATGGCAATTGGCAATGCTTTATCTTTTGCTTTCAGAGGGCGCAAAAAGAGCAAAGAGCATAATTTCCGAGTTTAAGCCTAAATTTGCCTCTAAAAGCGAATATCTTACATTTATTGATTCGCTATCTTCATGCGGTGACAGAATAAAATATATAGACGGTGATTCTGCCGAAGTAGTATTAAAATAACGCAAAAAAGGAAACTAAAGTATGAAAATCGTGACGTTTAATACTCAGCATTGCTTAAATTACATCCAAAGAAAAATCGATTTTGAAATTATGGCTAAGGCTATTCTTGAGTGCGGCGGAGATATTGTCGGTCTTAACGAGATGCGAGGGCTCGGTACGAGTCCTGACTATGAAGCGCAGATAGAAAGGCTTGCGGAGCTTACGGGGATGAAATACTTTTATTTCGCGAAAGCTATAGATTTTCCCGCCGGACCGTACGGCAACGGTATTTTGTCTAAATACCCTATTCTTAAAGCGGAGAGTATTGAGATACCCGACCCCGTGGAGAAAAAATACAACGGATATTATGAGACTCGTTGCGTTTTGAAGGCGGAGATAGAGGGAGGCGTTACCGTTCTTATCACGCATATGGGCTTAAATCCCGACGAAGCGGAAAACGCCGTAGCGGAGGTAATCAAGCACGTAACCGACAAAAAGTGTATTCTTATGGGAGATTTCAATATGGAGCCGAGCAACCCCACGCTCGAGCCGATTTTCATAAAAATGAAGGATACCGCAAAGAATTTTTGCGGTGAGAAAAAGAGCTTTCCCTCGGATGCTCCGAGAGTGAAGATAGATTATATTTTCGTATCCGATGATGCGAGGATAACGTTTGCGGATATACCCGAAATCATAGCGTCGGATCACAGACCTCACGTGGCTGAGGTTGAGTTTTAAAACAGAAAAGAAAAACAGCGAAGGTAATACAAATGGAAATAATCAATGCGCACGCACACATATATCCCGAAAAAATAGCGAAAAAGGCAACTGATACCATAGGCGTGTTTTACGATATCAAGATGCAGATGCCCGCGGGAACACCCGAGCGTCTTATCGAGGACGGAAAGAGCGCCGGGATATCACGCTTCGTCGTTCATTCGGTGGCGACTACACCTCATCAGGTACGCTCGATAAACGAGTTTATAAAGGGAGAGCTTGAAAAGCATCCGGAATTCATAGGCTTCATAACCTTACATCAGGAGCTTAGCGAAGAAGAGGTCAATTCGGAAATAGATTGGGCAATAAAAAACGGATTTAAGGGAATCAAGCTTCATCCCGATTTTCAGAAATTCAATATCGACGACGAGCGCGCTGAGAGGTTTTATAAAGCGGCAAGCGGTAAGCTTCCCATTCTCTTCCACGTGGGTGACGACAGATATGATTTTTCAAGCCCCGACAGACTTGTGAGAATGGCGAAAAAATACCCCGAGCTTAAGTTTATCGCGGCGCATTTCGGCGGATACAGATGCTGGGATAAGGCAGAGCTTTACAAAGGACTTTCTAACGTTTATTTTGACACGTGCTCGTCCTTGCCGTTTATAACTGCCGCGAGGGCAAAGGAAATTATTGATATGCTCGGAGCGGATAGATTTTTCTTCGCTACCGATTTTCCTATGTGGGATTCGAAAAGCGAGCTGGAAAGATTTTACGAGATACCGCTCACAGAAGCCGAGCGCGAAATGATTTTTAGTGAAAATATAAAAAAGGTTTTAGCTATAAAATGAAAACTGTTGTTTTCAAATAAGCTGTTTATGAGAAAACTCAGTATTTAAAACAGAGACGTTTATAATAAAACGAGATGGACACGCGCTTCGAGGTCTACCTCGTTTTTTCTTTTGCGTTTGTTTGGTTTTGTTGCGTGAAAATTCTTTCAAAATGGGAACTTGCCGTATTTACATAAGGCGTGAGATGTGTTATAATTAGCTTGACTTGAAATATAGGAGGTTGCGCTATGCGTTTATCCGAATACACCTTAGCTCTTTTAGATGATATAGAAAGACGTATTATACCGGAGGTTGAGGACGACTACATATCTCAGTGGGAGCGCTTTTGGAGCTGTAAGGCCGGCGAGGTGATCTTTTCGCCTATGCGAAAAAGGGTTTCCGAGAGCGGAATAGAAATAAAGGAAATTCATATAAACGATGCCTTGAACGATTATGAGCTTATGCTTGATATGCAGCTTGCGAACGTAAGCGGCGAGCTTAAGCGAGGAAGAAACGCGCTGAGTATGCGCGCAAATTACGGAACGGGTATAATAACCTCGCTTTTCGGCGCACAGATATTCGAAATGCCGAGAAGCCAAAACACACTTCCTACCACAAGGTCGTTTAACGACAGCGGCGCTATCAGAAAAATAGTTGATAGAGGCATTCCGAGCATTGATAACGGATTCGGAAAAAGAGTGCTTGAGTTTGGAGAGATGTGTCTTGAAATATTCAAGAATTATCCTAAAATTTCAAGATACGTTTATATGTATCATCCCGATACTCAAGGACCTCTTGATATTGCTGAGCTTCTTTGGGGCAGCGAGATGTTTTACGAGATGTATGACGATCCCGATTTCGTACATACGGCAATGAAGCTTTTTACCGATACGTACGTAAAATTTCTTGACAGGTGGTTTGAAATGTATCCGAACAGAGCCGATCTGAATGCTCATTGGGGCGTTCTGATGCGAGGGGATATTTGCTTGCGTAACGACAGCGCGATGAATCTTTCGCCCGATTTATACGAGGAGTTTGCGCTCGGTTATGACAAATACTTGCTTGATTATTACAACGGCGGAATAGTTCATTTTTGCGGCAGAGGAGATCACTATATCCATTTGCTTACGGCTCATCCGTCCTTAACGGGTATCAATCTCTCCCAGCCTCATTTAAATAATATGGAAAAAATCTACGGGGCGGCATTTGGCAACGGCAAGAAAATTCTCGCTCTTGGCAACGGCGCGTGCCTTGATTACGAGAGAAGCGCTGCTCCCGTTCGCTCTATGATACATAAGGGCTGATACAGTGTATTTTGCGGCATTAAGTCGATTAAGCTTGCTTTTCGTTTGATTGGAGTTAGAATAACGAAAGCTTGCTTTGAGTTTGATTGGAGTTAGAATACGAAAGCTTGTTCTGGTTTATGATGCGCCAAGCTAACGAAAGCTCGCTTTGAGTTTGATTGGAATTTATGGAAAGGAGTCGGGGGTCTATGAGCGTGCGGGATGCGTGTGAAAAACAAGATAATGAAAACGATTCGGAAAGCCTCTTTTACCGGGAGTCCGTATGCGACACGGTCTACAACGAGAAAAGAGCCTTTACAAGACTTGTGACAGGTGAGCTGTTTGAGGTTTCGCTCATCGTTTCCGGCTCGGGAATTCACAGAGTGCTTGACAAGGATATTCCTTGCAGGGTGGGAGATATATTCATAGTTCCGCCATCGGTTCCTCACGGATATTTTGTCGAAGAGGGCAGAGAGAAGCTTTGTCTGAGACAGCTGTTTTTTGACGCTTCCAAATGGCTCGGCTCGGATATTCTCAGCGCATCGAGCCCGAGATATTGCTACGGAGTTTTCTCTGAAAACAAAACGCTCGGATACGCCGCGCTAAATTCCTTGATGATGAAGAAGACGTGCGATCTTTACGACAATATACTTTATGAAGCAGAATACAAGGAGAACGGATGGAGAGCTCTTGTAAAGGGCTTTCTGTCGAGTTTGCTTATATACGTGGGGCGGTATATAAACGTGTCCTTAAAGAATATATCATTCGCCTCGATAGAGGAATGGAGCATTGTTTCCGAGGCTATGAAGGCGGTGCGTGAGGAGTATTCAAGCGCGGCGCTTTCGGGTGAGGCGGTAGCGTCAAGAATGCATATCAGCAAATCTCACTTCGGAAGAATCTTTTCAAGGCTTGTAAACAAGTCGTTTTCGGATTATCTGCGCGACGCAAGGCTTGACGCCGTTTGCAAGGAGCTTAGGAAAAGCGAGGCGAACGTTGAGGATATCGCAAACAGGTGCGGCTTCAGGGATATTCCGTCATTCTATAAAAATTTCAGCGCAAAGCTCGGTATGACACCGAAGGAATACAGATTGAATAATTACAGATCCGACGATCGCTCGGAAGAATATATAAGGCTTTTAAGAGGAGAAAAAATTATGAGCATTTTAAATGAAATTTCCGAAAATCTTCAGAAGGGTAAGGCAAAAATAGTAAGGGAGCTTGTAGCACAGGCGCTTGATGAAGGCGTTAAGCCCGAGGACGTGCTGAGAGAAGGCTTGCTTGAGGGAATGGGAATCATAGGCGAAAAATTCAAAAACAACGAGGTATACGTTCCCGAGGTTCTCGTTGCGGCTCGCGCTATGAATGCGGGAACCGAAATTCTTAAGCCCTACCTTGTTAAAGCTGGAGTTAAGGCTCTTGGCAAAGTATGTATAGGTACGGTACAGGGCGACCTTCACGATATCGGTAAGAATCTCGTTAAGATGATGTTTGAGGGTAAGGGCTTTGAGGTCGTTGATCTCGGTACTGACGTTGCTCCCGAAAAATTCATAGAGGCGGCAGTTGAGGAGAATTGCCAGATAATCTGCTGCTCGGCTCTTCTCACGACTACGATGAACGTAATGGCTGACGTAGTAAAGGCTGCGGAGGCGGCGGGAATTCGCGATAAGGTCAAAATCATGATAGGCGGCGCGCCCGTTTCGCAGGAGTTTTGCGATAAGATAGGCGCGGATTGCTATACCGTTGATGCGGCAAGCGCGGCGGATGCCGCGGCAGAGCTTGTTAAGGCGTGACCGCGCAGGAGCGTGTATGGAACAAAATATCAGAAAATGGATAGATGGACAGATTGCCGTCAGATATAAGAAGCCGATGCCTCTTTTGTCCTTCCCGTCGGTAAGCCTGATTGGCGCGACGGTCAAGGAAATGATATCGGACAGCGCGCTTCAGGCAAAGGGAATGAAGGCGGTTGCCGATATGACGGATTCCTCGGCGTCGGTAAGCTTTATGGACCTCTCGGTCGAGGCGGAGTGCTTCGGCGCTGAGGCGGTCTTTACGGATAACGAGGTTCCTGTTATAAGGGGAAGTATAATTACCTCGGAGGACGATGCAAATTCGCTTTCCGTACCCCGTGTGGGCAGCGGAAGAACGGGTATATATATTGATGCCGTAAAGAAGGCTAAGGAGCTTATCACCGACCGCCCGATTTTTGCGGGAATCATAGGACCTTATTCTCTTGCGGCAAGGCTTTTTGACGTTTCCGAAATAATGATGTGCTGCTATGACGATCCCGATACGGTGCATACCGTCTTGAAAAAAGCAACCGCCTTTCTCATAGAATACGCAAGGGCGTATAAGGAGATAGGAGCGAGCGGTGTGGTTATGGCTGAGCCCGTGGCAGGACTGCTTTCTCCGAATCTTGAGGCGGAATTTTCTTCCCCCTACGTAAAGGAAATAATTGATGCCGTACAGGACGACGGCTTTGCCGTTATATATCACAACTGCGGAGATAACGTTCCCGTTATGCTTGATTCGATTTTCTCGACAGGGGCGTTCGGATATCATTTCGGAAACGCTGTAAATATGGAAAAGGATATTTTACCGAGAGCGCCTCGGGGCGTGCTGATTATGGGAAATATCGATCCTGCGGGCGTTTTGCAAAGAGGTACGCCAAAGAGTGTAAGAGAGAAAACGCTTGAACTTCTTGAAGCCTGCTCGGCATATCCCGAATTTTTGCTTTCGTCGGGTTGCGATATTCCACCCCTCACCCCGTGGGAAAACATAAAGGCGTTTTTCTCCGCAAATAAAGAGTACTACGAAGGAAAAGGTTAAAAGATATGACAAGAAGAGAAACGGTAATAAACGCATTAATGCATAAAGAGAGCGAGCATATACCGTATCACGCTGATTTTACCGAGCAGGAATACGAGAAAGTGTCGGCGTTTGTCGGCGATAAGGATTTCATAGAAAAATACGGCTGCTATCTTCACTATTGGCAGTACTGGGCATATCCCACCGAGAGGGAAGACCGCCCCGGGTATTTTACCGACGGCTTTGGCGTTACGTGGAACAGAACGGGCGCCGATAAGGATATCGGAATCGTAGACGAGCCCGTAATATCCGAGCCCGATATCTCACTTTATCCCACGCCATTCCTTGACGAGAAGCGTATAAGAGAGGACTGCGAGCGCCTTATTGCTACGAAGGGTGACAGATTCTGCTTCGCGGGGATAGGCTTTTCAATGTTTGAGCGTCTTTGGAGCTACGTCGGTATGGAGGACGCCTTGGTTTATATGATAACCGATCCCGAATTCGTTCACGAGCTGCTTGATAAAATCCTCGAGTTTAATCTCAGGGTTATTGATATAATCAACGAATATCCCTTTGATGCGGTTTATTTCGGCGATGACTGGGGACAGCAAAAGGGTATGATAATGGGAGCGCCGCTCTGGCGAGAGTTTATCAAGCCTCGTATGAAAATTATGTACGAAAGAGCAAAGAAGGGCGGCAAGTTCGTTATTCAGCATTCCTGCGGAGACATACAGGATGTTTTCGAGGATCTTATAGAGATAGGTCTTGATTGCTATCAGACGGTTCAGCCCGAAATATATGACCTTGGGGAGATAAAGGAGCGCTTTGGAGAAAGACTGACGTTCTGGGGCGCGATATCGACGCAGAGGGATCTCGTTCGAAGCACGCCTGACGAGCTATGCCGCATTATTGACGATACCGTCAAAATAATGAAAAAGGGCGGCGGATATATCTTGGCTCCGACTCACGCGTTACCGCAGGACGTACCGCCGGAAAACGTTATTGCAATGCTTGATCATTTCAAGACTATGTAAGCGATAACGGAGAAAGAATTGCTTTTAAAGGTTAATTTGTTGATCAATGTTTGCATTTTGGTGGCGAAATGAAAGAAAAAATCAAAATAACAACTGCGGATAAAGTGCTTTTTGCACAGCGTGGAACACTGCTTGCGGACGCTCTTCGCATAGAAAAAATATGCGGCGGTAACGGTAAATGCGGAAAATGTAAGGTTAAGGTCAACGGAAAAGAGGAGCTTGCCTGTAAATACCTGCTTACAGATGACGTTTTCGTCGAGACTGACGAAAGGGGAGAGGTATTCTCCGAGAGCGGAGCTTTCGAGAGCGGTCGCATAACCGATAATTTATGCTACGCTCTTGATATAGGCACGACTACTCTTGCGCTTGCTCTCGTCTCGCTTGACACAAAAGAGATTGTAAAGGTCGTCACTGCCACTAATCCTCAATGCGTGTTTGGCGCGGACGTAATAACCCGTGTTGACTATTGCGCTAAGAATTCGGTGAAGGATTTGCACGAGGCTCTTATTGCGGAAATAAACCGTATGATAGAAAAAATCGGCAATCACTGTCCCGATACAATGTACGTATCGGCAAACGTAACGATGCTTCATACCTTCTTTGGCGTGGACTGCTCGTCAATAGGTGTAGCTCCATATACGCCCGCATTTCTTGACTCAAAGCGTATGGCGGCATCCGTGTTAAATATAAAGGGCGTTCTTGAAATAGTGTCGCTGCCCTCGGTAGCATCGTTCGTTGGCGCTGATATCGTTGCGGGCGTTAATTATATCGGCGAGCCTTTGGGAGATAGCTATAAGCTTTTAGTTGACCTCGGTACTAATGCCGAGATAGTTCTTTTTTCGAAGGAAGGCGGTATTGCTACGGCTGCCGCGGCGGGACCGTGCTTTGAGGGAGCGAACATAAAGAACGGTATGAGCGCAACCGACGGAGCTATATATTCATTCTCTATTGATAACGGTAGCGCGTCATATAAAACTGTAAACAACACCGAGGCAAAAGGTATTTGCGGTACCGGACTTGTGGATGCGGTCGCGGCTCTTTTGAAAAACGGCTTTATTGACGGCGGCGGATTTATGGAGGACGCCTACGCTCTTTCCGAGGGCATAGCACTGACCCCCGAGGACGTGCGCCAATATCAGCTTGCAAAATCGGCGGTATACTCTGCGATAATTTCGCTTATGAAGAAGCAGGGTGTTGCGTTTGAGGATATATCGGGAATGTATATTTCAGGTGGATTTTCCGCAAAAATTAATATTGATAATGCAATATTCACAGGTCTTTTACCGAAGGAGCTTCGGGAGAAAACCGTTGCTGTCAATAACAGCAGTCTGCTTGGCACGGTGAAATATGCTTGCGGTGACGGTGACGTAAGCGTGATAAGGGATAAAATTCGTTACGTTGATCTTTCAACAGATTCTTATTTCAGCGAGCTTTTCGTTGAAAATATGATTTTTGGTGACAATTGATCTTCGGACGTTTAATCATTCGGAAGGCGAAATAAAAATACTTGAACGGGGGATACGGCTCATAAAATAGCTGTAGCTCCCGTTTGTTAACATTATAACGCTTGACAAACCTTACTATAAATGCTAAAATATACGCATATAAATATTTTCGGCTGAATATCTTGTGAAAACATCAGATTCGAAATTAAAGGAGGAAAAAATGAAGAAAACAAGAATACTTATTCTCGTGCTTCTGCTTCTGTGCGCGCTTACACTTTCTGCGTGCGATATGTTTAAGAAGGACGATAATAATTCAGGTGATTCAAACGGCGGCGCTGTCTGCGTACACGAATATGAAGACGACGTGTGTAAAAAATGCGGAGCGACCGATCCGAATTATAAGCCGCCCTGTACGCACTATTATTCAAACGGCGTATGCGCACTTTGCGGTGACGTTTGCGCTCATACGGCTTACGAAAACGGAGAGTGTAAGATATGCGGAAGACTCTGCGTACATAATTACACTAACGGCGCTTGTACGGTATGTAAAAATCCCTGCCCCCACGAATATGAAAAAGGCAGATGCACCGTTTGCTCTCAGCCCTGCTCTCACGATTTTGAGGGAGAGAGCTGCAAGACTTGCGGTATCGACAACCCGAATTATATCCCAGCTGACGGCGGAGAGTCTCTTTACGCTTCGATAGTTGAGAAGTATAAATACCTCGTCAGCTATAAAAAAGAATTCGCGGAGCTTCCTCAAAAGGGAAGTAATGAGCCCGAATACGTTGACGCGCTTTACGAGGTGGTAGGATATTACGATCCCACGGAGGAAATGGGTTATGCCTTTAAGGATATAAATTCCGACGGATTCAAAGAGCTTATTCTTATGCAGTCAACGTGCAATTTGTACGCGATATTCACTATTGTTGAGAGGGCGCCCGTAGCGGCTTACGTATTCCAGAACGGTATGGGATATCTTCATTCCGACGGAACTGTTTTTTATAATCTCAGCTACGCCGACGAGGAAGGCAATCAGATCTCCTCAAGACATATGACGAGGCTTATTGACGGTAAGCTTGTAGGCATAGAATACGGCTGGAAAGATACGGACGGAGATATTTCCACTAACGATGACACTGTTTATTACACTGTGGATATTGACGGCGTCAAAACCGATTTACCTAAGGAAGATTACGATCTTGTTACGTATAAGTACGCATGTTTCTGGGATTATCCTACACGCTTGACAAGACTTGCGGGACTGAGATTTTATTCGCTTAGCTTAAAGCCCGTGACAAATCTTAAAGCTGCGGATTTTTCTACCTACGACGCTATTATTAAAACCTTCGGAATAATGCATACCGAGGTTGCGGGCGGTAAATACGTAAAAACCGACTGGACTGCCGGAGATTATAATTTCTCAATGCTCTTTGGTACTGACGAGGATTTCTACCTTTATGAGCGTCTTATAGGAGCTTGTATTCTCGTTCAGAATAGCTCGAGCGCAACCTTTGGCTTTGCAAAGAAGGATCTCAACGGCGATGGAACAGACGAGCTTATTCTCCTTGAGGGAACGAAGCATCACGTTCTCGCAATCTTTACCGAGGTTTCCGGAAAGGCGGTTTTACTTGACACGTATAACGACTTGCGCACGGCTTTCATAGACGCGGACGGTCTTATTCACGTAAAGCAAACGGTAATCCCCGGCTACAAGGATGACGATACTCTTTATACCGTTTACGAGATAAAGGACGGAAAGCTTTCCGCAAAGCTCTCCGTTGGCGAGGAATATCGCCAAAGCGGAAAATATTCCTCCGAGGCGTATAAGTGGTATAAGATAGAGGGCGGCAACCGTGTTGAGCTTACAGAGGAAGAGTGGAACGCTCTTTATGCGGAATACGCGCTTGAAATCGATTCCGATGAGTATTCTGGTAAGTATAACGCTTATACCGAGAAAAACGCGGGACTCACGTTCGTTCAGGTGCCTTTGGCAGAAGAAAATTAATTGTTAATTAACTAAATAAAACCGAGAAGCGCTCGTGAATTTTTGCGAGCGCTTTTCTTTATGCTCGTATGTTTGGGAGAGCCGTTTATACTCACGTATTTGCCGTAGCTTTTTTCTCTTTATGTTCACATACTTGCGATAATCTTTTATGCTCACGTGCTTGCGAGCGTTTTATTTACCAAAATGCACTTTTGAAGTGACACGGAATAACCGAAGCGCTGAAAAAAACTAAAAAGGTATTGACAAAAACAATACTTCGTGATATGATGTATTATGTAAAAGGAGGTATTCTGTGGATATCCAATTGAAGCGCGGTCTTTTAGACGTATGCGTATTAGCCGCAATCAAAAATGAGGATTCCTACGGATACAAGATAATAAAGGATATGAAGCCGTATACCGAGCTTTCGGAGTCAACGCTATATACGATACTCAAACGACTCGAGCTTTTAGGTATGCTTACGGTTAAAACCGCAGAGCATAACGGCAGACTGAGAAAGTATTATCATATAACTGCCAAGGGAATTCGACGCATAGAGGAATTTAAGAAGGATTGGAAGGAAATGCAATCTATTTATAACTTTGTGACGAAGGAGGATAGAAGATGACAAAACGTGAATTTTTTGCCGTTTTGCAAAGAGAACTTTACAATTTGCCGCAAAATGAATTAAAAGAACAGCTAAGCTTCTATAATGAAATGATAGATGACGGTATGGAAGAAGGCTTGAGCGAAGAGGCTGCGGTTGCCAAAATCGGCTCTATTTCCGAGATACTTTCTCAGATGCGCTCCGAGCGCTTCGAGCTTAGCGTGAGAGCTGATGCTCCGAGAAAAGAGGTAAGACGACTCGGCGTGTGGGCAATAATTCTTATAGTTCTCGGCTCACCGATATGGCTTTCGATTGCGGCGGCGCTGTTTTCGGTAATAGTGGCGTTTTATGCGGTTATATGGTCTGTTTTCGCAGCCGTGTGCGCCGTAGAGGTGTCGTTTGCGGCTGTCGGCGCGGCGGGAGTTCTTTATCCGTTTATATTTATTCCGCAAGGCGATTTTTTGCAGTCCGCATTTGTTTTTGGCGCAGCGCTCGTTTGCGCGGGACTTTCCGTCTTTCTTTGGTACGGGTGCAAGGCAATGCTATTCGGTATTCTTAAGCTCACGAAACGGAGCTTTGAAAAAACCTTAACGTTATTTAAGAAAAGGAGATATTGATTATGAAGAGAAAAACTACTGTTTTCGCAAGTGTTACAATTCTTGTCGGCATTGTTATAATGATGCTTTCGTTGGTTTCGTGCGGATTTAATTTCAAAAAGCTCGATGCTTCTAAAAAGGTGACGAGCGAGCATGCGGTGTCTGAGGACTTCGAGAATATACACGTCGTGGCGGATACCGCCGATATAAAGCTCGTTTATACCGACACGCAAGCCGCTAAGGTTATTTGCCAAAACGAAAGAGAAAAGATGAAGCATAGCGTAGAGGTTAACAACGGAACGCTTGAGATCAGGATAAACGACGAGCGCAAGTGGTATAATTATATTAATCCGTTTTCATTCGGAGAGCCCGAGATAACCGTGTATTTGCCCAAGAGCGAGTATAACGCTCTTAAGATTGAAGCCGATACGAGCGACGTTGAGATTTCCGCCGACTTCAAATTCACCGGCATCGATATCTCGCTCTCCACGGGTGACACCGAGTGCTACGCTTCGGCAACCGAATTTATCAAGATCAACGCAAGCACGGGTGACGCTGAGATTGAGAACGTAACCGTAGGCGCGCTTGAAATTGCGGTATCCACGGGAGATCTGGATATTGAAAACGTGAATGCGGAGAGCGTTTCTCTGAAAACAACCACGGGAAAAATCGAAGGCTCGAATATAAACGTCGGCGGAGAGTTCAGCCTGAACGTTTCAACGGGTGACGCCTCTCTCAGTGACGTAAGAGCAAAAAGCTTTACCTCGGGCGGCTCAACGGGTGACTTAAACCTCACACGCTTCGTTACGGAGGGTATGATGAATATTGAAAGAAGCACGGGTGACGTGACCTTGAACGAATGCGATGCGGGGGAAATCGCTATCGTAACCGACACGGGCAACGTCAGAGCGACCTTGCTTACCGAGAAGATATTCATTACGAGAACCGACACGGGCAAGGTCAGAGTTCCCGAAACCACGACCGGCGGAAAGTGTAAGATAACTACCGATACGGGTGATATTACGGTTAGTGTTAAACAGTAACTTGCCGTTATACAAGCGGTAATTTGATTTAACGTCAACCTAAAAAGCTAAAAGGATTCATACTTGCCGAGAAGAGCGGAAAACAAAGCTTTTCTCGGCTTTATTATTTGAATTTACGGATTTTCCGGTATTTGATTTTATTGATATTGACAAAATATTAAATATATGGTAAAATATTTGTCGGTTTTTTAAAAATAGTGAAAAAAGGCCTTGCCGAGCTTTGAGGCAGGGCAACGATTATAATGAAAGGCAGTTTTTATGCAGGATATCAAAAGCCAGATCAACAGACGCCGTACCTTTGCGATAATTTCGCACCCCGACGCAGGTAAAACGACGCTGACCGAAAAATTTCTTCTGTACGGAGGCGCTATTCAGTCCGCAGGCTCTGTAAAGGGTAAGCAGTCCGATAAGCACGCGGTTTCCGACTGGATGGATCTCGAGAAGCAAAGAGGTATCTCAATAACCTCGTCGGTTCTTCAGTTTGAATATGACGGATACTGTATTAATATTCTCGATACTCCCGGACACCAGGACTTCTCGGAGGATACCTACCGTACCCTTATGGCTGCCGACAGCGCGGTAATGGTTATCGACGCCGCAAAGGGTATCGAGCCTCAGACGAGAAAGCTCTTTAAGGTCTGCGCTATGCGTGATATCCCGATATTCACCTTTATCAATAAGCTTGACCGTGAGGCGCGCGATCCCTTTGATCTTCTCGACGAGCTTGAAAGCGAGTTCGGAATAGGAACGTATCCTATGAACTGGCCTATCGGATGCGGTCAGAGCTTCAAGGGCGTTTACGACAGAGACAAGCGCTCGATACTTTCCTTTGCCGATTCGCACAGAGGAAGAGAAAAAATTCACGGTATAGACTGCGATATAACGGATACCGAAAAGCTTGATTCGCTTATCGGTGAAAGACTTCGTACCGAGCTTTGCGAGCAGATAGAGTTGCTTGACGGCGCTTGCTTTGACTTTGATCTTGAGAAGGTACGCCACGGTAAGCTTTCACCCGTGTTCTTCGGCTCGGCTCTTAACAACTTCGGTATCGAGCCCTTCCTTGAGCATTTCCTTAAGATGACTACCTCTCCGCTTCCGAGACTTGCGGGAGAGACCTATATAGATCCATTCGACGAGGGCTTCAGCGCGTTCGTGTTCAAGATTCAGGCTAATATGAACAAGGCGCACAGAGACAGAATCGCGTTTATGCGTATCTGCTCGGGTAAGTTCTCACGTGACAGAGAATACTATCACGTTCAGGGAAAGAAAAGCTTCAGACTCTCTCAGCCTCAGCAGATGATGGCGTCCGAGCGTGAGGTTATAAACGAGGCTTACGCCGGTGATATTATCGGAGTTTTCGATCCCGGTATCTTTTCAATCGGCGATACGATATGCGAGAAGGGAAAGAAGATAGAGTTTGAGGGTATTCCCACGTTTGCTCCAGAGCATTTCGCTATGGTCGAGCAGGTTGATTCGATGAAGAGAAAGCAGTTCGCAAAGGGAATGAACCAGATAGCCCAAGAGGGTGCTATACAGATATTCTTCGAGCCGAACTCGGGTCTTGAAAGAGTTATTGTCGGAGTTGTCGGCGTGCTTCAGTTTGAGGTTCTTGAATACAGACTTAAAAACGAGTACGGCTGCGACTTAAGAAGAAACTCTCTTCCTTATCAGCAGATAAGATGGATAGCCAACGAGGGACTCGATCCTAAAACTCTTAAGCTTTCTCACGATACAAAGTGGGTTCAGGATTTCAGAGGAAACAATCTTTTGATATTCACGAGTGAATGGGCGATAAGATGGGTTCTTGAGGATAATCCCGAGCTTGAGCTTCTCGAGTTTAACAAGGGCAATTCAGGTTCTGAAGGTTAATAAAAGAAAATAATAGTTTACAAAATACGCATTTTATCAGAGGAAAACAGTTTTATGCGAATGAGAAAAAAGAAGCACGGTGAAGAAAGACTTGCCGCGTGTTCTGAATTTTTAACAGAAAAGCCGGATTTTGACGCGCTTGATAAGGATAGCACGGTATGGCTTGAAATAGGCGCCGGAAAGGGCGGCTTTGCCATAGGAATGACGAAGAAGCACCCGAGCGTGTCTTATTTCGCTATGGAGAGAGTTACCGATTGCGTGGTTCTCGCCGCGGAAAGAGCGAAGCGCGAGAGGGAAGAGTCGGATTCCTGCCATAATCTTAAGTTCATAATCGACACGGCGGATAATCTCACAAAGCTTTTTAAGCCGGAGAGCGTTGACGCAATCTTCCTTAATTTTTCTGATCCGTGGTCTAAAAAGGGCTACGCTAAGCGCAGACTTACGCATCGCCGTTACCTCTCGGTTTATTTCAATCTTCTGAAGGACGGCGGAACCTTAACCTTTAAAACGGATAACGTAGGTCTTTTCGATTTCTCGCTTGAAGAAATTGAGGCTATGGGACTTCAGCTTGAGGCGATGACGCGCGACCTGCATTCCTCGGAATATATGAAGGATAACGTCGTTACGGAATACGAGGCGGCATTCTCCTCTCAGGGCGTGAAGATTAATATGCTTAAGGTCAGAAAGCCGCAAGGCTTTATGCCGGAAATTCCCGAGAATTTGTCGGCTGATTACATTCTAAAACGATAGTATTATTTAACACGGTATGCGACATATTCATAACTACGCATAGGTGACGCACCCTAAGTGATATGCGGCACAGAGCCTAAGAGCCCTCGCCGCATTGTTTTATTGTTTGCGCTTAGTGGAAAGGAGGATTGTATGGACGACTTGGTTCATAAGGGTCACAGAAAGCGAATGAGACGTAAGTTCGCCGATTTCGGCGCCATAGTATTTGACACGTATGAGCTGCTCGAAATGCTTTTATATCACACGGTGCCCGTTAAGGACACAAATCCTATCTCAAAAAGATTGCTTCAGAGATTCGGCTCGCTCGACGGTGTGCTGAAGGCAAGCGCTGAGGAGCTGGTAACGGTCGAGGGTGTTGGTAAAAAGACTGCCGATATGATACGCTCCGTAGGTGAAGCGCTGTCATTTTTCCGGACGGACAGAGAGGAAAGGGCGGCGTCTGATTTTGAAAGCTACGATTATCTCGGCAGATACGTTTCCGATTGCCTTTGCGACAGAATGGATAGCGTGCAGCTTCTTCTCTCGTTCGATAACGATATGCAGCTTCTCGGTGTTGACGAAATATACGGCTGTGATTATTCATCCGCGGCAGTAAAATCCGAGAAATATATGAACGCGGCGCTCGCCAAGGGCGCTACCGTGGCGATAATTGCCCATAACCATCCATACGGTCCGCTTTGCCCGACGGACGGAGACAGAGCGACGAACAATATGATTCAGTCCTCGCTCGCGAACGTAGGCGTTTTATTGGCGGAGCATTACGTCGTTTGCGGCAGACGTTACATAGGATTTATGAATCATTTTGAGTATTTGTTCGCGCAGAAGCCACATCTCGCAAAATTCTTCCGCAGTAAACAGGAGTCGTTAAATGCAAATTGATAACAGAAAAGAATATCTTGAAAGCCTTCTCTCATTTGCCGTTGGCGGCAATGCGCGGAGCGAAGCGGAGAAAATATGCGAAAGATTTACCTCAGCCTCGGATATAGCGAGCACTGACTCTCACCTTTTGCAAAATCTTTCGGGCTGCAGCGAGGCGAGCGCCGATTTCATAAGACTCGTTGCGGCTATCAGCTCGAGAAGAATGACTGACGAATTCAAGAACGGACGAAGATATTCAGAGAAAGATATGGAGCGTTACGTTATAGCGCTGTTATTCTCGATGACGGTCGAGAGCGTATATATGATTTCGTTTGACAAGAGCGGAAAAATGATTTCCACCGATCTTCTGACGGAGGGAACGGTAAACTCATCGGCATTCTTGCCGAGAAAAATGGCGGATATAGCCCTCAGGCGAAAAGCCTCAAGCGTCATACTCGCTCATAATCACCCCTCGGGAAACCTTATTCCATCCGATAACGATGTCGCCGTTACGCTTTTGGCAAAATCAATACTGAGCGACGCTCACGTGAAGCTTGACGCTCACTATATAACGGTTGGATTCGAGGCTGTAAACTGCCTTTTGCATATTGAAAAAACAACAGGGACGCAAGGATAAAGCAAAACGCCCGAAAAGGAAAGCTTTGAAGACTTTTCGAGACGTATGGCGCTATGAAAAATACGAAAACGAAGGAGATTTTTTGAAGATTTCCTTCGTTTTTTTATTTTTGTTAAACTTCAACAAAAGAAAAGCCGTTTTTTTGAATCCTAAGAAATTCTGCCTCAAATTAGCATATATTTGCCTGCGCAAGAGGCAAAAAACAAAAAAATAAACTTTTTTTCAAAAAAGACTTGACAAAAGGGAGTTTTATGTTATAATATTAAAATGCATTATAATCGCTAACTATGGGTGAATTATGCCTTTTTTCAGAAAATGCATCTGATTTTTTTCGGCAAAATACACAAAAAGTCTCGATTTTTTGTTCCTTAATTTATTATAGCAAAAAATTACGGCGATGGAATTTGTAAATTTTCAAGAATGGAGTGATTCTTTTTATGATGCTTAAACCCAGGAAGCTTGGCACAAATGTCAGACATAGCTTTTCCAAGATTGAAGCAGCAACGGAAATGCCCAACCTCATCGAAGTTCAGAAGGATTCTTATAAATGGTTCCTTGAAGAGGGCTTCGCGGAGGTTCTTAAGGACGTATCTCCCGTTGTGGATTACACCGGCAACCTCTCAATTGAATTTACCGACTTTACGATTGACCCCAATCCCAGATACTCGGTAGAGGAATGTAAGGACAGAGCCGTTACTTACGACACACATATCAAGGTGGGCGTAAGACTTGTTAACAAGGCCACCGGAGAGCTGAAGACCGCTCAGATTTATATGGGCGATTTCCCGCTTATGACGGATAACGGAACCTTCGTTATAAACGGCGCGGAGCGAGTTATAATTTCTCAGCTCGTTCGTTCTCCCGGTATATGCTATAAGGATGACGTTGATAAGCAGGGTAAGCATAATTATACCGCAACCGTAATTCCTTACAGAGGCGCTTGGCTTGAATACGAAACCGATCTTGCGGGTATCTTCTACGTTAAGATAGATAAGACCCGTAAGCTTCCCATAACCACTCTTATCCGCGCGCTTTCGGCTCCCGGTCAGGACGATGACAAGTCGATTCTCGATATGTTTGGAGAGGAAGAGGGCCTTGTCGCGACTCTTTCTAAGGACGAGTGCGGAAAGCTTGCCGAGGAAAATAATTCCTCTTACAGAGATGAGGCTCTTAAGGAAATCTTTAAGAAGCTCCGTCCCGGTGAGCCTCCCGTTGTAGAGAGCGCCGAGAACCTTCTTAACGGAATTCTCTTCGATCCCAAGAGATACGACCTTGCTCCCGTTGGAAGATATAAATATAACAAAAAGCTTTCTCTCGCTTCGAGAATAGTAGGCTTCGAGCTTGCCCGTCCCGTAGTAAACCAGCTTACAGGTGAGATAGTTGCGGAGCCCGAGGAGGGCGTTATTATCACACGTGAGGTTGCCGACGCTATTGAGGACAGCCTTACCAACGAGGTTTATCTTAAGACCGAGCTTGGAAGAGAGGTTAAGGTATTCTCGAATAATACCGTTCGTCCCGAGCTTGTTCTCGGATACGATCTCTCGGACGCAGGCGTTAAGTCGGGCGAGAAGGTAAGATATTCCGTTCTTAACGAGATAATCGCTATGGCGGATAACGACGGTCTTGTCGGCGACGCGCGCGCCGATTTTATCAAGCGTGAGGTTCGCGAGAGAATTACCGAGCTTGCTCCCAAGCACATAACAAAGGAAGATATATTCGCGTCTATCAACTATCTGTTCTGCCTTTGCCACGGCATCGGTACGACTGATGATATCGACCATCTCGGAAACAGACGTCTTCGCTGCGTAGGCGAGCTTCTTCAGAACCAGATGAGAATCGGTATGTCGAAGATGCACAAGAATATTACGGAGAGAATGTCGGTTAACGATACCGAGGATCTCCGTCCCGAAACACTTATAAATACACGTCCCGTAGCTACCGCTATCAGAGAGTTCTTCGGTTCATCACCTCTTTCGCAGTTCATGGATCAGAACAACCCCTTAGCAGAGCTTACTCACAAGCGCCGCCTTTCCGCGCTCGGTCCCGGTGGTCTTTCGCGTGACAGAGCCTCCTTCGAGGTCCGTGACGTACACTATACGCACTACGGAAGAATCTGTCCTGTAGAAACGCCCGAAGGTCCTAACATCGGTCTTATATCCTACCTTGCGTCTTACGCGAGAATCAGCGATTACGGATTCCTTAAGGCTCCCTTCCGTATTGTAGATAAGGAGACGGGAAGAGTTACCGATAAGGTAGTTTACCTTACCGCTGACGAGGAAGACGGAAACATAGTTGCTCAGGCAAACGAGGCTCTCGACGAGAACGGCTACTTCGTAAACAAGAGAGTTATTTCAAGATATAAAACGGAATTCATTGAGGTTTCTCCCACGGAGGTTGACCTTATGGACGCTTGTCCTCAGATGGCAGTGTCCGTTGCCGCAGGCTGCATACCCTTCCTTGAGAACGACGACAACACCCGTGCGCTCATGGGATCAAACATGCAGAAGCAGGCAGTTCCGCTTATGATGACAGACTCGCCCATCGTCGCAACCGGTATGGAATACAAGGCTGCTGTCGATTCGGGTACGGTCGTAGTATGTAAGGAGGGCGGTACGGTTGAGCGCGCCGCAGGCTCCGAGATAGTTATCTATACCGATTCGGGTAAGAAGGATACCTATCATCTTATTAAGTTCAAGAGATCTAACCAGGGAACGTGCGTAAACCAGCGTCCTATCGTAAACGAGGGCGACCGTGTTGAAGCAGGACAGGTTATCGCAGACGGTCCCGCAACCTCGAACGGAGAGATTTCGCTTGGTAAGAACGCTCTTATCGGATTTATGACCTGGGAGGGTTATAACTACGAGGACGCGGTTCTTCTTAATGAAAACCTCGTTCGTAACGACGTTTATACGTCTATCCATATTGAAGAGTTCCAGATCGAAGCAAGAGATACCAAGCTCGGTACTCAGGAGATCACAAGAGAGATTCCCAACGTCGGTGACGACGCGCTTAAGGATCTGGATGCGGACGGTATCGTAAGAATCGGTACTGAGGTTCGCGCTAACGATATCCTCGTAGGTAAGGTTACTCCTAAGGGAGAGACCGAGCTTACTCCCGAGGAAAGACTTCTTCGCGCTATCTTTGGTGAGAAGGCAAGAGAGGTTAAGGATTCCTCGCTCAGAATGCCTCACGGTATGTCGGGTATCGTAGTTGACGTAAAGATATACGACCGTACAAACTCGGACGACCTCGCTCCCGGCGTTAACAAGGTCGTAAGAGTATACGTAGCTCAAAAGAGAAAGATCTCCGTAGGAGATAAAATGGCAGGCCGTCACGGTAACAAGGGTGTCGTTTCGAGAATTCTTCCTCCCGAGGATATGCCCTTCCTTGCAGACGGTACGCCTCTCGATATCGTGCTTAACCCCCTCGGCGTTCCTTCCCGTATGAACATCGGACAGGTTCTTGAGGTGCATCTCGGTATCGCTTGCCGTAAGCTCGGCATAAAGATAATGACTCCCGTATTTGACGGCGCTAAGGAGACCGATATACTCGAGCTTCTTCGCCAGGCTAAGTACACAAGAGATATAAGACCCGGTGAAAGCGTTCGCGGTAAGGCCGTATTTATGGAGGTTATCCGCGAGGACGGTAAGCCCGATCTTCAGAGAGTTGATCAGGAGATCGTTGATGACGATGAGAAGCTTCATAATCTTATGAACAGCGAAACTCTTAAGGTTATCGACGGTAAGGTAACGCTTTACGACGGACGTACGGGTGACCCCTTCGACAACCCCGTAACCGTAGGTATAATGTACTACCTCAAGCTTCACCACCTTGTTGACGATAAGATCCACGCTCGTTCGATAGGACCTTACTCTCTCGTAACTCAGCAGCCTCTCGGAGGAAAAGCGCAGTTCGGAGGACAGCGTTTCGGAGAAATGGAGGTTTGGGCTCTCGAGGCATACGGAGCAGCTTACACTCTTCAGGAAATCCTTACCGTTAAATCCGACGATATTACGGGTAGAACTAAGACCTACGAGGCTATTGTTAAGGGTCAGAATATTCCTACGCCCGGTATTCCCGAGTCCTTTAAGGTTCTTGTTAAGGAGCTTCAGTCGCTTTGCCTTGATATTCACGTTCTTGATGAATCGGGCGAGGAGATAGAGCTTTCCGAGGTTTACGGAGAGGACGCTCCCGCATACGCGACCATAGAAGAGGTTAACCGCGCGGCAGATCTTGAAAAGGAAAATGCCGAAGAAGAGGCTCAGGACGACGAAGAATTTGAGGACGATGATATGCTCGAAGACGTTCTTGGCGAATTTGCCGACGAAGAGTATGAGTTCGAAGAGGATTCGTTTGACGACATAGCTGACGAAGAATAATTTTTAGAAGGGATAAGGCATCCCGCGCGGGATGCCTGAATATAGAAAAATAATGGAAAGAAATGCGTTTGATTCGATCAAAATAGGTCTTGCGTCTCCCGAAACCATTCGTTCGTGGTCATTTGGAGAGGTAACTAAGGCGGAAACGATCAATTACCGTACGCTTAAAGCGGAAAGAGACGGCTTGTTCTGCGAAAAGATCTTTGGTCCGACTAAGGACTGGGAATGCCTTTGCGGAAAGTACAAGAGAGTTCGCTTTAAGGGCAAGGTTTGCGAGAAGTGCGGCGTTGAGGTAACCACCAAAAAGGTAAGACGTGAGCGTATGGGCTCTATTGAGCTTGCGGCTCCTGTGTCGCATATCTGGTATTTCAAGGCTGTTCCTTCGAGAATGGGTCTTGTTCTCGATATGTCGCCAAGACTTCTTGAAAGAGTAATCTATTTTTCAAGATATATAGTTATTGATCCCGGCAATACCCCTCTTGAAAAGAAGCAGCTTCTCACCGATGACGAGTACAGAAACGCTCGTGAAAGATATGAGGACGACTTCAGAGCAGGTATGGGCGCTGAGGCGGTTCGTGAGCTTCTTGCCGAGATAGATCTTGAGCAGCTTGCGGGTGAGCTTAAGGCTCAGCTTGCGGAGAGCTCGGGACAGAAAAAGGTTAAAATAATCAAAAGACTCGAGGTTATCGAGGCGTTCAGAAAGTCGGGCAACCGTCCCGAGTGGATGATACTCGAAACCCTCCCCGTTCTTCCCCCCGATATCCGTCCTATGACTCAGCTTGACGGAGGAAGATTTGCGACCTCGGATATCAACGAGCTTTACCGCCGTGTTATCAACAGAAACAACCGTCTTAAGCACTTCATTGAAATGAAGGCTCCCGATATCATCGTTCGTAACGAGAAGAGAATGCTTCAGGAATTCGTTGACGCTCTTATCGATAACGGCAGACGCGGAAAGGCTGTAACAGGCGCATCCAACCGTCCTCTTAAGTCTCTTTCCGAGGCTCTTCGCGGTAAGCAGGGACGCTTCCGTCAGAACCTTCTCGGTAAGCGTGTTGACTACTCGGGACGTTCGGTTATCGTTGTAGGTCCTACTCTTAAGATATATCAGTGCGGACTTCCTAAGGAAATGGCTCTCGAGCTCTTCCGTCCCTTCGTTATGAAGAGACTTATAGAGACTCAGAAGGCTAACTCCATCAAGGACGCTAAGAAGAAGGTAGACAGAGTTGCTCCCGAGGTTTGGGACGCGCTCGAATACGTAATCAAGGAGCACCCCGTGCTTCTTAACAGAGCTCCTACGCTTCACCGTCTTTCTATTCAGGCGTTTGAGCCCGTGCTTGTAGAAGGTAGAGCTATTAAGCTTCACCCCCTCGTATGTCCCGCGTTCAACGCAGACTTCGACGGTGACCAGATGCCCGTTCACGTTCCGCTTTCGAGCGAGGCTCAGGCAGAGGCAAGATTCCTTATGCTTTCCGCAAACAACCTTTTGAAGCCTGTTTCCGGTAAGGCTGTAACCGTTCCTTCTCAGGATATGGTCCTCGGTTCTTACTACCTCACCATCGATCATCCCGGTGAAATGGGTGAAGGAAAGGTATTCCGTAACTTTGACGAGGTTGAGATGGCTTATGAGAATAAGCTTCTCGGTATGCACGCGGCTATTAAGGTTCGTGTAACGAAGATGATAGACGGAGAAGAGAAGAGCGCTATTATAGACGCTACCTACGGTAGACTTATCTTTAACTCCAAGATTCCTCAGGATCTCGGCTACGTTGACCGTTCAAAAGATCCCTTCTCTCTCGAGATCAATTTCCCGACCACGAGTAAGAAGCTTAAGGAAATCGTTGACCTCACTATCAAGTATCACGGCTTTGCAAACGCTGCCGAGGTTCTTGATAACATTAAGGAAATGGGTTACCGCTATTCCACAAGATCCTCTCTTTCCATCTCGGTTTACGATATGACCATTCCTCCTCAGAAGAAGCAGATTCTCGAGGATGCCGCAAAGCAGGTTGAAGAGATCACAGAGCTCTTCAATTGGGGTGAGCTTTCCGACGATGAAAGATATAAGCAGGTTATCGCGGTTTGGGAAAAGGCAACTAACGACGTTACCGACGCTCTTACGGCAAACCTTGACAAATACAACTCGCTTAACATGATAGCTACCTCGGGAGCCCGTGGTTCGACAAAGCAGATGCGTCAGCTTGCGGGTATGCGTGGACTTATGTTCGCGACCAACGGTAAGACTATCGAAATTCCCATTAAATCAAACTTCCGTGAAGGTCTTACAATGCTCGAGTACTTTATGGGTGCTAAGGGTTCGCGTAAGTCACTTTCGGATACGGCTCTTCGTACCGCAGACTCGGGTTACCTTACCCGTCGTCTCGTTGACGTTTCTCAGGACGTTATTATTCGTGAAGAGGACTGCGGAGCAACGTCGGGTATCGTAGTTTCCGATATCAAGACAGGCGATAACGTAGTTGAAAAGCTCTTCGACCGTCTTGTTGGAAGATACACCGTTAACGACGTCGTTAACGAGGAAACAGGTGAGCTTATAGTTACCGCCAACACTATGATTGACGAAACAATGGCTCAGCAGATCGTTGACGCAGGTATCACCTCGGTTGAGGTAAGAACCATACTCAGATGTCTTGCAAAGCGCGGCGTATGCGTTCACTGCTACGGCGCAGACCTTGCTCACGGTACTCCCGTTGCTATCGGTGAGTCCGTAGGCGTTATAGCCGCTCAGTCTATCGGTGAGCCCGGTACTCAGCTTACGATGAGAACCTTCCACACGGGTGGTGTCGCAGGTTCGGATATTACTCAGGGTCTTCCCAGAGTTGAAGAGCTCTTCGAGGCGAGAAAGCCCAAGAAGCCCGCTATCGTTACCGCTTATTCGGGTATTGCCCGTATTCAGTCCGATAAGAAGCTTTCAAAGGTTATTATCCAGAATCCCGTTGAGCCCACGACCACAGACGTTATTTACGATATACCCTTCGGTATGCGTCTTTGCATAGAGGACGGTCAGGAGGTAAAGAGAGGTCAGCAGCTTACTGAAGGCTTCCTTAACCCCGCGGACGTTCTTCATATGTCCGGTATTGATGCGGTATATGATTATATTATCCGTGAGGTACAGAAGGTGTACCGCGGAGAAGACGTTGAAATCAACGATAAGCATGTCGAGTGTATCACTCGTCAGATGACAAGAAAGGTTAAGGTAGAGGATCCCGGAGATACCGATCTTCTTTCCGGAACTACCGTTGACGTTCTTGAGCTTCGTGAGGAAAACGAAAAGATCGATGAGAGAATTGCCGCAGGCGAGCTTGGTCTTCGCCATGCCGAAACTGCTCCTATGCTTCTCGGTATTACCAAGGCTTCTCTTATGACAGAGTCCTTCCTTTCCGCTGCTTCCTTCCAGGAAACCACAAAGGTTCTTACAGAGGCGGCTATCAAGGGTAAGCAGGATAAGCTTCTCGGTCTTAAGGAAAACGTTATTATCGGTAAGCTCATTCCCGCAGGTACGGGTCTTTCCAAGTACCGCGCCGTTGAGATCAACGACACTGAAAAGCAGGATGACAACTTCGCGCCCGAGGTCGTGTCCTTTGCGCCTGAGGGAGCAAGCGTATCAATGTTTGAGAACGTTGAGAACCTTCCTTCCGCAGAATAAAATAAACTTACGCCTTTCGTAAGGCTTACAAAAAGAGCGAGGATATCAAGAAGCATCAAGATATCTTCGCTCTGTTTTTATGCGTTCTAAAAAATGCGAAAGGTACTAAAATGAACAAAAATGCAAACAATTGGTTTCAAAACTCGGCTTTTGAAACTGATTTAAAGGTGATTTTATGAAAATTATGTTCGTATGCCATGGAAATATATGCAGAAGTCCTATGGCGGAATTTATATTTAAAAAGATGGTTTGCGATAAGCGTCTTGAAGGAAAAATTGAAATATATTCTTCGGCGACAAGCTCCGAGGAAATCTTTTGCGGAGTAGGTAATCCCATATATCCGCCGGCGCAAAGAGAGCTTGAAAGACGGGGTATACCGTATGAGAGAAGAAGGGCGGTTCAGTTAAAATTTGCCGATTACGGAAAATATGATATGTTCGTCGGTATGGATAGCATGAACGTGCGAAATATGCATAGAATATTCGGCTCTGATAAGGATAATAAAATTTTCAAGCTTATGGAATTCACCGCCTCGGGAGGCGACGTTGCTGATCCTTGGTATTCGGATAGATTTGACGTAGCCTTTGACGATATATACAGGGGCTGCGAGGCGCTTTTAAGCTTTATAGTGAATAATAAACTAATAGGAAATTAAACAAAAGACGAAAGAAACAATTCAATAAAGTACAAAAAAACGAGGCTATCGGGATAGCGTGATACTCTTAACGGAGTATCACGCTAAACGATGTTTGCCCCCCAGGGCAAATGATGTTGCCTGTGGCAGTGATGTTCACTGCGTGAATGATGTTACGCCTGATGGCGCAGTGGGCAAATATCACATCTTTGCGACCTTGGCGAGCAACATCATTATGAGCGAAGCGAATAACATCACTTTTGCGATAGCAAAAACATCACTAACAGAAAAGAGAGGACATTCGGCTATGAACCGCTTTGTTCTCTCTTTCTGCTTGTGTAGGGGTTCCCCGAAGCGAAATATGAGCTTTGGGGGTTCACGTATATGGGTTTGGGCTTAGCCCATTTGCGTTTGACTAGTCAAATGCGATGCTTGCATTTTTATCAAAGCGAGAATTCTCCGCTAAGGACATCACCCCATAACTTCGTTTTTTGATAAAACAATTTAATTATTCTTAACGTGAACGTCAAGCTGATTGAAGGGAATTTCAATTCCGTTTTCGTCAAATGCCTTTTTAACAGCCTCGAGAACGTCGAAATTAACAGTCCAATAGTCGCCGCTGTTAACCCATACGCGAGCTGTGATAGCAATCGCGCTGTCACCGTGCTCGCTCATTCTTACGAAGGGAGCGGGATCGTCAAGCGTAAGCTCGTGCGAGGTGATGATATCCCAGACAAGCTGCTTTGCCTTTGCGTAATCGCTGTCATAAGCGATAGAGAATTTGAAGTCAACTCTTCTCGTATCCTTTTCCGAGTAATTAATGATATTGTTGTTTGCGAGCGCGCCGTTAGGTATGTAGATGACCTTGTTATCGGGTGTGCGTATCTTGGTGCATATCATATGTATGTCCTCAACCGTTCCCGATACGCCCTGAGCCTCAATGTAATCGTCAACCTTGAAGGGTCTTGTCACAAGAATTATAACTCCGCCCGCAAGGTTGGAAACCGCGCCGTTAACAGCAAGACCTATACAAACACCAAGAGATGCGATAAGGGCGGTAATTCCGCTTGTATCTATTCCGAGGTATCCGATAAGGCAAACCAGAACGAGAGTTTTCGCGCCGATATTGAAAACGTACGCCAAGGTTTTCATTATCGTTTTATCGTGCTTTCCGTTTTCTCCTTTTTTCTCGATTTTTCTTGAGATCCTTTTGATAATACGGAACGAAATCAGCATCAGTACAAGAGATATAACGATTTTAATTCCCGTGTTGAGAACCCAACCGCTGATAGCGCTTATAGCAGCGTCAAGCCAATTGCTTCCGTCTGTTGAAAGTAATGCGTTCATTTTCTTCTCCTTTATTTTTTATTTAAGAGTTTTACTCTATGAGAATATTATAGCACTAAAAGAGCCCTTATGTCAATGATTTTATTTTGGAAAACTCGGGAGAAAGTCAAAACACGGCTTTTGCTTTCGCATCGGCCGTGTCGTTTTTAAAAATATAAACTAAGTATACTTGCAATGTACTGGGACATATAGGCACAGTTCTTTTTTTCTGAGAAAGGATAATCAGACCAGAAATTATACGCAACTAAATCATTTTCAGCCTTAACTGTGTTTAGATACAATAAAACAAGAACTTTTAATTTTTCGGTAGAAATCGTTTGTTTTCCCATCATAAACATATCCATGATGGGATCAAGTGTATCATAAATAGCGGATGACATCATTGAAAGCGTATAAAGTTCTGATTTTTTTGCTGCGAATGTTGAATTCCCATAAGAATTAATCAAAAACATAACGATTTTGAATTCAGGGAATATCATATTTACTACAAAATGACCAATCCCCAATATAATTTCGGCTTCGAAGGTTCTTAACCAATTTTCAACAGCGATAGCCCATTTGTTAGAATACTCGTCTATGAGTTGATCAATTGCCAAAATGAAATCAGCATCTACATTTGTTATATTTTTAAATTCATTTTTTAAGAATCTGAGTATCTCAATATTTGCTGAATAATCATGCATAAGATATATAAACGCGTCAAAAGTAAAGCTTGATATATTAACAAACGTGTCGAATATTTTATCAAAAGATGACAATTCTAAGATGTTAGTAAAGGTGGTTTGCAGAGACAACGCCCTTTGTGCCATATCAATTGATTCCCACTTTAAAATCTTACTTATAATATTCAGTGTATCATCGTTTTTTGAGAACATTGAAAGCATTTTATTCAAGGATTGAAGAGTTTCTTTGTATTCTTCTGAAGTTTTAGCTTTGTTGTACAAAGATACAAGATTGTTTAGTTCGTTCTTTTGTTCTTGACTAAGAAGATTGTATTCATCTTGGCGTTCTTGAGTTGTTAGAGAAATCAAATCTTCTATCATTTGAATGGTTAATTGAGCATTGTTGTTTATATACTTTTGCAATTCTATTTCGTCCACGTATTTCTGTATAATCGTTGCTATGTTGCGCTTGATTTCCGTGGCATTTGGGTTGTATTCTCCGTCTTTTAATTTTTCCATAAGATTGCTGGCTGCTTTTCCAACGGTATTCCAAAAATGATCGGAAATTTTGAAATCTGATAGTGTTGGAGAGATGACTTTAGGCAGAGTGTATGTAAAATCAAGGCACATTTGAATGTATTCTTTGTCACTCTCGGAAAATTTAGCATAAGATTTGGAATTGTTAAAGCTACATTCTGCAATGAAAATAAGCTGATCTTTTAAAGTGTAAATCCTTTCTTCATTGTATATGTAGTAAATGGATAATTGCGTCATTCCGCATTTTTTACCGACAAGAGTTCCATACTCATCAAGTGAGATTTCGCCAGCAGAGTTTGATATTTCGAAATGTATATTCGGACTATTTATAGTTACGACATCTTTTGTTTTGGAATCTATTACAGTGAACTTTCCATACCCGTATAAAGGGACCAATAATACTTTTTTATTCGAGGCCGGAAGCATAAGTGTTTCGAAATCCATTTCTATAATATATTCTGAACAAACAAGTATTTGATTAGAAAAATCGTAGTCATTATAGATGACATCGGATGCTAACCAATATAAATCCTTGTCTATTGAATCCCAAGAAGTAAAATCGCCACCATAAACAACTCGATCGGTTTTGCGAGAAACATATATGCTTTTGTCGCCGATGGCAATTACACTTGTTGGTATGAAAATGTATTCTAACGAAGAACATCCTAAGAATAATTTATTTTGAATCACTTTAAGGTTTTGAGGTAAAATGATTCTTTGCAAATCTGTACAATAGTAGAACGCTCCGATACCAATGCTTGTTACACTATCAGAAATGCTGATGTTCTTTAGATTTTCACATTCGGCAAAAGCGTAGTTTCCAATAGATATTACGCTACTTGGAATGTTGATTTCGGTTATGTTAGTACCGGCAAAAGCGTAGTTTCCAATAGATGATATTGTTTGTGGAAGTGTAACTGATAATAAGTTTTGACAATAAAAAGCATATTCAGGAATAGAGACAACATCGTCCGGTATAACGATACTTGAAAGTAGTTTGTTGCCAACATACAACCTGCCTTGATAACACAATGGGTTTGAATCTGTGCCGATAAAGTTAATCTGACACCAGCTGCTTACATCACTGATGTATATACTGTTTAAGTTATCACAATTGCAGAAAGCATTTTTTTCGATTGTATTTAATCCTGATCCTAATTTTAGTATTTGTAAACTACCGCAGTCGCGAAATGCATCTTCTTCAATGATTGTTACTCTATCTCCAATGACAACGTTCTCAAGTTCCCAGCAGTTATTAAAGCTTTCGTAACCAATTTTTGTTACACCATCCGGTATTATTATTTCAGTAATGGATCTACAATCGTCAAAAGCTCGATATCCCAGAAAATGCAAGTCATCGGGTAGTGTTATATTTTCGAGCTTATAACAACCAATGAAAGCACCGTTACCAATTGATACCAGCGTGTTCGGTATGTCAATCGTTACCAATTGTTTGCAATTTTCAAACGCAGCGGTGGCGATGAATTTTGCGTTTTTATTAACATCGCAGGAAGAGATCGATCGATTTTTTGCATCAATTAATACCAAATAAGGATTATTGAGGCTACCTATGTAATATGCATTATCGTATTCGTTGTACTTGAGCGATTTACAATTATAGAATGCTGAATCGCCTATTGTTGATATAGTATCTGGCAGATAAATGTTTTCGATGTTTGAGCAACCGTAAAAAGCATCTTCCGCTATTATTGTGCCACCTAGTATAGTAACGGTTTTTAAATTTTCCGATATATTAGATCCAGTGGTTGCAAATATATAAGAAAAGTTGTTGAATTTTTCACCGTCCAACGTTCCGCCGACGAACGGAATTGTCAACGTTATTAAATTAGAACAACTGCGGAATGCGCCCTCACCTATTTCAATTAATGTTTGAGGTAATTCTATATTTTTGAGATTGTAACATCCGTAAAAAGCATATGGAGCGATATATGTCCCGCCTGTTATAATAACACTATATAAACCTTGTACGTCTTGATAATAAGAATTATTCGATATTCCAAAAATATACCCAAAGTGTGAATTTTCAATTTCATCTTTTGTCGATCCTACAAATGGAAGGACTATACTATTGATATTATAACATGCGTTAAAAGCACCAAAGCCTATTTTTGTAACACTATTCGGTACAATTACATTTGACAAATTTGTACAATAGTAAAAAGCGGATGTGCCTATCTCTGTTACGGTGTTTGGTATAATTATAGTTTTTAGATTGCTACACAATTCAAAAGCTTTATCTTTAATGATAGTTGTACCTTCTGCAAGAGTTATGCTTTCAATGTAATCGCAACAGGCAAAAGCGCGATTTCCTATTTTGGTATCGCGAACAGTTACTGACTTTAAGGATTCGGGAATTTCGTATTTTAAATAAATACCATATTTATTATCTATGATGTGATATTCGTATTCGCTTGCATCAAATGATGATGCGTTTCCGAAAATATGGCCGAAGTGTTCCGAATCATCTAAAGAATTGCTTCCTATAAACGGGATGTCAACTGCTTTAAGAGAATTACATTCACTTAAAATTCCTTCTCCAATGTTTGAAACGGTGGTTGGGATATGTATGCTGATTATCTCGTTGCATTTTTTGAAAGCGCGTTTTTCTATGGCAGTAACAGGCAATCCGTTATATGTTTTTGGAATTATTACTTCTGTATGCTCGCAATTGCCTTTTCCAACTATTTTAAACGAATTATTATCATCGTTTAGAGCAAATTCGAAATTTTTACAACAAAAGCTGTCATCTTCAACAGGGGCGTCCGGAGAACTGCCGTCGTTGTTTTCTTGTGAATCATCATTTGGGGGTGAGGGGGGATTTTCTATAGATTCATTATTTCCATTGCCGCTTTGGTTGTTTGACGTTGATCCATTTGAGGGATTGTTGATGGATTCTCCAGAATTATTATCAAATTGTTTATCATCATTTTTTGATTTGCTTTGACAAGAAACGAAAACAAATGCAGTTGTTAGTACGATGAAAAGAGCAAGTACAATAATGTGAATTTTTTTCATTTTTAGTTCCTTTGTTATGTATGAATTTAATATTGTGCCAGAAAATAGCATTCCACCCAATATGAACCTATTATAGCATATACTAAATCAAAACACAAGGACTTTGACAATGTAATATCGTTTAATTTATTCGCTTCGCAAAGATTTTGAGTTTTTGATAAGGCACAATAAAAATCCCCTCGGGATAGGGTGATGTCCTTAGCGGAGAAATTACACTTTCATAAAAGTGCAAGCATCGCATTTGACTAGTCAAACGCAAATGGGCTAAGCCCAAACCCATATAAAAAGCAGAAAGAGAGAACGAATCGAAAAGTCCTCTCTTTTTCTGTTGGTGATGTTTTTGCTATCGCAAAAGTGAAGTTGCTACGCAGTGAAGTTTGTGCTACGCAGAAGTGAAGTTAAGTTTGCCCACACTTCGCCGTCAGGCGAAACTTCACTCACGAAGTGAACTTCACTATCGAAGATAACTTCACTTGCCCGAAGGGCGAACTTAGTTAGCGTGATACTCCGTTAAGAGTATCACGCTATATATCAAGCGCTGCCGCTTTGAATATATCTTAAGGGGATTTTATCAAAATATTATGCTTTTTGGATTTATTCCGTTTCGCTGAAGTTGTCCTTGCCTACTCCGCAGAGGGGGCATTCAAAATCTTCGGGAAGATCCTCAAATTTCGTGCCGGGAGCGATACCGTTCTCAGCGTCGCCGAGCTCCTCGTCGTAAACCCAGCCGCATACGTCACATACATATTTTTTCATTTTGTTCAGTTTCCTTTCGAATTTTATAATTAAAGCACGAGTGATGGGGGTGTGTAAGCTCTTGCAAGAAGCTCCTGGTTAAGCATATAAAGTCCCTTAGCGTCCGAGCCGAAGAGCTCCATTTTTGTTATCATATCGTTAGCGTTGGTTTCCTCTTCGCCCTGCTCCTTTACGAACCAGTCTAGGAACTGCATAGTACGGAAGTCTCTTACGTCGTAAGCGGCGCCGTAGATATCGTTGATAAGAGAGGTTACGTATTCCTCATGCTCAAGTCCTGCCTTGAGAACCGTCATATGACTGTCAAGCACCTTGTCGGGCTTTGCTATCGCCTCGAGAGTTACGGGCATATTCTCGTTCTGAAGGTAGGTATAGAAGAGCATTGCGTGGTCTCTTTCCTCTTGAGCCTGAACCATATACCAGTTTGCAAATCCGTCGAGGCCCACCGCCTTGAAGTAGTTTGAAAAATCAAGGTATAAATAAGCCGAATAAAGCTCTTTGTTTATCTGTTGATTAAGAAGCTCGTGAACTTTTTTGTCCATCATAGTTACATTCTCCTTGCTTTTAAAATCAAATGTATTTTATAATTAAGGTTGTTTCTGATTAAGCTTTGAATTGAGTCTTTTTTGATTAAGCTTTTTTGAATTAAAGCTCTGTTTTCCAGAGTCCGTGAAGGTTGCAGTAAGCATAAACCGCTACTGCCTTCTCGTCTCCGAGAGTGAAGGTTATCACGGGATCCGTGTTAAATTCGAGATACTTCATCTGTCCGCCCTTGTCGGTTTCGAGATATATCCATGCGATGTGATGCTCCTCAGCCATAGGGTGAAGAACCGAGCCGACAACTGCCTTAACGGTGTTACCCTCTACCGTAATAACGGGAATGTGCTTTTCGCGGCTCGCCTCAACAACGCCGGGCTCAAGATAGGTCATCTTCTGACCGCAGCATACTACGGAAACTCCGGAATCCTCAATTTTTTGTACAATGTTTCCGCACTTTTCACAAACATAAAATTTTACCTTACTCATTATTATTTCCTCCAAATTAAAAGTTTTATTTACATTTTTATTATTTTATATTAATTTTGTTCGCAAAGCTCGTTTGCGAGAGCATTGAGCTCTGTTTTGCTTCTTTCGTCTAATGCCGAATTGATTTTTACTGTTGTGTTTAAATACGTCAGTTCCTTTGAATTTTCAAGCATCCCCTTCATAACCTTTGCCGCCATGGGAGCCCAGCTGCCGTTTTCAATGAAGGCAACCGTTCTTTTTGAAAAGTTGCGCTCTGTGAGGTGGTTGATAAATTCTTTCATAAATGGGAAGATATCCGCGTTGTACGTTGTGGTTGCAAAAACTGTTTTTGAATACTTGAAGGCAAGTCCCACCGCCTCGGATATATCGCACCTTGCAAGGTCGCGTACAACAACGTTTTTTTCGCCCTTGCTTTCGAGAAGCCTCGAAAGCTCGTTTACAGCCTTTTCGGTATTACCGTAAATTGAAGTGTAGGCTATAAGTATTCCGTCCTCCTCCGGCGTGTAGCTCGACCAGGTGTTGTAAAGACCTACGTAGTATGGAATGTTTTCCTTTAACACGGGGCCGTGTAACGGGCAGATCGTTTGTATATCAAGCGCCGATGCCTTCTTTAAAAGGCTTTGAACCTGTGCGCCGTATTTTCCAACTATTCCTATATAGTAGCGTCTCGCCTCAATGGTCCAGCCGTCAGATAGGTCGCAAGCGCCAAACTTTCCGAAGGCATCTGCTGTGAAGAGCGTTTTTTCTTTGGCGTCATAGGTCATAATAACCTCGGGCCAGTGTACCATCGGAGCCGCCACGAAGCTAAGCTCGCGGCTTCCGAGATTTAAGGTGTCACCCTCTTTAACAACAATCTGCTTGTCGGGGAAGTCGGTTCCGAAAAATCCCTTCATCATTGTGAATGCTTTCGCTGACGATACTATTTTCGCCTCGGGAAAGACGTTAATAAAGCTAACTATATTTGCCGAGTGATCCGGCTCCATATGCTGAACTATAAGATAATCGGGAGATTTGTCTCCAAGAACGTTTTTGATATTTTCTATCCACTCCTCGCCGAACTCCTTATCAACAGAGTCCATAACCGCCGCTTTTTCATCGATTATAACGTAGGAATTGTAAGAGATGCCGTTTGGGACCTTGTACTGTCCTTCGAATAGGTCGATGTCCTTATCAAAGACACCGACGTATTTTATCGTGTTTGATACTTCCATTTCGTCCTCTTTTTCTTTTTTAAAGCATAAAGCGTTTTTTATCTTGATTTTCTGAATCTATTATAGTATAATTATTACATAATTTCTGTTGAATTTTCAACAAAAGGAAGAAAAAATGAAAAAATATTTTGAAATTTTGAAAAAATGTCCGCTCTTTTTCGGTATCGCGGAAAACGATCTTTTGAAAATGCTGCCGTGTCTTGGGGCAGAGATAGTGAAATATGATAAAAGGGATACCGTCTTTGCCGAGGGAAGCGAGGCTAAAAATATCGGAGTTCTCCTTTCGGGCGGCGCGGAAAGTGTGCGGTACGATTACTACGGAAATAAGAGCATTATAAATAAGATCGATCCTCCCGAGGTTTTTGGTGAAGCGTTTGCCTGCGCTGAGGCGAAGTCGCTTCCTATATCTATTGTAGCGATTGATTCGTCTGAGATAATGCTGATAAACTGTTCTCATATTCTGCATACGTGCAGTAATAATTGCGCCTTTCATCAGCAAATGATATATAATCTTATGAAGGATCTTGCGTCAAAAACCGTTATATTCCATCAGCGCATTGAGGTCACGTCAAAAAGAAGCACGAGAGAGAAGCTTCTTGCGTATCTTGGAATCGTATCGCAGCAAAAGAAGAGTAAAAGCTTTAAAATTCCTTTTAACAGACAGGAGCTTGCGGATTATCTTGAGGTGGACAGAAGCGGTCTTTCCGCGGAAATCAGCAAAATGCGTAAAGAGGGAATTTTAGAAAGCGAAAGAAATTATTTTAAGCTTTTATGAGTGTAAAAGCGCGCCATTGTTTAAAAAATCTGTGAAATTATAAATTTGAGAGGAAGCTTCCCACAACCTCTGCAAGTCTTTCGTGTCCTTTATCGTTTGGGTGAAGTCCGTCGGGACAGTATTTTTCCTTGATTATCGGAACGCAGGGCTGAATTCCCGAGCATGACCACAAATCAATAACGGGAAGGGAATAATATGCCGCAACCCTTTTGATTATATTTACGTAGCATTCAAGGTCTACGCCGTTCACGTTCTTGTTGCTTTCGCTCACTCTGTGCAAGGGAGTCATAAAAACGATCTTTGACTCGGGATATTTGTTTATAAGACCTGACATAAGATAGTGGCAGGCGCCGAAGAATGTTTCGGACGTTCTGTCACTCATTTCTCCGATAGGAGCGTCCCCGTGTCCAAAATCGTTAGTACCGCCAAACACTACGATGAGATCGGCATCATCTTCCATCTCGTCAAATCTTGAGCAAAAATCACGGTCGAATTTTGGATTTGACGCAGTAGGCGTTTGCTGCTTTGCAAGGCGTGTTCCGCTGATGCCGTAATTTCTCGCTGCCGCTAAGCCGTATTTTTTAGCGATCAGCTGATGGAATTGTTTGTCGGGACCGCTTGTTCCGTGGCCCTCAGTAATACTGTCGCCAAGAAAATTGACCTTTAAGTTTTTAAGATTCATAGTTGATACCTCGCATATGCAGTAAGTCAGTCAAAAAGTTTAATTGATCCGCACGGTATTAAGCGCGACGAAATCTTGAATTAATTATAGCACCAAAAACAATAGATGTAAAGTACTTTTAAGGATAAAAAATATTTGGTGACAACTCGCTTTTAATTGAACTTTTGTTGAAGCGGTAATATGCGGCAGAGCTATCAAATTGCAAGCTCGGAGCTTATGCGGCATTCATAGGGAAAAAGGCGGTTTGATGTGCGTTAAAAAAACGTTGCGATGAAAAATAAGCTCATAGAAAAATAACGCAAAAAATGCGGTTGTTCTTCATCAAGTGTGATGTTGAGCAACCGCTTGTTTTTTTTGTATATGCATTAGAATGACAATTTAAGTTGTCAAAATGGTGGTTTTTGGATTGAGCAGCGGCTCAAACTCTCTATTATGATGTAAAAAAACAGACCATCGGGTGATGGTCTTGAATAGGGGTATTCGCAAAGCGAAGATACCCGCACTCTGCGCCTGGTAAGCGAGCTTACCGATCTTCGAGTGGGGTATGCGAACCCCGTGCCTTCGGCACTGCGGTTCGGCAAACTATTCCGCAGCCAAGAAAAGAAAAACAGACCATCGGGTGATGGTCTTGAATAGGGGTATTCGCAAAGCGAAGATACCCGCACTCTGCGCCTGGTAAGCGAGCTTACCGATCTTCGAGTGGGGTATGCGAACCCCGTGCCTTCGGCAC
>SVUD01000073.1 GCA_015063445.1 Oscillospiraceae bacterium
GCCTTCGGCGCAAGGTCGCACGACAGGGCGTACGACATAAAAAACACCCCAATTTCTTTGGGGTAATCCATTATTTTGCTATGTTCCATCTCCGCCCCGGAGGGTACGGCTATGCGGAATAACTCGGCGATTTTTCGTAGGCTTCGCTCAAAGTGAAGCTTTACTTTTCGCATTACGCCGGATACCGCAAGCGGTATGCGAACCTTCACGCCTTCGGCGCAAGGTCGCACGACAGGGCGTACGACATAAAAAACACCCCAATTTCTTTGGGGTGTTTTTTATGTGGCGCGCCCTGGAGGATTCGAACCTTCGACCTACCGGTTCGTAGCCGGGCACTCTATCCACTGAGCTAAGGGCGCAATGTTTGGAGCGAGTGATGGGAATCGAACCCACGCGACCAGCTTGGAAGGCTGGAATTCTACCATTGAACTACACTCGCAGATTTGCTTGACAGCTTTTATATGATATCACAAACCAATTCATTTGTCAAGTCTTTTTTGGAAAGTTTTTAATATTTTTTTGCGTTTTTTATTAAAAGGGGTAAAGTGCTTCAAAAATCGAAATTCTTTACCCCTTTTTAGTTTATTTTGCCATATTTTAATTACTTAATAACAATATTGATAATCTTTCCGGGAACTACAATTTCCTTGATAACCGTTTTTCCTTCTATAGCCGCACTGACCTTTTCGTCGCCCTTTACTATTGCGAGAATATCATCCTTCGATGCATCATTGGGAACAAACACTGTCGTACGAACCTTACCGTTTATCTGTACGGGAAGCTGAACAGTATCGTCAATAGTCTTGCTCTCATCATATTCGGGCCACTTTGCGATAGAAATAAGGTCTTTTCCGCCAAGAAGCTCGTTTATCTCCTCTGCAACGTGAGGAGCGAAAGGCGAAAGAAGCTTAGCGAAGGTAACAAGCTCGTCCTTAGTAAGATGTCCTACCTCATAAATTGAGTTTATCGCACCCATCATTGCCGCTATTGCGGTATTGAAGCGCATATTGTCAATATCTGCGGTTACTTTCTTAATAAGCTTGTGCATAACTTTTTCAAGCTCGGGAGTAACGCCTTCTCCATTAACTATATCAACGAGGTTCATAACTCTGTCAAGGAATCTCTTACAACCCTTTATGGACTGAGTATTCCAAGGAGCAGACTGCTCGAAGTCACCTATAAACATCTCGTAAAGACGCATTGTATCAGCGCCATAATCACGAACAATATCATCGGGATTTACTACGTTGCCTCGTGATTTGGACATCTTCTCGCCATTTTCACCGAGAATCATACCATGACTGGTACGCTTTGCGTAAGGCTCTTTGGTATCGAGAATGTCGATATCGAAGAGGAACTTAGACCAGAATCTCGAATAAAGAAGGTGAAGTGTTGTATGCTCCATACCTCCGTTATACCAGTCTACAGGCATCCAATATTGAAGTGCCTCACGAGAAGCAAGCTCCTTATCATTGTGCGGGTCGCAATAACGAAGGAAATACCACGACGATCCTGCCCACTGTGGCATTGTGTCGGTTTCTCTCTTTGCCTTTCCGCCACACTTAGGACAAGTGCAGTTTACCCAATCGGTCATAAGCGAAAGAGGTGATTCGCCCGTTTCGGTAGGCTCATAGGAATCCACCTCGGGAAGCTCAAGAGGAAGCTCATTCTCGGGCACGGGAACCCAGCCGCACTTCTCACATTCAACAAGAGGAATAGGTTCTCCCCAATATCTCTGACGTGAGAATACCCAGTCTCTGAGCTTGAAGTTGACCTTCTCTTCTCCAATACCGTTTTCCTCGAGGAACTTGATCATCGCACGCTTAGCGTCAGCAACCTCAAGACCGTTAAGGAATCCTGAATTTACAAGCTTGCCTTCAGCAACGTCAGTATATGCCTCATTCTGAACGTCACCGCCGGCAACTACCTCTATGATAGGAAGATTGAATTTCTTAGCAAAATCAAAGTCACGCTCATCGTGTGCCGGAACTGCCATTATTGCGCCTGTTCCGTATCCCGCGAGAACGTAATCGGAAATGAATATCGGAATTTCTTTACCGGTTGCGGGGTTAATAGCGCTCACTCCGTCAAGTCTTACGCCCGTTTTATCCTTTACAAGCTCTGTACGCTCGAAATCGGACTTTTTGGAAGCCTCGAATCTATAATTCTCTACCTCGTCATAGTTCTTGATGAGGGGCTTCCACTTTTCAACGTTCGCATGCTCGGGAGCGATAACCATATAGGTAGCACCGAAGAGTGTATCGCATCTTGTGGTATAAACGCGAAGCTTATCGCCTGCGGTAGTATTGAAATCAATCTCAGCTCCGTGAGATTTTCCTATCCAGTTGATCTGCTGAGTCTTAACTCTTTCTATGTAGTCAAGACCGTTAAGGTCGGATATAAGTCTGTCTGCATACTCGGTTATCTTAAGCATCCACTGGCTCTTAACCTTACGTATAACAGCCGAAGCACATCTCTCGCAAACGCCGTTAACAACCTCTTCGTTAGCAAGAACTACCTTACAAGAGGTACAGAAGTTTACTGCCATTTCCTTTTTGTACGCAAGGCCCTTTTTGAAGAGCTGAAGGAATATCCACTGAGTCCACTTATAATAAGAAGGATCAGTGGTGTTGATCTCTCTGTTCCAGTCGAACGAAAGTCCGAGCGCCTTAAGCTGTGACTTGAATCTCGCAACGTTCTTTTCGGTAACGAGCTTCGGATGAATCTTATTCTTTATAGCATAATTTTCGGTAGGCAGACCAAAAGCGTCCCATCCCATTGGGAACAAAACGTTGTAGCCCTGCATTCTCTTCTTTCTTGAAACGATATCAAGGGCTGTATAGGGACGCGGGTGACCTACGTGAAGTCCCTGTCCCGAGGGATAAGGAAATTCTACCAAGGTATAGTACTTGGGAAGCGAATAATCCTGCTTTGCCTCAAAAGGATTTTTTTCATCCCAGATTTTTTGCCATTTAGGCTCGATTCGTTTGTAATCGTACTGCATTTTAGTTTTCCTTCTTGTTTATGTTAAATTTTTTATCTACTTCTTCTTTGAGGGCTTCAATGCTCTCCTTTGATTCCTCGGGCAACAGCCTATCAAAATTATAGAACGCTCTTCCTTCGGAATCAAAAATATTTACAATCAAAGTACCGTAATCGACAAGGATCCAGGAATTTCCTTTTTTCCCTTCAACTCTCAACGGACTCTGACCTCTCATTTCAAAATTATCGCTTATATCATCAGCAAGTGAAGCAACGTGCGTTGACGAGCGACCGGTTGCGTTAACATAGTAATCGGTAATCGAGGTATGATCGGTTACGTTATACATAGTGACGTCGATTGCAAGTTTTTCAAGAAGCACCTTAACCGCTTCTTCGGCAAGTTTTTTTCCTTCAGCTCCTGAAAGCTCGTTTGTTTTTATAACATCGAAAGTCATATTCTCTCCATATAAAAATTTATTTTTTTGCTATATGCAGACTTTTTATACCATCTGCCGTGTATTCCTTAATCTTTAAAGAGTCGTCGTAGTATATATCCGTAAATTTTTCATCGTGAGTGTTTAAAAACTCAAGTCCGCTATCAAACTCTTTGTCTGCAAACATATATTTTCTTGCTAATTCTGCCCCGCTTTTTCTGTTCAAAACATAGAAAGAAAGTCCGTTTTCGTTTTCTAACGGTTCTCCCGGAACAGTTGCGTAAAAGGCTTTTTTCTCACCTTCCGAATTAATTACGTCAATAAATACGTTTATAAAATCGTAAAGCTTTACGTCGGTTATAACCTCTTTTTCAACAATTGAAGCGACTTTTATTATAGTTGGCAGACTGAGTCCCGAAAGCGCCTTTGAGAAAAGAGCGTTTAAAAAGATTTTCTGCGCATCTATTCTCCCAAGATCCCCCATAGCATAACCGCTTCTGTATCTTACAAAGCGTTCTGCCAATTCACCGTTTATACGATTATTTCCCTTCTTCAAAACGATAGGATCTTCTCCTTCAAGATAAATAGTCTTATCCTCCGACAGACTGATATCAAGACCTCCGATGGAATCCACCAACTTTTTAAAAGTAGGTATCGTTACTCCGAAATAACCGTCATATCTCGTACCAAATGCCGCGGCAATTTCACTTGACGTCTCACTAAGAGCCTTTTCTTTAGAAAGCCCCTCGGAAACCTTTGATGCATACAACTGATTTATCTTATTCTGAACCTTACCGAAGCCGAAGTAGGTATCTCTCGGAATCTGAGCGACTCTCGCTTCCGAATTTTTTGGATCATAAGCTACGGTAAAGAGAACGTCAGTATTTTCAGCCGCCTCATCAAAGCCGGCTACAAGAAAGACGTATTTATTCTTATCCGCGCTTACGGCTGCCCTTTTGGCAATTGGAGCGCAACTGACAAACAGACTGCAAAAAACAGTAATAATACATAATAACGCGATTTTTTTCATCACAAATTCTCCCGAAATTTCTTTCGGTTATTTTGTGCAAAAGACGTTACAGTAGTTATAGTAATAATTTCTTTTCAAGACATTTTTTTGATATATATATTTTCGAATTTATCGGTTGCTCCATTCTTGTGAGCGCCTCAAGCACTCCTTCAAATGCGGCGAGAACAGCTTGATCCAGCCTCAAAAATCTTTCATCCTGTGAAAGCTCTTCTATCCCATTAAATAAAAATTCGCGAACTTTTATGCAAGAAGCAAATTTTCTCGTATCCTCCGCATAATCCGACACGAAAATTATTTTATCAAAAACACTCATGTTTTCACAACCGAGAGTGTGATTGAACACAGCCGAGAGAATGTCATCGCTCGCGAAGTCGGTAAAATCCTCTCTTATAACGTAAGGGGCGGTAAACGAATGAATAACGCCAAGCGTCTCTTTATCCTCTTCCGTCAAAGGAAATTTATTCTTTTCAAGCATTTCAAGCTGACGTTCAATCGATATCTCCTTTGAGATATCATGCAAAAGCGCTGCCGCGGAAAGCTCGGATATCCTATCAGGTAAAATCAACTCCCCGAGTCTTTTGGCGCATCTCTCAACTCCAAGCGTATGTGAAAATCTTTTTTCGCTCATACGCTCTTTTATCTTTTCTCTTAGCTCCGAAAGCATTTTGTCGGTAAAAAACAATTTAAACCTCCGCCTCAAAGCTCAATTCTTTTTTTCTTAACTGATTCCTTATAAAGAACGAATTTAGTTCCTACGCAGGAAACAACCTCGCACCCAATAGCCTCAGCTATCACAGCCGAAGCCTCCTTTGCGGTATATCCGCTGTTTTCAAGCACACGTGCCTTTATAAGCTCTCTCGCCTCAAGAGCGTTTGCTATCTGCTTGCATATCTCATCTGTTATACCGCCCTTTCCAATCTGGAAAATGGTATCAAGGTTCTGCGAAAGTGAACGGAGATATGCGCGTTGTTTGCTAGTTATCATATTATCTACCTAAAATTTAAATTTCACTGTTTTCAAAGAGCGCGGCTGCGAATTCATTGGAATCGAATGGCTTCATATCGTCAATCTGCTCTCCAACACCAATGAATTTAACGGGAATGCCAAGCTCCTTTTTAATTGAAAGGATAATACCTCCCTTAGCAGTACCGTCAAGCTTAGTAAGGATAAGACCCGTAAGCTTTGATGCTTCTTTGAACTCTCTTGCCTGTAAAACCGCATTTTGTCCCGTCGTTGCATCAAGAACGAGAAGCGTTTCCTTTGCGCTATCGGGAAGCTCTCTGGCGATAACTCTGTCGATTTTCGCAAGCTCATCCATAAGATTCTTCTTGTTATGAAGTCTTCCTGCGGTATCTATAATAAGAACGTCAGCACCTCTGCTCTTTACCGCGCCGATAGCATCGTAAACAACAGATGCAGGATCGGCTCCGGCGGCCTGCTTGATTATATCAACGCCCGCACGGTCACACCATACTGAAAGTTGCTCTGCCGCCGCCGCACGGAACGTATCCGCCGCCGCAACAACAACCTTTTTCTTTTGTGATTTTAATTCTTTCGCAATCTTTCCGATAGAAGTGGTCTTACCAACGCCGTTTACACCGACGATAAGTATAACCGAGGGTTTTGTTGAAAGATTAAGCGGCTCATGCTCACCGATCTGGCTTCTCATTATATTGATAAGCGCGGTCTTTACCTCATCGGCATCCTTTATCTTATTGTCTTTTACAAACTCACGAAGCTCATCAAGGATTTCCTCCGTGGTATTAACGCCCATATCGGCAGATATAAGAAGCTCCTCGAGCTCCTCGAAAAGCTCTTCATCTACCTTCCTGAACGTTTTAAAAAGAGCATCAATTTTACCAACGATTGCGTTTTTAGTCTTTAAAAGACCGTTTTTTAATTTATCAAAAAATCCCATTAACCGAGTAACTCCTTCTGTTTTCCTTCGATTTCATCGACGTTAAGCTCGATAGCCTGCGAAATACCTCTCTGAGGCATAGTAACACCGTAAAGTCTGTTACCTACCTCCATCGTACCGCGGCGGTGCGTGATAAGAATGAACTGAGTATCGTTAGCAAGCTTCTTGATATACTCTCCGAATCTGAATACGTTTACCTCGTCAAGCGCCGCCTCAATCTCGTCGAGAATGCAGAACGGCGTCGGGTTAACCTTAAGTATCGCAAAGAGCAAGGCTATAGCAACGAAGGACTGCTCTCCTCCTGAA
>SVUD01000074.1 GCA_015063445.1 Oscillospiraceae bacterium
TGGCGGTGCGTACTACTGCTTCTGCACCAAGGAAAGACTCGAGGAGCTTCACGCTGAGGACGCGACAGGCGGATATGACAGGCACTGCAGAAATCTCTCTAAAGAAGAGGTTGAGGCAAATCTCAAGGCAGGCGTTCCCTTTGTTATCAGACAGAAGATGCCTCTTGAGGGTACTACCTCGTACGTTGACTCCGTTTTCGGTGAAATTTCAATGAACAACTCCGAGCTTCAGGACCAGATACTCATGAAAGCCGACGGATATCCAACGTATAATTTCTGCCACGTTATTGACGACTACCTTATGGGCGTTACTCACGTTGTCAGAGGCTCGGAATATCTTACCTCTACTCCGAAGTACGTTCTTCTTTACGATGCTTTCGGTTGGAAGCGTCCCACTTACGTGCATCTCCCTCTTATGATGGGTAAGAATGCCGACGGATCGGTTTCAAAGCTTTCCAAGCGCCACGGAGCTGTTTCGTTCCAGGACCTCGTTGACGACGGTTATCTCCCTGAAGCCATAATCAATTATATAGCGCTCCTCGGTTGGTGCCCGAAGCAGTCCGAGACCGAATTCTTCTCTCTTGACGAGCTTAAGGCTCTCTTCACTATCGACGGCGTTTCGAAATCCCCCGCCGTATTTGATTTTGAGAAGCTTCTTTGGTTCAACGGCGAATATATTCACAAGCTTGACGATTCGATATTCAACGAAACAGCCGAGAAGTTCATAAAGACTGAAATTCCGGCTACGATAAATAAAACGAAAATGCTTTCACTTCTCAAGACGAGAGTTTCTAAATTCTCCGAGCTTGACGATAAGATGTCATTCTTTATCACACTGCCCGAATACGAAAAGGAGCTTTTCCTTAATAAGAAGAACAAGATTGCCGATTTTGACGTAGTAAAGACTGTGCTCGAAGCGGCAAAGTCCATTCTCTCAGCTGTCAGCTCGTTTGACAACGATTCTCTATTCTCTGCTCTTATGCCTCTTTCCGAAGCTCTCGGCATGAAGGTTGGCGGAATTATGTGGTGCATTCGTATCGCCGTTTCCGGCATGGCGGCAACTCCCGGCGGAGCTACGGAAATCATGGAGGTTATCGGAAAAGACGAATCTCTCGCAAGAATCGATACGGCTCTCGCAAAGCTTTAATATCATCCAATAAAGCTAACATCATTTAAGAGGTGTAAAATGCCACAGGATATTTCCGAAAAAATAAGAGATTTTTATCCTTCATTTTCTAAAGGACAGAAAAAAATCTCAAACGCTATAATCAAAGACTATGACAAGGTTGCGTATATGACCGCGGCAAAGCTCGGACGCTTTGTTGGTGTTTCCGAGTCTACTGTTGTCAGATTCGCAAACGAGCTCGGATATGACGGATACGCTAATTTTCAAAAGGCCGTTCAAGAGCTCGTCAGAGCTAAGCTCACACCTAACCAAAGAATCGAAATCACGAAAAGAAGAATCGGTCAAGGCGATATACTCGAAAACGTAGCCGATTCCGATATCGCGAAAATCCGCACTACCTTTGATAAGCTTAACAAAAACGCCTTTCACAGCGCTTGTGACGCCATACTCAAAGCAAAAAGAATCTTCGTTATGGGCGCAAGAAGCTCAGAGGCTCTCGCGATGATACTCAAATACAATCTTTCGCTTATATTTGACAACGTGACGCTCGTCGCTCCCAAATCAACGGCAGAGGTATTCGAGCAGATGTTCTCCATAGGAGAAAACGACCTCCTTATCGCATTCTCCTTCCCACGTTATTCGTCTAAGATGATAAACGCGGTTAAGTTTGCAAAGCAAAACAAAGCCGAGGTAATAGGATTTACCGATTCTCTCAACTCGCCTTTGGCAGAGCATGCGAATTATCTGCTTACGGCACAGAGTGATATGGTTTCATTTATGGACTCGCTTGTTGCTCCTATCAGTATCATAAACGCCATAATCGTTGAGATAACCTCGAGAAGAGAAGGTCTTATAAGAGAAAGATTTGACAGACTTGAGCAAATATGGGACGAGTATCACGTTTACGCAAAACGATGACTTATAATATAGAATATAGCAAAAAAATAGCCGTTATAGGCGGCGGCCCCGCAGGCATGATGGCTGCCGGTACCGCTATAGAATCCGGAGCATCGGTTACCGTATTCGAGCATACTGACAGACTCGGTAAAAAGCTCGCGATAACCGGTAAGGGCAGATGCAACGTAACGAACATGTGCTCTGTAAACGATTTTATGGAGAACGTTACGCGAAATCCGAGATTTTTATATGCGGCGCTATATGCGTTTCCGCCCGAAAAAACGGTTGAATTTTTCGAATCCCTCGGGGTTAAACTTAAGACCGAGAGAGGAAACCGCGTTTTTCCCGTTGACGACAAGGCAAAAACCATAGTTGACGCCATGCGAAAATACGCAAAAAACGCCGAGATTATATATGAAAACGTTTCCTCCGTTTTCGCAAACGAGGACGGAACGTTCACTGTAAAGGCGAAAAGCAATTACGTCTTTGACGCGGTCATCATAGCTACCGGAGGAAAATCCTATCCCCTCACGGGCTCTGACGGCTCGGGTTACAGAATAGCCGCAAGGCTCGGACACACGATAACCGAGCTTAAGCCCTCGCTTATTCCTATTGAATCGCCCTCTGAGCTATGCCGAGAGATGATGGGACTTTCTTTGAAAAACGTAGCTATCAAAGTAATTGACAAAGCAGGTAAGACCTTGTATTCCGACTTTGGAGAAATGATGTTCACTCATTTCGGCGTTACCGGACCTATGATACTTTCAGCATCCGCTCACCTCAAGGAAAAGGAAATTTCAGAGCTTACTTTATCCATAGATTTAAAACCCGCTCTTGATGAAAAAACACTTGACGCGCGTTTGCTTTCCGACTTTAAGGAAAACTCAAACAAGGACTTTGTAAATTCTCTTTCAGCGCTCCTTCCGACAAAAATGATAGAGCCCTTTATAAAGGCTTCGGGAATAGACGGACGCAAAAAGGTAAACTCCATCACAAAGGAAGAGAGGAAGACTATACTTAACACGCTTAAGGACTTCAGAATTCCGCTTTCCGCACTTCGCCCGATAGAAGAAGCCATAATTACCTCGGGCGGTATCAATACTAAAGAAATAAATCCAAAAACTATGGAATCGAAAATAGTATCCGGTATTTATTTTGCAGGAGAGATAATAGACGTTGATGCTTACACGGGTGGTTTTAATCTTCAGATTGCCTATTCAACCGGATATATCGCAGGAAAAAGTGCGGCAGAATTTTAATTTAGGAGACAAAAAATGATTAGAATTGCTATAGACGGCCCGGGCGGTGCCGGTAAATCAAGCCTTGCGAAAGCGGTAGCAAAAAGGCTTGAAATAGTTTACGTTGACACGGGAGCATTATACCGTACTATAGGCGTTTATATGCTCGGTATCGGCGTGGATACAAAAAACGAAGATGATGTCAAGGCTCATCTTTCCGAGATATCGCTTGAGCTTAAATTCATAAACGGAAGCCAGGTTATACTTCTCAACGGCAATACCGTCGGTGACGAAATAAGAACACCTGAGGCTTCCATGGCAGCGTCGGCTGTAAGCGCGCACGGCAGCGTAAGAGAATTTCTCCTTATGACGCAAAGAAGCATTGCCGAGGCAAACAGCGTTATTATGGACGGACGAGATATCGGAACTGTTATACTTCCTTACGCTGAGGTTAAAATTTTCCTCACCGCTTCTCCCGAGGCGAGAGCCAAGAGAAGATTCGAGGAGCTTAAGGCTAAAGGAATAGACACGACCTATGAGACAGTCTACGCCGAAATGATAGAGCGTGATAAAAACGATTTCACGAGAGCTATTGCGCCCTGTGTTCCGGCAGACGATGCGGTTATGCTCGACAATTCAAATCTTAACGCCGAACAAACGGTAGACGCCGTAATAAAAATTATCAACAAAGTGAAAAAGCAACGCGCTAAAAAATGGAATTGGTTCTACGGGCTTTGCCGTGTTATTATCAATTTCTTTATGCGAATTTTTGTGAGAGTTCGCGCGGTAGGTAAAGAAAACATTCCTAAGGACGGCTCTTTGGTGCTTTGCTCGAACCACATAGGAATAAAGGACGTATTCCTTATCGGAATAACGTATCCGAGACAGCTCTTCTTCCTCACTAAAAAGGAATGGTTCTCAATCCCCGTAATGCGAGGCGTTATGAAGGCTTGGGGCGCTATTCCCCTTGACAGAGCCGGTAAAGACGTCGGCGCTTTAAAGAACGCCGTTGTTGTGGCAAAGGAAGGCAAAACTCTCGCAATATTCCCTCAGGGACACCGTATGCCCGGCAAAAATCCCTCCGAGACACCCGTAAAAAGCGGCGCCGCTCTCATAGCCTATCACTCACACGCAGACGTTCTTCCCGTATGCATAAAAACGAAGGACGTTAAATACAAGTTTATGCGCAAAATTGAGGTAATCTACGGAAAACCTATCAAATACTCCGAGCTTGGCTTTGAAAAGGGCAGCATCGGAGAATTCAAGGATGCGACAAACAAAATATTTGCCGAGGTATGCAAGCTTGGGGGATACACATCCGAGGAGAAGGCAAAAGACGGCGGTAACGAAAATTGAAGATAATATTATCGGAAAATGCCGGATTCTGCCCCGGTGTAAAACGCGCCGACAGAACCGTTCATTCGCTTATATTGAATAAAGCTCCGAATGAAAAGATTTATACGCTCGGAGCTATTATTCACAACTCCCTTTACAACAGTTCTTTGCGCTCAAAGGGAGTTATAACTATCGAATTTGAAGACGTTGAACGAATTATTCACTCTGAACCCGATTATAAGCATACTCTTGTGATACGCACTCACGGAATTACAAAAGAAAAAAACGAGAGTCTCTTAGCTCTCGAAAAACAGCATACCAATTTTTCCGTCATTGATATGACGTGTCCATCTGTTAAAAAAATTCATCGCATAGCGGAAAAGTATACCGGTGACGACACTTGTTTTCTCCTCTTCTGCAACAAGGAGCATCCCGAGGCGGTTGGAATTATGAGCTACGCAAAAGGCGAAAAACACACGATTTCATCTCCCGATGACCTTGAGTCGATAAATTTTGATGGCAAAACGCCTATTTTATGCTCACAGACAACGGAAAATTTGGAAATTTTTAAAAAAATTAAAAAAAATTTAAAAAAACTATGTACAAATGCAATTTTTTTTGATACAATATGTAGTGTCACTGAAAATCGTCAGAATGAAGCAATTAGAATTGCAAAAGATTCCGACCTGATGATAGTCATAGGAGGCAAGGAGAGCTCCAATACTCATAAGCTTTATAGTTTGTGTAAAAATGAGTGCCCAAGAACCTTATGGATAGAGTCAGTTAGGGACCTGTTAGCTGATTTTCCTGACCCCGCAAAGTGCGTAGGAATAACCGCAGGGGCTTCCACACCTGACGGTATAATAACGGAGGTTAAAAAAGTTATGGAAAACAAAGAAATGGACTTCGAGGCACTCCTCGAGGACACACTCAAAACTTTACATACAGGAGATACAGTTAACGGTATAGTTTGCACTATCGGCGACAATGAGATCAAGCTTGATCTCGGCGTAAAAGTTACCGGCGTTCTTACCAAAGAGCAGATAACCGACGACCCCGAAGCAAATCTCCGCGATATGTTTAAGGTTGGAGATGAGGTTGCAGTATTTGTTATCAGAGTTGATGACAGAGCAGGCCTCGCTACAGTATCTAAGAAGAGAGTTGACGCCGATAATAGCTGGGTTGTACTCAAAGAGGCTTATGACAACGGCGAAATTCTTGAAGGTAAGGTAGTATCTGCAAATAAGGGCGGCGTTGTTGTTTCCGCTCTCAACAATTCTATTTTTGTTCCCGCATCCCAGACAGGAATCGCGAAGGGACAGGACTTCACCGCTCTCGTTGGAACAACGCAGAAGGTTAAAATCATCGAGTTCGATACAGTAAGAAAGAAGGCTCTTGGTTCTATCAAGGTTATTCTCGTTGCTGAGAAGAAGGCTCGTGAGGACGCTATCTGGGCTACTCTCGAGGTTGGCAAGAACTACACCGGTACTGTTAAGAATCTTACCAACTACGGCGCATTCGTAGACATCGGCGGCGTTGATGGTATGGTTCACAATACCGAGCTTTCCTGGAGAAAGATTAAGCATCCTTCTCAGGTTGTTTCCGTAGGACAGGAGATTGAAGTGTTCATCAAGGAGCTCGACGTTGAAAAGAGAAGAATTTCTCTCGGATACAAGACTCAGGAGATGGATGTTTGGTATCAGTTTGTTAAGGCTCACGAGGTTGGCGAGATGCTTCCCGCTAAGATCGTTTCTCTCACTCCCTTCGGCGCATTTGCTGAGGTTAGCGAGGGGGTTGACGGTCTTATCCATATCTCTGCTATTTCTACTCAGAGAATCAATAATCCCGCAGACGTTTTGAACGTTGGCGACGTTGTTGACGTTAAGATAACCAACATTGACGACGAGAACCGTAAGCTTTCC
>SVUD01000075.1 GCA_015063445.1 Oscillospiraceae bacterium
ATGAGGTCCGAGCGAATTAAGGCGAAGCTTAAAATCGAAATACCCCAAAGGATATATCCAAAGCAGATAAACGCCTTGCGTTTTCCGAGCTTATCCGAAAGCGCGCCGATAGTCAGAGTTGTTACGGTAGCAGATACAGCGCTTAAAGATACCATGAGGGAGATTTCAGAGGCGCTGGCGTTGAACATTTTGTATATAAAAACGTTGAAATACATATTTTCAACCACCCATGCAATCTGCCCCGCGAGGCTGAAAATAACAAGTGCCAGGTAGAACTTCTTATTGGTTTTAGTGTTCATAAGCATACCTTTCAGTTTGATTAAGAAAATAGCGTAGCCGAACTATATTATTACGGTTACGCTATCATTTTTATTATGATTCAGTGGTGTCAGCCTTCTTGTTCTTTTCGTTTTTAGAGGGCTTAGCATCCCATTTTATGTGGTCCGCAAGACCTACGGCTGCGGTAACGGGCATAGAAAACGCAATACCTTGACCGGGAGTTTTAAGTCCGACCGCGCGGTAAAGGGCGTGAAGAATATCGTTTTTTATCTCGGTTGGGACGAGAATCATGACAATCTCCTTTTCGGGCTGTACGGTGATTTCGAAGAGGCGCTCCGCCTCACTGTTGGCGGTACCTCTTGCGTGAATAACCGTTCCGCCTCTTGCGCCGAATTCCTTGGCTGCGTCCATAACCGCGTCCGAGAATCCTGCGTTTACTATACAAAATATAACCTCGTGCTTATAAGTCATTTCAGTTTTCTCCTTATCTGGTTTATCTCAGCGCGGAATGTTTGCGAGGAACTGATATATCGCTACGCCTATTGTTCCGGTCATTGGAACAGTGTAGGCGATTCCCTTACCGTTTTTTATGGTCTGGAATTTTTCATCGAGGGCGCTAAGAGCCGCCGCCGCCTTTTCTTCCTTGATAACGCTGATAATAACGCTTTTTTCCGAATCGGGAATACCGAGCATACTGAGTGTTTCCGCGCTTGCCGTACCTCTTGCGCCAAGCGTGAGCTGCATATTTACATCAAACGCTTGAAGAAAGTCCGCGTAGAATTCAGCCTTTTTTCTGTTAACAACGGTAAAAAGAAGCTGAAGTCTGTTGGGTGCAAGCTCCATAGTCTGTTTACTTTGTCTGCTTCTGGGAGTACGGGAGGCAGGCTGAGTTTTAATGTTTTCGTTCATAAGCTGTTTCCTTTCCTCCGTTCTACATAAAGTTGATTATCTGCTCGTCGTCGGCGTTGAGAATACGTTTGATCGCTATACGCTTACGCATCATGTTGGTAACGACAGCTCTGAAGCCGAGTATCTGAATAGTTATAAGCGGAGTCATCGCGACCATAGCTACTATTCCGAAGGCGAGACTCATGATGCTTGACTCACCCTGAAGTGCGTAGCAAACACCGATAGACAGTGGGAGAATAAAGCCTGAGGTAAGCGGACCGCTTGCGACTCCACCGGAGTCAAACGCGATTGCTGTATAAAGACCGGGAACGAAGAAGGAAAGTCCAAGAGATATGAAATATCCCGGAATAACGTAGTAGAGAATATTGAAATCAAGAATAATGCGGAGCATGGAAAGACCGATTGAAATTCCAACGCCGATAGAAAGCGCTATCATCATAGCCCTGCGGCTTACCGTACCGTCCGTTATCTCCTCGACCTGCTTGTTAAGAACCTGAACCGCAGGCTCAGCGAGTACGACCACCATTCCGAGAATAAATCCGAATATGACTATTACGGCAGGGGCGGCGTTAGAGGCAAGCTCTGTACCAAGCTTGTATCCAATGGGCATAAATCCGACTGTAACAGAGGTGAGAAACAGAACGAGACCTATAAAAGTATAGATTATACCGAGCGTAATACGGATAAGTCTCTTTTTTGGGAGCTTTAAGAAGAATATTTGCAGAATAAAGAAGAATGCCACGATAAGTCCAAGCGCAAGGAGAACCTCGCCGACTGTGTTGAGTACAGTCTCCAAAAGAGCGAATCCGAGTCCGTTTGCGACGTTATAATCGGGCGTTGGATAAGAGATAGGCTTATTTGCCGTAACGCCGAGAAGCATAACCGCAAGAATAGGACCGATAGAGCACATAGCAATAAGACCGAAGCTGTTTTCACCTACGTCCTTACCGCCCATAGTTCCCGCAATACCGACACCGAGCGCCATTATGAACGGAACTGTGATAGGCCCTGTCGTTACTCCGCCGGAATCAAAGGCAAGCGCCAGAAAATCCACGTTTCCGTTTGTTATCAGAAGCGCTGCGAAAGCGAATAAAAGCATATAGAAGAATATAAGCATTGACGACAGAGGCTTACGGAACAGTATTTTAAGCACCGATAGAACAAGGAATAAGCCCACGCCTACTCCAACCGTTACGATAAGCAGCGTGCCGTTTATTGAGCCTGAAACCTGATCTGCGAGAACGGAAAGATCAGGCTCAGCCACCGTGATAAGAAGTCCCATAAGGAAGCAAACGGAGAGTAGCAGCTTAATGCTTTTTGATTTTGTAAGTCCTGAGCCGATATGCTCACCCATAGGAGTCATAGCGATTTCGGCGCCGAGGTTGAACATTCCAATACCGAAAATCAAAAATACGGACGAAACAAGAAAAACCGTAAGCTCGGTAGCCGTAAGATTAACAAGCGGAGTAAGGTTCAGTATTACTACTATTATTGCGACAGGAAGCACCGAAACGAGTGATTCTCTGAACTTTTTAACAAAAACGCTTTCAAATATATTTTTCAAGGCGTATTACGCTCCTTAAAATGCAATGGATAGATAAAAAGCTTCATATTAATAGTATTGTACCATATCAAAAGAATTAAGTCAATACAAAAAAAGCGATAATTTTAACATTGTAAAAAACAATATTAAGTCGCTTTGTGACTTTGTCACGGAATTACTGACGGAAAAGAGATATAATAAAAGTGTAAAAACCGAAAGGAGGAATTTAAAATGTCGGTTGTAAAAGTAAATATTAGTAATTTTGAGGATATTAAAAACGCAGGGAAACCTGTACTTCTTGATTTCTATGCGGATTGGTGCGGTCCGTGCCGCATGGTAGCCCCTATCGTTGATGAGATAGCCAAGGAGCGAAGCGATATAATAGTAGGAAAGGTCAACGTTGACGAGGAGCCACGCCTTGCGGGTATGTTCAACGTGTTAAGTATTCCGTGCTTAGTGGTTATGAAGGACGGAAGGGTAGTAGCGCAGGCGAGCGGAGCAAGACCAAAGGCGCAGATACTGTCTATGTTAGGATAAAAGAGCGCGCAGACGCTTCTTATCCAATATTTTTATACCTTCGCTTCTGGATGCGGTGATTATGCCCTCTCCGGCAAAGTATTTCAGCATTCGTGAAACGACCTCTCGCGCGGTACCCATATATTTAGCGATTTGCTCATGTGTGAGTCTTACGGTATCGCTTCCGTTCTTTGATACCTCATCGAGAAGGAATATAGCGAGTCTCTTGTCAAGGCTCATAAATAGAATCTGCTGTATTACCCACATAACGTCGGAGAAGCGGCTAACCGCGGTTTCGAGCGCAAATATTTTTGCTTCCGGCAACCGCCTTGAAAGCTCCTCGTAAGCGCAGCCGCCGATGACTACGCATTCGCTGTTTTCTTCTGAATCCACGAAGACGTCGAAGGTTATGGTTTCAAGCACGCAGGAGGCGGAGAGTATACACATATCACCTGGGAAAAGGCGGTAAAGCGTTATCTCCTTGCCATCCTCGGAAAGCATATAAAGACGCAGTGAACCGCTATTTATAAGTATAACGCCGGTGCATTCGTTTCCGTCGTGGATGTTCGTTCCTTTTTCGAAGTGAACGTGGTGTGAAGTGCGGATAAACGTCTGACGGTCGTCTTCATTCATTTTATCCCAAAAAGGAAATGTTTTTTTAAACAGCTCGGTAAGCTCTCTCTCGTCCATTTTACTGCTCTCCGTATCGTTATAATTGCGACAAAAAACGTCGCTATAAGAATTATAACATTTTACTTTGCGTTTTTCAATCTTTTTTATAAAATTTAAAAAATAAAAACGTGATTAAGTCACGGAACGGGCGGGCGAAAAGTGATATAATGTAAGCGTAAGAAAATAAAGGAATAGGAGGATAGATTATGCAGTACCTGATATCTTTTCTTGAAGGAATTATAACCTTCATATCTCCGTGCCTTTTGCCTATGCTTCCGATATACGTTTCGTATTTTGCGGGAGGAGAGCAGAGAAATACCAAAAAAGTGCTTAAAAACGCTCTTGGTTTTATTATAGGATTTACCTTAGTATTCGTGCTTCTCGGAGTGCTGGCAGGAACGCTTGGCGCGTTTTTCAGGAAATACGCGGCGGCGGTCAACGTAGTAACGGGGCTTATAGTTATATTTTTCGGTCTGAATTTTCTCGGAATATTCAAGCTGAACATATTCAAGGGCGCAAGGCGTGCAAATACCGACGGGCTTGGTTTTTTCTCCTCGCTTTTATTCGGTATCGTATTTTCGATAGGCTGGACGCCGTGTGTCGGAGCATTTTTGGGCTCGGCGCTTATGCTTGCCGCAAGTCAAGGGCATGCGATAGAGGGTGGAATTATGCTTCTTACGTATTCCCTGGGACTCGGCATACCGTTTCTTATCAGCGCGCTTCTGATAGATAAGCTGAAGGGAGCGTTTGATTTTATAAAGAAACACTATAAGGTTATTAACGTTATAAGCGGTTGCCTTCTTGTAGCGGTAGGCGTCTTGATGGCAACGGGAATGTTCGGTAAGCTTTTAGCAATTATGTCATAGGAGGAAGCTATAATGAGAACTGTTATAAAATGGTCAGTAATGGCGTTGGTCCTCGTTGGCGTCATCGCGGGAGCAACGGCGCTTTACGGCGTGCTAAGTGATAAATATGATAGCGGAGGACTGATGGCGCCTAAGGAATTTCAAAATGGCGGAGGGAATATCGGAGCCTCCGGGAATGAGGCGGCTTTGGGCGACGGGCAACAGACCGCACTTGAAAATGAAGCCGCAAACGTCGGTGAGAATAATACTGACGGGCAAGTAAATTCGGACAATGAGGAAAATAAACCGGTTGACGGTGATACCTCGGAGCAGGCAGAGCCAAAGCCAGAGATAACAATGACGGCTCCGAATTTTACTGTGTTGAATAACGAAGGAAGGGAGGTCAAGCTTTCCGAATACGTCGGTAAGCCGATAGTGCTGAATTTCTGGGCAACGTGGTGCTATTATTGCAAGCAGGAGATGCCCGACTTTAATGAGGCGTATAAGAATTACGGAAATGTAAATTTCGTCATGGTAAACGTTACCGACGGCGTACACGAAACTGTGTCGAGTGCAAAGGCATACGTTGAAAATAACGGATTTGAGTTCGATATCCTTTTTGATACCGAGGGGGATGCGGTAGACGCGTACGAGGTTACGGGATACCCAACGACCTATTTTATCGACGCAAACGGTAACGTGGTTGCTTACGCCACGGGAATGATAGATTACGAAACCATTGTAAAAGGGATAGAGATGATAACCTGATATTCGGATATATCTAAGGAGCTGATTTATGACAGTCAGCTCCTTTTAATTGCAGTAGCTACTATTCAAAAAAAGAAATAAAGAAAACACAGCCCAACTATAACTGTTGGGCTGTGTTTGAAAAATCAAATATTCTTTTCGAATTCGAAAAGTTCTGCAACATCCTTGTCAGGTATCATTAACTACCTCGCCACCGATAAAGCGTTTAGAAATACGCAGAAAACACCTTTGCACATCGCTGTAATCGGGCAATTTTTAGAGAAAAACTGAAAAATTTCTCTCAATTTTCCCGATATCAGTCAAAATGTATACAAACCTTTACAAAACAATAATAACAAAAAAGAAAAACCTTGAAAATCTTTGATCTCAAGGTTTTTAGTTCATTTTTACATTTTTACAAAATAGTTTTCCGATTTTCCTAATGTTATAACCTTATTGGTTAAATCATAGAAAAAACCAAAAATATATATGCACGCATCTAATGCACCACAAACAAGAACTTTCCAAAAAAGAATAAAAGAAAATAGTATCATTCCAGTTATTCTGTATGCAATATGTTCATCTTTTGAGTTTGGAATATAACTAAATAGGCACTCAAATATGTGTTTTACAAACATTAAAACTTGCAAAACGACGATGTATATAAAGCTAAGAGGGAGTAAAATATATAATGGGATTACTGCCCACTTTGTTACATAATAAAAGTTTTTAAATAAAGTAAAAAATTCTAAATATTCAAATTTACTCATAAATTATCCTATGCGTAATGTTAAAATTTGGCGGAGGGTGTGGGATTCGAACCCACGTGGGCTTTCACCCAAACGGTTTTCAAGACCGCCTCGTTATGACCGCTTCGATAACCCTCCGTATTTAATTGTAAAGACGGAGGTAGCTTATCGAAGCGGGGTGCAAAGCAACTGCCGTTTCGTGGTTCATCGGCATAAGCCGATATAACCCTCCGTATATTAAGCGTCGACGTCAG
>SVUD01000076.1 GCA_015063445.1 Oscillospiraceae bacterium
CCGTGTCGCAAGCCGTCGTCTGCGCAAGTCTCGACTTGTCTTGCTCGCGTACGTGGGACTTCGCTTCAAAAAACGATTATCAACCGTTTTTTCTTCGCTCACAGTCGTCAAACGATGCTTTCCGCTCTAAATCCCTTTGCCCCGAGGGGTTGCGTCATTTAGGCGTAGCCGAATAAACTAAGGCTAAAAGCATATATCAAAAAGGTGGAGATACCGAGTTTAATTCGGAGTCTTCACCTTTTTGTATTGCTTATTATTTGTTATCTGATAAAAGCTTTTTATTTCGCATTTTTTGAAAATTATCAATTTTGCGAAACCAACCACCGCGCTATGTCAACAATTCTTACGCCTTCAATTTGACTTTCGGGGTGCTTTGTTCTCGCTATTATCATCTTAGGATATGCATCTCTTATTGACAATAACGGTGATACCTCACGCTTTAAGGTCTCTTCTCGACTAATATCGTCCGATACCTGTATATACGTTTTCATACCGTCTTTTATAGCAACGAAATCGACTTCTTTTTCTCCAAGCTGACCGACGTATACTTCAAATCCCCTTCGTAAAAGCTCTATCGCTACTAAATTTTCGTATAAATGACCATAGTCGGCATTCTTCGTGCCGATAATAGCATACCTTAACGCCAGATCTGCAAGATAATATTTTTTATCGGATTCCAAATACCGCTTCCCTTTCACATCATATCGCTTGAACGGATAGAACAGAAAACTGCGGCATAAATAATCTATATACGCACCGCAAGTCTTATCGTTTGTACGATAGGTATTTGACGTTAGCTTATTAGCTACGTTTCTTACCGACGTTTTGCTACCGATATTATCCATCAAAAAATCAACGATCATACTTAATAAATCTTCGTTTTCAATTTTGAATTTCGTTACAACATCCTTGATTATAGTCGTGCGCACAATGCTCGCTAAATACTTTTTTGCATCAGCAGGTTTGTTGTAAAGATACGAGCCCGCCATACCGCCGACCGTAACGTATTTATCAAACGCGGCATCAATGTCGTTATCCGGATAATATAAAAGATATTCGGAAAAAGAAAATGGAAACAAGCTAATCTCAAACACTCGTCCGCCAAAAAGCGTAGCTAAGTCGCTCGACAGTAAAAACGCATTTGAACCCGTCAAAAAAACGTTAAAGCGCTCTTCTTCATATAGACTGTTGATCACATCTTCAAAGCCATTGCAAAGCTGCACTTCATCTATAAACAGAAAATTCTCTTTTTCGGACTCATAACGTTCGCTTACGTATTCATACAAAGCGTCACCTGTTTTTAAAGCTTCAAATTCCTTTAAATTCAATTTTATACGAATTATATTGCCGTTCTCAACGTTATTTTGAACGTAAGAAATAAAAGCATCCATTAATTTTGATTTTCCCGAACGGCGAATACCCGTAATAACCTTTATATCGGGGGTATTCATAACGTCAATCAATTGTTGCAAATAAAATTTTCTTTCAATAAGCTTCATAACGTATATCACCTCAAAAACAGTATACATCATTTCGCAATTTTTGTCAAGTTTAAAAAATGCGAAATAAAAAATTACGTCGATTTAATTTTGCCTTTGTTCTTCTCTCGGTTGGTTTTTATATTGCGTTTCTAATTTGCGTTCATTGTCTATTTTATACTAACACGTACACCTCTCGTTTTTAATTTTGTTAGTTATTACTTTTAAATTGTTAACAAATTGTAAACATTGACTTTTTTTAGATTTTTTTTTGCGCAAATATAGAAAATTTTATGCTTTTGTGCTATAATTATCGTTGCGGCGCGTGAGGTCGACTTTTGTTATGCCTTCAGCCGTCTGACAGCGATTAATAAAAATTTTTTATAATATTGGAGGAAACTTTTTATGAGCAAAAAGTACGTTTACCTTTTCTCTGAAGGTAACAAGGACATGCGTAACCTCCTCGGCGGTAAGGGCGCTAACCTCGCTGAGATGACAGGTATCGGTCTCCCCGTTCCCCAGGGCTTCACCATTTCTACTGAGGCCTGCACACAGTACTATGAGGACGGCAAGCAGATCAACGACGCTATCATGGCAGAAATTATGGAGAACATCACGAAGATGGAAGCTATCACCGGCAAGAAGTTCGGTGATCTTGAGAATCCTCTTCTCGTTTCCGTTCGTTCCGGCGCAAGAGCTTCTATGCCCGGTATGATGGATACTATTCTTAACCTCGGTCTTAACGAAGAAGTTGTTAAGGTTATGGCTGAGAAGTCCGGTAATGAAAGATGGGCTTACGACTGCTACAGAAGATTCATTCAGATGTATTCCGACGTAGTTATGGAAGTTGGTAAGAAGTATTTCGAAGAGCTTATCGACAAGATGAAGGAAGAAAAGGGCGTTACTCTCGACGTTGAGCTTACCGCCGCTGACCTCAAGGAGCTCGCAGAGCAGTTCAAGGCTGAGTACAAGGCTAAGATCGGTCAGGACTTCCCCTCCGATCCTAAGGAGCAGCTCTTCGGCGCTATTAAGGCTGTTTTCCGTTCTTGGGACAACCCCAGAGCAAATATTTACAGACGTGACAACGATATCCCATATTCTTGGGGTACTGCAGTAAACGTACAGGCAATGGCATTCGGTAACATGGGTGACGATTGCGGTACAGGCGTTGCTTTCACTCGTGACCCCGCTACAGGTGAGAAGAAGCTCATGGGTGAGTTCCTCACTAACGCGCAGGGCGAGGACGTTGTTGCAGGTGTTCGTACTCCTATGCCCATCGCAGAGATGGCTAACAAGTTCCCCGAGGCTTATGAGCAGTTTGTTAAGGTTTGCGGTATCCTCGAGGACCACTACAGAGATATGCAGGATATGGAGTTCACCGTTGAGCACGGTAAGCTTTATATGCTTCAGACCAGAAACGGTAAGAGAACCGCTGCTGCTGCTCTTAAGATCGCTTGTGACCTCGTTGACGAGGGTATGATCGATGAAAAGCAGGCTGTTCTTATGATCGACCCCAGAAACCTTGACACTCTTCTTCACCCCCAGTTCGACGCTAAGGCTATCAAGACCGCTCAGGCAATTGCTAAGGCTCTCGGCGCTTCTCCCGGTGCTGCTTGCGGTAAGATCGTATTCACCGCTGAGGACGCTAAGGAATGGAATGAAAGAGGCGAGAAGGTTGTTCTCGTTCGTCTTGAGACCTCTCCCGAGGATATCGAGGGTATGAAGGCTTCTCAGGGTATTCTCACCGCTCGTGGCGGTATGACCTCTCACGCTGCAGTTGTTGCTCGTGGTATGGGTACTTGCTGCGTTTCCGGATGCTCCGCTATTTCTAACTTCGATGAGGACAACAAGACCTTCGTTCTTGCAGGTAAGACCTACCACGAGGGTGACGTTATTTCTCTTGACGGTTCTACAGGTAACATCTACGACGGCGCTATTCCTACCGTTGACGCTACTATTTCCGGTTACTTCGGCAGAATCATGACTTGGGCTGACAAGTACCGTAAGCTTGGCGTTCGTACCAATGCTGATACTCCTAAGGATGCTAAGAAGGCTCGTGAGCTCGGCGCTGAGGGTATAGGTCTTTGCCGTACTGAGCATATGTTCTTCGAGGGCAACAGAATCGATGCTTTCCGTGAGATGATCTGCTCCGATACAGTTGCTGAAAGAGAAGCTGCTCTTGAGAAGATACTTCCTATGCAGCAGGGCGACTTCGAGGCTCTTTACGAGGCTCTTGAGGGCAACCCCGTTACTATCAGATTCCTCGATCCTCCTCTCCACGAGTTCGTTCCCACCGAAGAGGCTGACATTGCTAAGCTTGCTGCCGCTAAGGGTAAGACCGTTGCTGAGATCAAGGATATCATCAATTCTCTCCACGAAGCTAACCCCATGATGGGTCACAGAGGATGCCGTCTTGCAGTTACTTATCCCGAGATCGCTGCAATGCAGACTAAGGCTGTTATCCGCGCTGCTCTTAACGTTCAGAAGAACCATCCCGACTGGAACGTTGTTCCCGAGATCATGATTCCCCTTGTTGGTGAAATCAAGGAGCTTAAGTTCGTTAAGAAGGTTGTTGTTGAGACCGCAGACGCTGAGATCGCAGCAGCAGGCGCTAACCTTAAGTACGAGGTTGGTACTATGATCGAGATTCCCAGAGCTTGTCTCACCGCTGACGATATCGCAGGCGAGGCTGAGTTCTTCTGCTTCGGTACTAACGACCTTACTCAGATGACTTACGGCTTCAGCCGTGACGACGCCGGTAAGTTCCTCGATGCTTACTATGAGACTAAGATCTTCGAGAACGATCCCTTCGCTAAGCTTGACCAGACCGGTGTTGGTAAGCTCATGAACATGGCTGTTACCCTTGGTAAGCAGGTTCGCCCCGAGCTCCACGTTGGTATTTGCGGTGAGCACGGTGGAGATCCCTCTTCCGTTGAGTTCTGCCACAAGATCGGCCTTACCTACGTTTCTTGCTCACCCTTCCGTGTACCGATCGCAAGACTCGCAGCAGCTCAGGCAGCTCTTAAGGACTAATTAAAATATACCTCGGAAGGCTCTTATTCGAGATATAGACACGGTAAAATCGTGTTTTCGGCAATTTATCTTGAATAGTTGTTTTCCTTACAGTTAAAGCCCTCGGATTTTTCCGAGGGCTTTTGTTATGCTTTTATATATTATTGCTATATGCGGGAGCACGGTGGAGATCCTTCTTCCGCCCTATTCTGCCACAAGATCGGCCTTACCTACGTTTCTTGCTCTTCCGCGTTAAAACATAGTCGAATTATTCGCAAGAACATCTTGCTTTAATTCTCCTTGTTTTAATCTTTTCCTCGCATTAAAATCGTTATCAACGATTTTAAGCTTCGTCACCTTCCGTGTACCGATCGCAAGACTCGCAGCAGCTCAGGCAGCTCTTAAGGACTAATTAAAATATACCTCGGAAGGCTTTTATTTGAGATATAGACACTGTAAAATAGTGTTTTCGGCAATTTATCTTGAATAGTTGTTTTCCTTACAGTTAAAGAGGCTAAGTCGAAAGCTTATAATTAAGCGAACGGCTCAGCCTCTTTTGTTGTTCTTTTTATGGGTTCTATACAGTTAATTCTTATGTTTTTTTCTGCAGATATATCACTTTCGTGAAAAAAATCGGGGTTAACTCAAGACTTCAAAATCTTGAGTTAACCCCTTTGCTATGGGTATAAAATACTAACTATTTAACTTCTCGGGAAAATGATTTCCGGAAGCTCTACTCCGGGCTCATAGTCATTATCGTCCGTTATGGGACTCGTTGTTATTATGTCTGACGGCGATACGTTAAACATTATCGCTATCGGCTTTTCGTACTTATTCATCATTTTCCTCCTTTTACCGACTCGTAGTATGCCTTAGCGCTGTTTCCATAGCAGGAAATAGCACGTACAAGCTCTGCGAGCGCTTTTTCCGAAGTATCCGTCGAAGATGCGTAAAGCTCGTTTGTATATACTATATACGAGTTAACCGAGTAGTTAAGCTCCTCGCCGACCTTTTCTCCGTCTCGGATAAATTCAGCAGTTATCGTTTCGTCAAATTCGTATGCCATTATACCCGTAAAGCGTATAGTATATCTTCCCTCGCTGTCACTCTCGAGGTCGCTTACATTGTAAAGCGTTTCTCTGCCCGCTATGGATATCACTACCGTCGTATCCTCGGGATTTACGCACTCGAAGGTGAAATCTATACTCATTCTGCCCGTACATACGAGTCCCGCGCTTATCCACTTATATCCGTTTGCTGTGCCGGATATAAGAAGCTTATTCGCTATCGTTTCATCGTACGCGCTTGGCGTAAGACGAGGCACGGATGAGGTCGCGAGGTTATTCGTATTGTGTCCTACGTACTGCTGGAGAGCCGCGCCGTACGTGAGTACGTCACTGATGAGGGTTCTGAGCTTAACGTCTGCGCTGTAAGCCTTAAGAAGCTCCGCGCAATATTCTCTTACGGTGTAGCTGCCCGTTTCGGAGGTAAGAAGCTCTTCTCCCCTCTTCGCAGAGAGAGTTACCTTCATAACGTCGCTCATCTCAGCGGGAGTTATTCCCTTAAATACGAACTCGTATCTGCCGTCTGCTCTTACCTTATACGAGGTAATGACGTACGTTTCTCCGAGATGCTCTATAGTTAAGTAGGGATTTGTAAGTCCTTCTTTAACCTCTGCTACGAATACTACGTTTACGCTTTCCGCAAGGTTAAGCTTCATTGAGTAAAGGTAAAGGTCTATTGTGGATATATCCACGGTCTTGGTTCCGCCGCAAACAGAGCAGGTATAAAGCTTTTTA
>SVUD01000077.1 GCA_015063445.1 Oscillospiraceae bacterium
CGATACCGAGATTTTCGGAGCTTCAACGTGTCCCTTTATCTCCTCGCTCATAGCCATAACGCCCGACTTGATCTCGCCGAGCATTGATATAACCGCCTTGCTTGATTCGGTATTGAGAGGAGCGCATTCGCATTCGCACTCTGTAAGCGTAACCTTTGCGTAAGGCTCAATGCCCTTGAACGCTTTAAGAGCAGCTGTCTTTGCTTCCTCAAAAATTCCGCTTATTCCGAATGCGGTGGTAAATTTAGAGGTGAATTCTCTTGGAATGGCATTATCCTTTGTTCCGCCTTCAAGAGAGCATATACGAACCTCTCCGAGAGCTGAGAGTATTTTCGAGCCGAGCTTTATAGCGTTAGCGCGGCATTTGTCTATCTCAACGCCGCTGTGACCGCCGAGAAGCTGCGAAACCGAAAGCTCATAGCATTTTCCCTCATGCTCGCCTCTTTTAATAGGAAGCTCGAAATCAACTCTTCCGCCGCCTGCGCAGCCAACCGTGAAAATACCCTCGTCATCGGAATCTATGTTTAGCATGATTTTTCCGTTAAGCGAAGAGGTGTCGAGCGCATCTGCGCCGAGAAGTCCGACCTCCTCGTTAGATGTAAAGAGCATCTCAAGAGCGGGGTGGGGAATACTGTCCGACTCGAGAAGAGCGAGCATATACGCAACGGCAACGCCGTCGTCACCGCCGAGCGTCGTTCCCCTTGCTCTGAGGAAGTCACCGTCAACGTAGAGGTCGAGTCCGTCCTTTTCGAGATCCTTTTCAGAGTCTGCTGTTTTTTCGGCAACCATATCGGTGTGCCCTTGAATAATAACTGTGGGACGGCTTTCAAATCCCTTGACAGCGGCTTTTTTAATAACGACGTTATCCGCCGCATCGCGAATGTACTCAAGCGAGCGCGCTTTCGCAAAATTTTCAATATAATCCGCAATCGGCGCGGTGTTGAATGAGCCGTGAGGAATTTTTGATATTTCTTCAAAATAGAAAAACACCCTGTCGGCATTCGGGTAATCTTTGAACTTTAACATATTATACTCCGTTTTTTTGTTTTTCAACATATATTCTACCTTAAAAAAACATTTTTTTCAACAGGTTACGGAAGTTTTTCCAAAAAAATTCAACAAATTATAGAAGTTTTCGTAAAAAAGTTGACAATTGAAGAAAAAAGTTGTAATATATCTTTGTAAATATATTTAAAAGGATAGGCATATGACGAAAAACGGCAAAAATCTTATTGATTTTTTGAATTCATCTAAGACCGCATATCATGCGATTGCAAATATATCCTCGCGACTTGAGGAGGAGGGCTTCGAGCGTCTTTATGAAGGCGATGCTTGGTCGCTTAAGCAGGGCGGCAGGTATTACGTGGTTCGAGGCGGCTCGTCAGTTATAGCTTTTGTAAATAACGGCGGCGGATTTATGATAGGCGCTGCGCATAGTGACTCGCCGTCATTCAGAGTGAAGGAGGATTCGCTCCTCGGCGCGTACGTAAAGCTTGATACTGAAAAATACGGCGGCGGTATAAATTATACGTGGCTTGACAGACCTCTTACCGTAGCGGGAAGAGTTACCGTAAAAACCGACGGCGGAATTGAGACTCGCCTTGCGGATATAGGCGGTAAAACGGTTGTTATACCGAGCCTTGCCATTCATATGAACAGAACGGTTAACGAGAGCTGTAAGTTTAATCTCGCAAAGGAGCTTCTGCCACTTGTTTCCCTCTCGGGAAAGAGCGGTGGATTTTTAGACGAGGCAGCAAAATCCGCGGGAGTAAAGAAGAGCAATATCGTGTCTCACGAGCTTTATCTTGTAAATGCCGAGAAGCCTACGATGTTCGGTCTTGACGGAGAGATGCTTCTCTCACCGAGACTTGACGACTTAAGCTCCGTATACGCAATGCTCGAAGCGTTTTGCGAGTCAAACAAGAATATAGAGTCAACGCCTGTCTTTGCGGTGTTTGACAATGAGGAGGTGGGCTCTGAAACCCGTCAAGGAGCGGCTTCAACCTTCCTCTTTGATACCTTAAAGCGCATATCCGGCGATGAAACCGAGTATCAGAGAAGAGTGGCGTCGTCGTTTATGGTAAGCGCGGATAATGCTCATGCGCTTCACCCTAATTACCCCGAGATGTCGGATAAAGCAAACGCTCCCGTCCTCGGCGGAGGCGTGGTAATAAAATACAACGCAAATAAAAAGTATGCTACCGACAACGTTTCCGATGCGGTATTCCGTGAGATATCGGAGCGTGCGGGAGTTAAGCTTCAGAGCTATTTTAACCGCGCGGATCTTCCGGGCGGCTCGACCCTCGGCTCGATAGCAGATACTAAAGTATCTATTCCTACGGTCGATATAGGCATTCCTCAGCTCGCGATGCATTCATCTAACGAGTGCCTCGCTATTTGCGACGTGTATGAGATGAAGAAGGCTCTTTCTGCGTACTTCGCATCGTCTCTTTCCGTAAGAGGAGAAAGCATAACTATCAAATAGACTCAATTCGTTTTCTTGTATTGAAAAATGACAAAAACCGCTGTGAGCGGTTGATGAAAGGGAACAAAATGAAAAAAAGACTAACGCTTCTTTTGCTCTCATTTGCGGTGTTCGCGCTTATGCTTGCGCTTTCCTCGTGCGGAGTGCTGCTGAAAAAGGCAGGGCTTTACGAGGGATATGAGTACCACGTTGACAATGAGCATGAAATAACTATTACGGGTTATAAGGGCGAAAGTCCGAAGCTTGAGATCCCCTCGTGGATCGACGGATATAAGGTGGTTGGTATATCGTTTGACGTAAACGATGAGTCCTTGCAAAAAATCGAGAGTATAAGGATACCGAAAACCATAGTGTCCATGAATTCGGATACCTTCATCGCCTGCACGAATCTAAAAGAAATAACGGTTGCGATAGATAACCCCGAATATAAGTTTTATCACGGAGCTCTTTATACCAAGGATGAAAAAACTCTTATCTGCTATCCGCAGGCAAGAGAGAATGCCGAGGTTGAGATTCCTAAGAGAGTTACGGGAGTTGCCAGCCGTGCCTTCGTGAACGCAAGATATTTAAAGAGCTTGACCTTCCTCGGCGTTGAAGAAATAGGCGAGCTTGCGTTTGTAGGCTGCTCGGCTCTTGAAACCGTCAGCCTTGGACCGAGAATAAAAAGCGTTGATGACAGAGCGTTTGAAAACTGCGCGTCGCTTAAGTCGGTTGATTTTCCCGATAGTGTTAAGCGCTTGGGCGCGACGCTCTTTGAGGGATGCTCGTCGCTTACGAGCATCAGCGTTGGAGCGGGTGTGGAATACGTAGGAACGAACGCCTTCGGCAATATTGACGCCTTAACGAATTTAACCGAATACGAGGGCGCGTATTACCTTGGAAACAAAACGAATCTTTACGATATATTCCTGAGGGTAAAGGAAAAGGACAAAACCGAATACGTTATACATCCCGACGTTAACGTAATATATAACGGCGCTTTTAAAGAGTGCGCGAAGCTTGAGAAAATAGAGCTTCCAAATTCGGTTTACTGCATAGGGGCGGAAGCGTTCTATAACTGTAAAAACCTTAAGGAAATAGTTATTCCCGAGGAGCTAAGCGTTATTGATGAGTATACCTTCTTAGGCTGCTCGTCGATTGCGGATATCTTTATTCCGAGCAAGGTAAGCGAGATAGGAAAATGCGCGTTTGCCATCTGCTCGTCGCTTAAAAACGTAACTCTTTCTAACAGAACGGCGTCTATAGGAAATATGGCGTTTGCGAAATGTGAGGCTCTTGAAGCTATAGAGCTTCCCAATACGCTTAAGAAAATAGGCGGCGGAGCATTTTCCGAGTGTCCCCTTATTGAAAGCGTAAGCATTCCGTCGAGCGTTGAATTTATCGGAGAAACGGCGTTCAGAGACTGCAAGATGCTTACTTCGGTAACATTTGCGGATTCAAGCAATTGGACGGTAGAAAACAAAGCTGTTGACGCAGCAACTCTTTCCGCTGCTGAGTCGGCTGCGGCTTTGCTTAAATCTTTGGAAAAGCCGATGATTAAGCTCTTGCCCGAAGCTTCGGAAGAGGCAGAATAAAAAACGCAAGGCTTTAGTACGACAAAACACTAATCTAACAGATAGAAGTATGGAGAATCGCTATGGAAAAAACATCATCACTTATAAAAGCGCTTATATGCGCGGCTCTTTTGGCAGTAATACTCGTTTCGTTATTTCTCCCCGTAGTTAAATTTAATTCTGCGGAAAAATTTAACGAAACCAAAATAGGCTATTATCACGTTGACCTTGCTCATGCGGGCGAGGTTAAGGTAAGTCTTGCATCGCTCTTGTTCTCTTGCGGCAGGGACGTAAACACCATGATAAAGCTTTACAAGATTGACAGTCAGATTGCAGACCTTGAAGAGCTTCGCGAGGATAAGTCGGCGGATAAGGATAAGGGACTTCAGTCAAACAGAGATGAAATGCAGGCTGAGATAGACGCTCTTAATGTTAAGATAGACGCTCTCGAGGCTGAGAAAAGCTCTATGATGAGCTCTATAAGCGGAACCGAAGCGGATACAAGAATTCAGTCAAAGCTCAATGATAAGAGCTTTTTGAAAAAGATTGCTCTGCGCGCGGTTATGTATAACGTTGATAAGGATTCAAGCTATATTACCTTCGCCGCTGTTGTAAGCCTTCTTGCGCTTGCTATTCTTATTGCGGATATAACCCTTAAGCTCATTAAGCTTATAAAGGCAGGCTTCAAATTCTCGGACGATGTAGTTAAGGCTCTCACGGATTTCAAGCTTCCCATAGTAGCCTTTATCTTACATATGTTTACCGTTCAGCATTATATTTCAAAGACTCGTGGGGTAGCAAGTCTTGGCTCGGGTATTATTATAGGACTTGTCGCTATGATTGCGTTTGCGGCTGTCAGAGGAGTGGCTAACGTTCTCGAGGCTAAGGCTGAGGGCGGAGAAAAGTTCACCAAGACTCTTATTAAGCAGAGCATTACCGCAGGCGTTCTTATCATCACCGTTGTAATCGCTCTTATCGGTATGCGAATGAGCAGACTTATGATAATGGATATGCAGAACCATTATCCCGAATTCGTACAGAGATATAACTCTCTTGCGGTTAAGCTCAACGATACGACAGCGGTTAAGGAAAAGGTTTCCGAATCCATGTCGGTGGTAGTTTCAATAATAGCGGCTATGCCCTCGCTCATTTATGCGGCTTTAGGTTATATGCTCGCCCGTGTCGGCGTGGTTGAAAAGGTTAGATTCAAAAAGAGCAGAAAGCCCGTAACTCCTCTCGGAAGCTTCTATATCGGCTTTATTTTCGTAGCGGTCGCTTATCTTTTGACTCTTGTTATATTCACTGTAGACAATTCTCAGAAGAGATATGAGATGTACGGAAATTGCCAGATGTCCGTAGTATTCACGGAATACAAGGAAGAAGGCACCTTTGACAATACGACTCATAAGTATCTCTGTACCTACAGGGACGAGGTTCTTGAAAAGGGAATTGATGAGCTCAAGGCGGAGTACAAGGATACAGACGATAAAGAGACAAAGGCTGAAATAAAGGCAGAGCTTGAGAACGCAAGGATAGAGCTTAGCGCTGTTAAGAATCAGATAAAGAGCATAGAGGGACGCAAGAAGTCAAATATGATATTCGTTATAGCTCTCGCAACCGTTGCTATCGCTGCGGAAATCGTATTTAAAAATATTAAGTTTGAAGCCGAAAAAATTGCCGAGTCAGGTAAGGAAAATTAATCGGCTACCGCACGTATGATAAAACAAGATGGGAATGGCGTTTACGAACAAGCGCTGTTTCCGTCAAAAATGCGCTAAAAGAAAGAAAATAGAGGCTGAGTCATTAAGAATTCAGTAAAATCAAGATAAAAAGAAGAAAAATTCAATAAAAACTAAAATTTCAGCGAATTCTTAATGGCTCAGTCTCTTGGGGCAAAGGGATTTAGAGCGGAAAGCGTCGTTTGACGACTGTGAGCAAAGAAAAAACGGTTGATAATCGTTTTTTGAAGCGAAGTCCCACGTACGCGAGCAAGACAAGTCGAGACTTGCGCAGACGACGGCTTGCGACACGGGAGTGGTCAGTCAGGCGTACGAGGGTACGACGAGAGTTCAGCAAACGACGGTAGAACAAAAAACTTTAATAAAAACGGAGAAAACCTCCGGTTTTCAACCTTAGTCCTTTAAATTTTCATAAAAGTACGGCAGAGGCAC
>SVUD01000013.1 GCA_015063445.1 Oscillospiraceae bacterium
GAAACATAAGGTCCTTTTCGAGAAGGATCTCGAACGCCATATCCCATTGCTCCATTTCGGACGTTAACGCCATAGCCGTAACGAGCTGCGTCTTGCCGACGCCCATTTCACCGTATATAGTCGTTACAACGCCTCTATCCCTGAGGACTCCTCGATTACATCTGTCGTAATAATAGATTCTGTTAAATGCCATGCTGCGACAGATATAGTTATAAACAAGCATACCAACAATAAACCATACTATGCCGGGAATAAATCTTATTGCAGGCGTAAGATCGATAACGAGCTTAAGGAACTGCCTATAGAGATTTAAAAAGTCAAACGATACGATAAAATAAAGGTAAAACGCAACGACTGCAAAAAATATAGCTATTACGTTGAAGTACAAAAGCCATAAAAACAGCCATATTTTATGATAACCGTTTTCTTTTGCGAAGTATACAAAGTCTTTTATCCGGGCAACTATCGGATATATAACCTTGTACTTTATTCTCTCGTACCGTTTGAGCTGCTTAGATTTAACGCCTCTTTTATTTACTCGTGTCTCTGTATAGCTTTTCAGCTTCATATACACGAGCAAGCCAAGAGGCATGAGGATAAGCAAGAACTTAGAGCCGTAATAAAGCTTGTCCCCAAATGAATACCAATAGGCTGCAAAATTGCTTTTATCAAAAAGCAAGCTCCAAAACGAGCCCATCAAAAGCTTGAACTCTTCCCACGTAAACGGAAACAACGTTATCGGTTTCCATATAACCTCGAAAACCTTCCACGAGGAAAACTCCGTTACGTGAGGAAAGATAGGATTATCCCCGGAGCTTATTACTCCGTATATGTAATATACAACGCTCACCGCTAAATCTCGCAGCGTTTCCGCAAGGCGCGGTATAGCGTTTGGAAACAGAATACCAAGTCCGAGGAAGGATAAAGTAACGGCAGTGCATATAAAATGCAACAGCTTTTCGTTCCGTGTATATATTTTTCCTTTTACGCTCACGAAGGAACACCCCCAAGACGCTTAAAGGTAAATATACAATAGGTAACGACAAAAGCAATGACTATGCCGAGAAGTATGTATAGCAAGCGTTTATGTTTCATCAGTCTTGCCCTCCGAATCGCTAAACTTATTGTCTTCTTCACAAACAATATTATTTTTTCGTTCAAGGGCTTCTCCATATCGCAAACTTCTCAATATAAAATTCTTTTTATCTGACTCCGGAAGTCGAGACAATACTTCTATGTACTTTTTTTCTTGTTCTAAAACAAGATCTGTAAGAAGCCGCGTTTTACCGCCTACATAACTGTCCTCCGAGTCTGAAAGCTTTACTCCACGTCCGATACCCATTGAACCATAACAGCTTTCAATTAAATATCCAGAGTTTTCTTTAATTCTTTTTTGTAATCTATTCATTGCAATAAATCTGCGAAGCAGAATCAAAAGTAATGTCACAAACAAAATCAAAACAATAAGTAAAAAAAGCCCACTTTTTAAAAAATTAATCATTTTAATTCTCCTGTCTATACGACGTTTATAAAATACTTAATATCTCATCGTATTCTTTTGATGAGATCTCTTTAATTTCGGTAACTACGGAATCCTCGAGATCCGCTGCACCGTCGTGATACATTTCTTTAGCCTCGGAAACAGATCTTGCTTCAACGTAAGCTACCGTTTCAACAGTCATTTTATATATAGGCATGTCTTATCTCCTTAAAAATCCAGTTTATTCTAACGGCTATCACCTCGAAGAATAAGCTGGATTTTCTCGTGTTATGTATTGACTTTCGTCTTTTGTTGCTATAAAATATTTCTGCATCCGTTTTTTTAATATCTCCGCGTTTATCCCCGCCGGATAATAAAGGAGGTGTTGAAAATAAAAACCGTGAAAATTATCTATCTTGTTTTAGATTTATTATGTGAAATTGTTTCAATCCCGGTCAAAGTCTTAAAAACAATTTCAGATATAATCAAAACGATGCTTGGTTAATTTAAACATACGGATGCAGCCGCCCAAATGGGCGGTTTTTATTTTTCGTTACGTCCTTTATCTCTTGCGCTGCTCTCGAAGCAATCCGGATGCTTCTCGAGGAAGCGCTGTCCCGCAGGTGTCTCTTCAAGAATCAAATCCGACAGCATACAAACGGTATTGCGTATGTCCTCAACCTTCTTTTCTATGCGATCATCCGTAAATACAGATTCTTCGCCTTTAGATTGAAGAATTAAAGCGCCTATAATGGTAAAAAGAGTCAAACAGCCAAAAATAACTATAAATAAATCTGCTATAACAGAAAGCATTATTTTTTACCTCCTCGTTTCGTTCTTTTGCTGCTCGTCCGCTTACTGCGATTATCTCGCAGTAAGTCGAACAAATGGTTCACGCCGCGGTAAACTATACAAGTTACCGCTGCCGCTAAAGCTATTGTTATTACGTCTGACATATTAACCCTCTCCATACTCAATGTAAATCATGATAGTGCAATCCGAAAGAACTCTATACATTTGCATATCGTAACCTTCAACATATGCAGTATCTAAATGATCCAACGCGCTGTCGTCGTATGTATTCAAAATATAAGAAGCATCGCCAGCGTAAGCGAAATTAGCTGCGGATATTATAAGTTCACTTTCAGTGAGATATTGGGCAATATCGCCTAACGGCTCTCCAAAACCGGAATAGGCAAAAGTAAAAGCCTCGCCTTCATTACGTTCCTGTTCAAGCCATTGTGCGTAGTTTTCAAACACGAGTGTTATCTCACGCTCAGGGAAAATGTAATCATCATGGAGAATGTAAAGTGAAACTGTTTCATAGTTTGAATATTGATCAGCTGAACCGCTTACTATAGAAATACTCTCAGTTTCATAATCTCCAATTTCCAAAGTCATTTCATTACTAAAAGTAAGTGAGTGATAATTTTCACCACCGTCATAGTAAAGTCCAAAGGAAGTCTCGTTTTCTTTTCCCTGGTCAAAAATAACCATAAAATAACACTCGTTACCTATACCTCCAAAAATGCCTAAGTCTTGAACATCACTCTCAAAATCAAGTTTTTGATTCTTTACGAGTACTTCGCCGCCTTCCATATATGCGCACGTTTTGCAAACGTGATTCTCACTGTACTCATGTGTATGTATCGTGCTATTCCCGGATCCTCCGGAGCTCGATCCCCCGGAGCTCGAACCGCTCGGAGAACGTAAGTCTCCGAGAAGTCCGCAAAGTAATCCTACAACCGTTATTACCGCAAAAATTATTAAAATTGTTTTTAAAGTTTTGTTTTTAAACATTATTGTAATCCTTCTTTCGTTTTATCTTGTTAAAATTATTCTTCGGTTGCTGTGTAAATTTCCATGGATTTTATCCAAGAACGAGGTATATCTCCCATGATATAATCGGTAACAACACTTGAGTCAATCTCTTCATTTGAATGGTAAGAAATTATAACGCAGCAGTTTGCGTCATCAAAACCAACTTGACCGTAAGAAGCTCGAATATCTTCTTTATAAGCGTTGTAATATGCCGAATTGAAGAAAATTTTAACCTCATATAAATATGAATCCCTAGCCGTTGTAGTCAAGGGGATCATATAATAGACATCGTTTCTTTGAATTGAACAATTATCTCCATAGAATCCATCGGTATAATAGAGCACGTCTAAATCAACGTCCAAACGCTTGATTGTAAACGTTTGTACCTCGCTGCTTATATTGCCGGGAACGTTTACCTTTACGATCTCTGATATTTTAGGATAACTGCCCTCAGCTCCAACTTGTCCCGAATAGTAATCCTCGTTGGTACTGAAAACAGCCTTCAAGGTTAAATCACGAGTTAAACGCAGCGAGAGCAAAGTATTGCTATAGAACTGCTTCGTAACACCGTTTTCGTTGTAATACCAACCGATGAATACGTATCCGGATTTATATGGAGCCTCAGGGAACGTTACAACAGATTGAGCCGTAACGGTACACGTATGGTAAACATCATCATCTACCATGAAGTAGAGCGTATACTGCGCAGTTAAATCGTCCTCTCCGTCCTCATAAGACATACCGCATTTATCGCAAAGACCGTCGTCGTTTGCGTCTCTATGCTCGCAAAGCTCTACGGCGTCCTTGCCATCCTCACCGTCTGCTCCCTGGACTCTTCCGAGATCAGACCAGGAAGATCCGTTATCGTATGAGACGTAAAGGTTTCCGTTTTCAAGCTTAAACGTAGGAGTTTTTCCGTCCGTTCCGTTGGTGCCGTCTTTTCCGTCGGTTCCATTGGTACCGTCTTTGCCGTCCTGTCCGTCCTCTCCGTCTACACCCTCGGCTTTGACGTTAAGATTCATGTCACCTATCCACCAATAGCCGTCTTTTATGTATGGAGTAAGACCGTCCGTTCCATTGGTACCGTCTTTTCCGTCGGTTCCGTTGGTACCGTCCTTGCCGTCCCGTCCGTCCTCTCCGTCTACGCCCTCGGCTTTGACGTTAAGGTTCGTATCACCTATCCACCAATAGCCGTCTTTTATGTATGGAGTGAGACCGTCCGTTCCGTTGGTACCGTCTTTTCCGTCTGCGCCGTCAGCTCCGTCGGTTCCATTGGTACCGTCCTTGCCGTCTTGTCCGTCTGCGCCGTCCTTGCCGTCAAGACCTACCGCTCTATACTCGGTTTTAACACCGTCTATAATCCAATAGCCGTCGGGACTTATCGCTACGGGAGAAATAATCTCTTCCGGCTCTTCTCCCGGTCCATCAGAATTTTTTTCCTCAACCGAAAACGAACCCACAAAGCCGAGAATAAGTGCAAGTATAGTCAACGCCGTCAAAAATATTAAAGAAATTTTTATTATTTTTTTTAGCATTTCTAAACCTACCTCAATTACATCTCTTTGTCATCAGAAACAGCATTATCAACAAAATTGTTTTCTGTTAATTCGGGAATGTGAGAATTGTTATGTGAATCATAAACAAAAACCTCTATAGAAACAATATCATTCCTTAAGAACTGCATTCCTTTTCCGGATATAGTATCCGATGTTACATTACTTTCAATCACATAATAAAACTCAATACAACAATTTTTAGAATCAACAATATAGTGACTACAATTCTCTGAAATCAAAATGTCGAGAAAGTCTTTCAAATTATCTCTTAAAGTAATTCTTACTTTATACAATCTTGATGAGGACGAATGAGTTGTAATCTTTATAGGAGTTATAGAATAAGTCCCCTCATTCTTTTTGTGAATTTCAAAATCCTCAGCATAGAACGCCTCTACATTTGAAAGAACGTCCAAGTCAATGTTATATACGCTCAAAGTGATAAGCTCCGATATCGAACCCATTTCATCTGTAGTTTCTTCAAATCTGAAAGCTGGAGCAGGACCGGAAGGCGAACCTCCGGGATAAGCAGAGTATTCAGAACCATCAGAGAAATTTGAATCGCATTTATCACATTTTCCGTCGTCGTTTGCGTCTCTATGCTGACACTCTTCGGAATCCTCGGGAGTATCCGGCGTTTCCTCGCCGTCCGTAAACTCTTCACCGCACTCATCGCAAAGTCCGTTACTATCGGAATCCGTATGATCGCATTCAGTTCCTTCGAGACCTGATCCGGATCCGTCGAAATAAATCATTTTCATTTCACAAACGTCACACAATTCATCATCATTATTATCGTAATGTGTCTCGACGTCTATCTTATGTCCGCAACCACAAATATGATAATGTGTTGCTCCATTATAATAAAATTCGGAACTATATTCGCATTCTTCGGTAACCTTCACGTGACTATTGTTATAAGTACACAATTCTTTATGAGTACCGTCACCGTTAGAAACAAATTTGCTATTTGATGAATGTGCATTAGGATCTATAGGAATTATTAATTCATCTTGCTTAACTTCCTTCAAGGAAGAATCAAAAAGGAGATGACAAACCGTACACTCATAATGATCAGAAAGTCCTACGGATACGCAGGTAGGAGCACGGCTCGTTTTTAAATATTCACCATTACAATTATGCTTTACAGGTGAATTTCCTTCGCCTGGTTCATCGGTTGAACTGTCACCAGGTTGATTATTATCAACCGTTCCATCATTATCCGGATCTAAAACGTTCTCACCTGAATCGCTTGAAATTTCAAAATCAATTAATCCGCCCGGCAATAAATCACCTATAAAATCTATAATTTCGGAAAATTTACCTTCTCGAAGTTTTATAGGTTTATCAAAAGCGCCGCAAGATTTAAGTGAAGATAACAGAAGTGCAATTATAAGAACAACACCTACAATTTTCAATGCAGGTTTTAATATTTCAAGCCATGCACCTCTCTGTTTTACAACAATTTTTTGTTTACGAGATCTTTTTCTTGACATTTTTTCACCTCTCTTTATTTTTTTATTTGTTCTATTGACTTTTTTATTTTATTTTTTTATAATAAATATAGTTTTATTTACATTTTAAGGGGGATATCTCTATGAGTAATGAAAATTTAGTTTGTCCTATTTGCGGTGAGCCGACGCGCGTTTATATGGGAAACGCACGTAAGGACAGGCTCTGCGGAAAACACGCCGATGCGCTTAAAGCTGGGGAGCTTATAATCGACGAGAAAGGACATTATGTGAAAACTACGGAAAAAGCAAACACGACTTCGATCGTGAAAGAATTTCCGAAAGAAGAAGAGCAAGAAATAAAAAAATGCTTGCTCTGCAATGAAGATAGCGGAAACTATCTATTTTGCAAAAGCTGTTTTTCTCAACACCACGGAAAAACGCTTTTATTCAAAATAACCTGCGACAAAAATCAAAAACTAGAGTTGCTAAACGAATCATATGAAGGTATCTACGTATGTAAAGACGGTCATATAGTAAAAAGCAAATCCGAAAGAGATATAGACAATTACTTGTTCGAACATAAAATTGCTCATGCTTATGAAAAAGCTTTGCCAATAAATGGTGAAATTTTCAAACCAGACTTTTACCTCAAAGACCTTGACGTTTACATAGAACACTGGGGTTATGATGAAAGCAACAAGGAATACACAGCCAGAAAAGAATATAAAATCCCTAAATACGAAGAAAAAGGAATTACGCTTATCTGCACTTATGAAGCTACAGATATGCAAGATGTGGAAACTTCGCTTCAAATAAAACTTGAAAGCTACGAAAAAGGAAAAATAAATTTCTTATAATTCCTTAAAGACTCGCAATGAAAAGCGAGTCTTTATTTTTCAACATCTCCTAACAACCCCAACCATTTTCCAGTTTTTCCATCTGTAACTCCGAATTTTCTGCGCATATGCCTTACATATGCATCAGCAACTTCTACGTCGGTCATGCGAACACCTTCTGGTTGATATTCCTTACGCAATTCTTTAATTTCGCTTTTAGTAATTTCTACAGGACCTTTTTTGAAATTTGTATCATAAATTTTCCCGTTATGTACCAAAGCTCCCAAATTGCGTTCGCGATATCTTCTATGAGCATCCATTAATTCTCGTTTACCGCCGTTTTTATTTGAAGATCGTTTTGTCGTTGATTTATTTTTTTTAGATAAAAACAATCCGGCAAAAAAGCCTCTTTTGTAAGCCTTCTTCTCCGAAGAATTGTACGCATTCTTGTATTTCTTTCGATGTGTTTTTTTATAAGCCATAATAAAAACCTCACTTTTTCTTAATTTTGAATTTTTTATGATTTTTTGATATTGCTGAATCTACGAAATACATCGAGTGATCCATAAGACTTTTCTCGTATTTTTCAGTTTTATCAGCTTCTTTTAATGCTTCTTTATAAGAAGGAGCATACGAATGTACGGTATATCTATCATTATAAACACCGTCTTCGACGTATGTATCAACTTTGTACCTATCCTTCTTTACACGAAGCTTTTTAAGTGTTTTTTTCGCCTTTGGCTTTTCGTCTTTCCGAAAAGCTTCATACATTCCGTCAGCCATACCGCGATACGCATCACGCTCATTTTTGTTTAGCTTCTTCGTTCCGGTACGCGCAATTCTTGAGCACGTTTGCATAGCCTTATCTGCTTTTGCAACACCGAGCTTACCAGATCTTATTTGCGATCTTGCTATAGCAAAACCCCAACGTTTTCCGTCGTGATAATGTGATTTTGTTTTTTTCATTTTAAAAATCCTTTACTAACTGAAAAAGAGGCCCGCCCGCAAAGGCGAGCCTCTTTTGTTGTGCTCTGCACTTGTTTATTCCGCAGCTTCTGCCTCTTCTGCCGGGGCAATCATTACGGTGATCTGCTTCGCATACTTGTTCTTCTGCCAGAAGCGGATAACCTGATCGTCGTCGTCAACGTCGGTATCCCAATCGGGAGTTACAACGAGACGCGCATGCGTTGCACCGTCAGGAGCATCTACGGTTTCAGTTTTGGAAAATTCACCCGTAGACTGAACGAAATCGTCGGACTCATCATAGAAATAAATCTCGTAGATCACATCGGAATCAAAATCAATTTTAACTCTAATGCTTTCACCACACTCAAATGCTTCTTTCGTATAAATTGAAGCCTTCGTGTCTACGTGATTTCCCTTAGCGTTAAGGCCGCCGCGATCAAAGTCTACGTTAACAAGGTCAAAGCCCTTGTCAGCCTTATCACGCCCGGTCAGAGCTACGATTCCGGCTACTGCTCCTACGAGCACGCCGACAATCAGCACGATTGCCAATATTCTCTTGGTCTTACGTTTAAGTTTAAACATAATAAACCTCCTTGCGTTTAATCCCCGCCGGGAAAGTGAACTTAATTGTTTTTTTATTTACTCGGTAAATCACTCAATGTAAATAAAAAATATCTGAGGTGTGGCGATACATAGTTACTACGAGCTATGCACTTCTTGTCTGCAAATTCAAGATGATATATATTCGTAAAAGGATTATATATCAAAATTTGTACCGTTTTATCTAATTCAAGAACCTGCGAAAGAGTTATCTCTTGTAAATGAAAATTATAAAACTTAATTTGCCTTCGCCTCTTTTCTTAGCACGCTTTTAAGCTGCCTGCTTTTCTTTTTCTGTATTGCAGAATAAGAAGGCGGTTTCACTTTTTCTAAAGCGTGTTTTATTTTTTTAGAAGACGTCTTGCTGATTTTAGCCATGTTGTTGTCATTAAGAAGCACGAGTGCTTCCCACATATCATCAGAGAACAAGGACTCCGAAGCTTCGTTTCGCTGCATCATAGCAAGGCTCGCAAGATTCGCTGAAAAACTACGTTTCGTTCGCCTTACGTCGAGATTGCGGGAATAGCTATACCATGCGTTTAAAACAGGTTTATCCGGCTGATCCTCAATTTTTACACGACGTATTCGTTTCCAGAAATCCATTTCGTCAGATTCCGAATATAAACGATTTTCCACAAACTTTACAACGTCGGTAAAGAGCTTGTCTATAATTTCACGTCTCAACGACAATACTTTATATAGCCGCTTTAAAGAAACGTCTTCGCTATGTATAAATTCGTAGCTTGAAATAAAATCATCAAGCTTTGTATAAAACTTGCGTTTCGTTTCAAACTCCAGGTTTAATACTACCGTGGGAGGAGGTAAAATACCCTTTATCTCATTTTCAATGTGTGGATTGTTGTCCGAATTTACATTACAAGTTTTAAGAAGTTTAGAGAGTTTTTCTTTCAATTCATCATCTTTACCATATCTTAAATACCATTCTATTCGCCCAACCAAACACCCGGTTTTGAAAGATTTTAATTCGTATGCTTTTTCATATACGAATTGATCATACCGAGAAATAAGTCCACGCGCTCTCCATTTTTCAAAGAAAAAGCCTTTATAATTCAGCTGCACTACTTCCTTAGCTTTCGCATAAGCTCTAAAAAAGACGCTGTTTGATTTTCTCGAACCTAAAGCAACGTAGTCCAAATCAAAAAACTCGTCTTGATTATTCGTTATCCAAACGTGCTTCCAGACCTCACGAAACGATGTCACAAGGTGCTGCGAAAGACTTTCATCCGAAAACATTTCAGAAGGCTTCTGAACTGCGTTTGTATGAAAAGCGTAATCGATTCTGTTTTCAACAATTTCGCCTATTTCCAAGCCGTAAGCAGTTAAAAGCTCGTCGACCTTTTCAAACGACTTTTTTATAGAACCATATAAACCGTCAAGAACGAGTGAACGAGTACGCAACTGCACTTGTATTCTTGGTGTTTGAATATTCGGTATATAGTCCGAAATAAAAACGTCAAAGTCCTCTCCATAGCTGAGGCGATTCATATACATACCTGCAGATATAGCCGCGCCAAATGCGCTAACAGAGAAATCGAAAAACATTACTTCTTCAGAAACACAAGACAATTTTCTTTCCTTTGCCTCTCGCAAGGCTTGCAAAAGTCCCATGATAGAAGCATTTCGAATCTCCACTTCATCCTCTTTTATGTAAACAGAATAGTACAACGTATCAACGTGATGTGATACAGCTTTTTCTTTTATCGAAAAATATAACTCCTGTTCTTCCGGTGTAAATTCGTCAAAAATTTTTGAACGCTTAACTACACCTAACATTTGTTTCCTTTCAAAAGTTCTCAAAACCGATTTTGAGAACTCGCTTTTTATAGGGTTTTCCCTTGAAAATCCTAAGTTTTCGACCGATTATGTAGGGGGCGTATTACAGCCACGCCCCTGAAGTGAGCCGAAGCTCACTTTTTAAGGGGTTCAGAACGGTAAATCTTCATCGCTCGGAAGCTCTTCCCATTCTGTTTTTTGTACGTTAAATTGCGGGGAGGGATAACTATCCTTCCCCTTAATCAGTTTTTTTCGTTAGTTCCACCCTCGGCAGTATTTTGAGGCTTGGAACGAACAAAGGAAACTTCGTCTGCATTAACCTCTGTAGCGTATCTTTTGGTTCCGTCGCTGTCGTTCCAGGAACGAACCTGCAAAGCTCCGCAAATAAAAATAGGTTCTCCTTTGGCAAAATATGCAGCTACAAACTCTGCTGTTTTTCCCCAAGCCGTAACGTTGATGAAATCAACGTCTTGAACCTTAGAACCCTCTTTTACGAAAGGACGGTTTACGGCAATCGAAAAATTACATACAGATTTGCCGTTCGTGGTTGATTTGAGCTCCGGATCAGCTGTAATATTGCCTATCAGAAGCACTTTGTTGAGACTTGCCATTTTTAATTCTCCTTTTATTTCTTTTTGTTTTAACTCTCAACCGCCTTTGCAGGCGGCCGAGAATTAAAAAGGGCGCCGACTTAATATGGAACGGGAAACCGAGTTTACCAACGTATTGCATAATCCGCCGTCGGCAATAGCGATGCACTCGAGGAGGCCCGTGAATGAAAACTACGAAAAACACACCGGGGTACGAGCGCCATTTTTCTTTTTCTCACCTCTCGCGAGAGCCGAGAAAAAGAAAAAATGTAATTCAAAACAAAGCTCGTTTTACCGAACACTCTGTTTGAATTACATTATAAACTTTAAACTCTCAAATTTTTCTCAAAAAACACGTTGATATTGTTCCTTAAATGTGATATAATGTATTTGATTAAAAATATGTCAGTTATTAGGATTTAAATTCAAAAAAAGAGGATAGTTATGCCGCTTAAAATAGTAAGAAACGATATAACAAAAATGAAGGTGGATGCCATTGTCAACGCTGCCAACGAGTCGCTCTTGGGCGGTGGAGGTGTTGACGGTGCGATTCATCGCGCCGCAGGTTCCGGGTTGCTCGCCGAATGTAGAACACTTGGCGGTTGTAAGACGGGCAAGGCGAAAATAACGGGCGGATATAATCTGCTTGCAAAGTACGTAATACATACCGTCGGTCCTATCTATGACGACGGGAAGCACGGAGAAAAGGCGTTGCTTGAATCCTGCTACCGTGAATCGTTGGCTCTTGCAAAGGCGAATCAATGCGAAACTGTTGCTTTTCCGCTTATATCTTCGGGAGCGTACAGATACCCTAAGGATCAAGCCTTAAAGGTCGCTATCGACGTTATCGGTGGCTTTCTTCTTGAAAACGATATGACGGTTTATATCGTCATCTTCGACAAGGCTTCATATAAGATCAGCGAAAAGCTTTTCTCGGATATTGCGGAATACATTGACGATAATTACGTGGATGAGCGTACCGATCGCAGACGCGACCGTAATTGTAGAAATACTTTTTCCACGATGGCATCAAGCGTGGGACGCGTAATATCGGATGATGACTTTTTTGAAATGTGCGACTATAAGGCTATGCTTCCCGAGAATGATTTGGAGGCAAAGCTAAAGCAGATGGATGAAAGCTTTTCGCAAATGCTTTTACGCAAGATTGACGAAAAAGGGATGAGTGACGTCGAGTGCTACAAGAAAGCAAATATCGACCGTAAGCTATTCTCCAAAATTCGCAGCGATGTTAACTATAAGCCGAGTAAGCCTACCGCAATCGCTTTCGCAATATCCCTTGAGCTAACTCTTTCGGAAACCGAAGATATGCTTCGCAAGGCGGGCTTTGCGTTATCTCATAGCAATAAGTTCGATATTATCATCGAATATTTTATAAGCAAAGGTAATTACAACGTTTTTGAAATCAACGAGGCTTTGTTTGCGTTTGATCAGAGCTTGTTAGGGGCGTGAATTATGAGAAAAATTAAAATAACCGTTATGAGAAAAGCACGGCACGATGATTTGATTGAAAAGTATGAAAACCCAATAGAGCACGCCTGTGACTTACAGGAAGGTCAGGTGTTTATCTGCGAAGGTTGGCAAAAGCCCGATGGATTTTGTGACAGCGCGTGGGAGAGTGTTTCACCGTTTGTAATGACTCTTGCGCATGGCGGAGAAAACTTTTATGACGGATGGATGAAGAATCCAAAATCCGCAATGATTTCTTGCAACGACGGTTTTCGTCCTGTGAGTTTTTTGATTGAGACTATTGAATAAGGAGATTGCTATGTTAAAATTTATATGTTACCCCAAGTGCACCACTTGCCAAAAGGCAAGAAAGTGGCTTGATGATAACCAAATTGAATATGAATTTAGAGATATTAAACTCGATAATCCTAAGCTTGATGAGTTGACGGAATGGCATAAGAAAAGTGGGTTACCACTCAAAAAGTTCTTTAACACAAGCGGGCTCTTGTATAAATCTCTTGACCTCAAAAACAAGCTTCCGACAATGAGCGAGAACGAAATGCTGAAGCTTCTTGCGAGTGACGGTATGCTCGTAAAGCGTCCGTTGCTTATCGGTGATGGCTTCGTTCTTGTTGGTTTCAAGGAAGCCGAGTGGAGTGCAAATTTGATTAAGTAATGTCGCATACGAAGCGACCAAACCTCTCTTTGTGAGTGATATAATGAAGGCACAAAAACACAAAGGGAGGTTTTCTATTATGAAAAACAACATTACAGAACTCGTATTTATTTTGGACAGAAGCGGATCTATGGCAGGACTTGAGAGCGATACTATCGGCGGCTTCAATTCTATGATCGAAAAGCAGAAGAAGCAAGAGGGGGAATGCTATGTTTCTACCGTGCTTTTTGATGACGAAAGCGAGGTTTTGCACGACCGAGTAAAGCTCGGTGAAATTTCCAAGATGACCGAAAACGATTATACCGTTCGAGGTTGTACTGCGCTTATCGACGCTATTGGCGGAGCAATTAACCATATCGGAAACATTCATAAATACGCTCGTAACGAGGACGTGCCGGAGCATACGATGTTCGTTATCACGACCGATGGACAGGAGAACGCAAGCCACCGTTACACGAGCGCGCAGGTTAAGAAGATGATTGAGCGCCGTAAAGAAAAATACGGATGGGAGTTCTTGTTCATCGGAGCTAACATTGATGCTGTTGAAACCGCCGCTCGTTATGGTATCGGTAAGGACAGAGCCGTGAACTATAATGCTGACGGAAAGGGTACTCACATCCTCTACGAGTCGGTTTCGAAAGCCGTTTGTAACGTCAGAGCGAGTGCGCCCCTCGGCGAAGATTGGCGCGATGAAATTAACGCTGACTATCAAAACCGTCGCAAAAGATAATAAGAAGTGTGAAATATAAAACAGCCGCTATCAACGTGTGAGACAAACGTTGCGATAGCGGCTTTAACTTTGTTTTTTTACACCGTTCGTCTTTTGCAGAATAAAGTACAAATAAGTTATCATAAATTATAAAGGTAAATCACGCAAAAAAGATTGACATACAACGATTTTTATGATATAATTTATCATTACAGGGTTAGTTGAAAAGACGAGCGTAAAAAGTTGTTTTTCGCTCGGGACAAGCTTTGCTTGCGCCCTGAGAATTTTTTAAAAAACAGAGAGGAGGGGATAAGTATGGCAGCGTTTGATAATGATATGGACGATTTCTGGGACGTGTCGAGACTCGTGCCAAAAAAGCGCGCGCCGCTTACGCAGTTTTCCTCCTCACCAAAGGTGAAGGACTTCTCGCTTGAAGCGTCACCTATAACCGAGAGCGAGAAAAAATCCTCTCCCGAGGATAGAAAAATAGATTTTTCGCTCTTCGAGAGCGCAGGCGACGAGAGGGACAAAAAAGAGCCGCGCAGCTATTCACCGTCGGGCAACAGCCTTATAAAAACGGTGACTATAAAGCCCTCTCTTGACCGCTTTGATTTTTATGATACGTTTAGAAAGGCGGCGCTCATATATTACGATTATAAATGTCCTAAGTGTGACTTCGTTCCTTTCTATTCGTATAAGCCTCAGTACTCGCAAATGACACCCGAGCAAAAGAAATATTATTTCTTTTGGCGTGACGAGGTAAGGCGTAAAAGGTATATAAAAACCGATTATTCGTATATTTATCTCTACGTCTACGAAATACTTAATCTGCCCGAAAAATGCACCGCAGAGGAGGGGCTTATGCTTCTTTGCGATATATGGGAAGCGTATAGAAAAGAGCTTCCGCGCATAGATCAGAGCTTAGCTCTTTGGGTACAGGATTATTGCCTTGTATACGGTCTTGAATGTCCCTTTGAGAGAATAAAGGACTTTCTTTTCGACGTAATAAACGCATCCGTGTTCAAGGAATTTTATCTTTCGGATATTGAAAGAGGCGGCAACGGAGCCGCGGCGATGATAGCCTATCTTTCGGACTATGATTGGAGACGGGGAAAATATGCGGGCGGAGACAATGCCGAGATGTACAGAATGCACGTTGAGGGCGCTATGCGCCGTGTGTTCATACGCCTTTTGAATCGTGAAGCGATAGATTCCGCGTCAAGCGCCAAGCTGACGAAAACCGCTTTTGCCGGCTTGCTTTGTACTCATACCGTAAAATGCAATCTTGAGATAGAATATACCTCTATTGCGGAGTCACCCGAAATGCGAGCTATCGTTACCGCTGCCGTGAAGTATACCGAGAACAAGCTTCGTGCCTGTCTCGGAGTTAAATCGAGACTTGCGATACGTGACTTGCCCGATGAATATATGCGAATAATAGACAAGTACTTCGAGGCTGAGTTTGAAAGGCTTAAAAGAGAACGGGCTAAGGCAAACGAGCCCGAGTACGAGCGCCTTTACGACGCCCCGGAGGAAAAGGTCAGCCTTGCCGACGCTATCGAAATAGAGCGCGCGTCCTGGAAAATGACCGCAAGACTCGTCGAGGGCACAGAGGCGGATGAAGAAAATGATATAACGGCTGTATTTTCGGCGGAAGAAAAGCGAAAGACGGAAATCCCCTCGGCAAACGTGTCGGAGAATGAAAACGAGTCCAAGCCTATCGAAGCTTTCGATTCATATGGACTTTCAAACAACGAAATCGGCTATCTTTTTGCCGTGTATAACGATAATAAAACAGAAATACAGGCTTCGGTTAAAGCTCTCGGAGTACCCGAGGATGCCGTTGCCGAAAGAATAAACGAGGCGTTTTCCGATAACTTCGGTGACGTCGTGCTCGAGAGCTCCTTTGACGGAGGCTATCGGGTTATAGAGGATTACTTTGAGGAGATAGGTGAATGGCTTTCGAAAACAATGAAGTAAAAGTACCGAGAAGAATATTAAATACGCTCATTACCTCGCTTTCAGCGGGAGTAGTTCCGAGAATCGGAGCGCCGTATATAGCAATCGGTCGTGAGGAGGAGCTCAGCTCACTTCTCGATAATCTCGATGACGTTGCGGACGGCGGAGCTGCCTGCCGTTTTCTGATAGGAAGATACGGAAGCGGTAAAAGCTTTCTTATACAGCTGATACGGGGCAGAGCGCTTGAGCGTGGATTTATATGCGCCGATGCAGACCTTTCTCCCGAGAGAAGACTTTCGGGCGGAAACGGAGCGGGACTCGCTACCTACAAGGAGCTTATGATCAATATGGCGAGCAAGGCATCGCCCGACGGAGGAGCGCTTTCAACCATTCTTTCAAGGCACTACGCAAAGCTTCAGTTCGAGCTTGCGGACGAAGGCGTTTTACCCGATTCACCGCTTTTTGAGAGCGCGCTAAAGCGTAAGGTCATACTTATGCTCGAGGAGCTTGAGGGGGATGTCGGAGGCTTTGACTTTGCCCGAGTGCTCGGCGAATATTATACGGCGATGATGAATGATAACTCTGAGCGTAAAAGCGCTTGCCTGCGTTGGCTCAGAGGAGAGTTCGCAAACAAGACCGAGGCGGCATCTGCTCTCGGCTTCAGGGTAAGCACGGTAATTGACGATGATAACTGGTACGGATTTATTAAGCTTTTTGCGGCGCTTTCCGTAAAGCTCGGATATCTCGGATTTATAGTGTTTATCGACGAGTGTGTAAACCTCTATAAAATACCCAACAGAATTTCAAGAGAAGCAAACTATGAAAAGCTTCTTGCGATATTCAACGATACCTTGCAGGGCAAGGCAAAAAATCTCGGAGTTATCTTTGGCGGAACGCCTCAGTTCCTTGAGGATACGAGAAGGGGACTGTTCAGCTATGACGCCTTAAAGAGCCGACTTGCCGATTCGAAATATGCAGAGGCTCTCGGCTATCAGAATCTTTCCTCGCCCGTAATAAGACTCAGAACGCTTTCCGCGGCAGAGCTTCTTGCTCTCGTAAAAAGACTGACCAATCTTTATGCAATGCGTGACGGAAGTGAGCCTCTTGTCACCGATAGTGAGATAGAGGAGTTCGTAGCTATGGCACGTATGAGAGCGGGGGCTGACGAAATGCTCACGCCCCGCGAGATAATACGAGATTATCTTTCGTTCCTCAACGTTCTTCACGACAACAAGAATGCCAAATTCTCGGATTTGATGAAGACGGCTAAATTCAAAACAGAGCCCGAGGAAAGTGAAGAAACAGAGCCCGTGTTCACCCCCTCGGAAAATAACAGACGTGTAAGTTTGTTCGATATTGACATTTAATTCGAGGCAGAATTTAAATAATTTAATGTAAACCATTTTCACATAGCGACGAAAAGGAGGAGAAAAAATGAGCGAGGCAAGCAGAATATTTTCACTGTTTCCCGATTTCATAAAGGAATATATATACAGCCGAGGCTGGAGTGAGCTTCGTGATATTCAGATAGCGGCGGCTCATGCGATTTTTGAAACGGATAATAATCTTCTCCTTTCGTCATCGACCGCCTCGGGAAAGACCGAGGCAGCCTTCTTTCCTATAATTGCGGATATAGTTAACTCTCCGGAATGTCAAAGCTCCATATCCGTGCTTTATATCGCGCCCCTTAAGTCGCTGATAAATGACCAGTTCTACAGACTTGAAGAGCTTCTCGATATGTCGGGAATAAAGGTAACGCATTGGCACGGTGACGTAGGTCTTTCGCATAAATCAAAGCTTCTTAAGAATCCCGAGGGCATTTTGCAGATAACCCCCGAGTCGCTTGAGTCTATGCTTATGAACAGAGCGAACGATATACCGCGTCTTTTCGCATCGCTCAAATACGTTGTAATTGATGAAATCCACGCGCTTCTCGGCGAGGACAGAGGAAATCAGATAATTTGTCAGATAGCGAGAATTTCCGAGCTTATCGGGCATTCTCCGAGAAGAGTCGGACTCAGCGCAACGATAGGTGATTTAGAGCTTGCGGCTCGTTGGCTTGGAGCGGGCAGCGGAAGAGCTGTTTATGCGCCCATTCCCGAAAAAACAAAGCTTCACTGGAGAATAGGACTCGAGCATTTTTATATACAGAATCCAAACGAGGTTCAAACAAAAGCTCCCGAACGGGAAACGATGCCCGACGAGCTTCGCGGAGGACACGCAAGGCTTGACCCGGGATATGAATTTTTATACGACTCGGTAGACGGCAGAAAGGCGCTTATATTCTCGAATTCACGCGAGGAGACCGAATACGTTACGGCAACGCTCCGTCAGATAGCGAAGGCAAGAGGAGACGAGGATATATTCCTTATCCATCACGGTAATCTCTCTGCGGCGCTGAGAGAGGACGCAGAGGCTAAAATGAAGGACGAAAGCGTGCTTCGCGCGGTTACCTGCGCCACGGTGACTATGGAGCTCGGTATAGATATCGGCAGACTTGAAAGAGTTTGTCAGGTTGGAGCGCCAACGACTGTTTCGGGCTTTTTGCAAAGGCTCGGACGCTCGGGCAGACGAGGCTCGCCCCCGGAAATGATAATGCTTCACAGAGAGGAAATGCCTCTGCCTAACGCTCCGCTCCCCGAGATAATTCCGTGGGAAATGCTCAGAAGCATAGCGATAATAGAGCTTTATTCAAGCGAGAGATTTATAGAGCCCCCGAGAGTAAAGGAAATGCCTCTAAGCCTTGCTTTTCATCAGACGCTTTCCGTTCTTGCGTCGGGAGGTGAGCTTTCCGCAAAGGCTCTTGCGGGAAAAATTCTTTCTCTTCCGCCTCTTTCAAAAATTGATAAGGAGACGTACAGAGCGCTTCTCGTATCTATGATAAACGACGATTTTCTTGAATTTACCGAGGAACAACGTCTTATTATAGGATTAAAGGGCGAAAGGCTTATCAACAGCTTCAAATTCTATGCCGTATTCAAGGACAGTGAGGACTTTACGGTAAGATGCGATAGCGAGGAAATAGGAACTATAACCACGCCCCCGCCGGTAGGCGACAGATTTGCGCTTGCGGGCAGAGTATGGGAGGTTAAGGAGATAGATATACAGCGTAAGCTTATATTTGTAAAGCGTGTTGACGGAAAAATGGAGGTTTCCTGGCCGGGCGATAGCGGTGAGATACACACTAAGCTTCTCGTCGCTATGAAGGACGTGTTGTTTAACAACAAGAGCTACGGATTTCTCGGTGAAAATGCCGCGGCGCGTCTTGAAAACGCTCGCAGAGTGGCTGAAAATGCCAAGATGCGTGATAATATGCTCATTTACCTCGGCGGACAGAGCTATTGTCTTTTCCCGTGGCTCGGAACACGCTCGTTCAGAACTCTTCGCAGATTTTTGGGGAAATACGCCTCGGAGCTCGGAATATCCGATATCCAGAGTGAAAGCTGTCATTATATAAAATTCAAGGCTCGTGAGGATGCCGCCGCAGGATTCCTTTTCGGCATACGTGATATAATAGAGCGAGACGGAATAAAAACCGAGGACCTTGTCGGAGCTGGTGAGTGTCCCGTATTCGATAAATACGACGAGTATATTCCGCCCGAGCTTCTGAGAGAGGCTTACGCAAGAGACAGACTTCGCGCGGATGAGATAATAGAGCGATTTGAATAAAAAAACAACAGTCGCAATCTTTGCATTTCGATATTCAATAATCCTGCTTTCGCAATTCGCGGGTTCAAATATTTTTACTTATCCTTAGTGGAAAGGAACGGCTTCTGCCGTAATTCTCTTATATGATATACGATTTACTTGCGCCGTTTTACGATAAATTCAACGGTGATATAAATTATTCCGACTGGGCGGACTTTATAGAAAAGATAATAGAGCGTGAATACGGCATGGGACGTCCCGAGCTCGTTCTTGACCTTGGCTGCGGAACGGGAAGCATGACGCTTGAGCTTGCCGCTCGCGGATACGACATGACGGGTATCGATTATTCCTCGGAAATGCTCGATATAGCGAGAGAGCGAGGGGAAGAGGCAGGCTTTGACGGAAGGATACTCTGGCTTTTGCAGGATATGCGGGAGTTTGAGCTTTACGGCACTGTTGATACCGCGGTGTGTTGTCTTGACGGAATAAATCACCTCACAAGTAAAAAAGACCTTGACAAAACGTTAAAGCTCGTGCATAATTATCTTATACCCGACGGCTTGTTTATTTTCGATATTAACGGAAGATATAAGTTTGAGAATATATACGGCGACCAAACGTACGCTATGGAAAATGAAAACGCCGTATGCGTATGGCAGAACTACTATAACGGGAAAAACGGACTTTGCGATTTTTACATAACGCTCTTCGAAGAGGATGAGGACGGTAGATATTGCCGTTATGACGAGATACAAAAGGAAAAAATGTATACTCTGAAAATGATTAAAAATGCGCTCGCTAAAGCGTCGCTTGAGTTTGTCGGAGCATATTCCGATTTTAATTTCAGCGAAGCGAGTGATGAGAGCGAAAGAATATATATCGTAGCAAGATGTAAAAAGGAGGCCTCGTATGGCAAACTGTAAATCAATAATAACAAGAGGAATGACTCGTGACGGCTCGGCAAGAGTACTCGTAATAAATTCTACCGAAATGGTTAACGAAATGATAAAGGTGCATAAAACCGCCCCTACCGCGACGGCAGCGCTCGGCAGACTTGTTACCGCTGCGTCAATGATAGGAACGATGCTACCCGAAAACGGCGATACGCTCACTATGGGCTTCTCAACCGACGGACTTATAAGCAAGATGATAGCCGTATCCGATTATTTTGGAAACGTTAAAAGCTATATAGACAATCCTTCGGCAGACCTTAATCTCAAGCCCAACGGAAAGCTTGACGTCGGAGGGGCTGTGGGATACGGAACTTTCTATATGATTCGTGACGTAGGAGGAAAAGAGCCTCAGAGCGGAACTATTGAAATAGTTTCGGGAGAGATAGCCGAGGATATCGCAACCTATTTCGCAAAGAGCGAGCAGGTTCCTACCGTTCTTTCGCTCGGTGTTCTCGTGGATACCGATTATACCTGCCGCGCGGCAGGCGGTGTTCTCATTCAGCTTCTGCCTTTCCCCGATGAAGCGACGGTAGATCTTATCGAGAGAAATGCCGCTGATATATCGAACGTTTCAAGGCTCTTTGACTCGGGACTTACAAACGAGGAAATAATTGATATCGCTATGAAGGACATTCCGTTTGACCTCTTCGATACTCTCGAGGTGGAGTATAAATGCGACTGCGGAAGAGACCGTATGAAAAAGAAAATCAAGGGACTTGGAAAAGCCGAAATAATAAATATGTTTGACGATCAGGAGCGTGAGGGAAAGCCGAGAGTGCTTACCGCGATATGCCATTTCTGTAACTCGAAATACGATTTTACGGAAAAGGATTTATTGTAATAAAAAGATATTCTGCTTTAAAATAAATATCAAAAATAAAATTTTTGGAGGTTTTTGAAATGCTTATAGGTAACGCTGTGGTAGGACAGTCGGGAGGACCGACGTCGGCTATAAACGCAACGCTTTCGGGCGTTATAAAGGGATGCGCCGAGGCGCATAAGAGCGGTGCTATAAAAACGCTTTACGGAATGAAAAACGGTATTGAGGGATTTCTTAAAGAGGATTTAAGAGACCTTGGAGAGCGCTTCTTTGACACCGAATGGCTCGCCACCCTTGAAACCACCCCTGCGGCAGCTCTCGGCTCTTGCAGAAGAAAGCTCAAGGGACACGACGTGGACAGCGAGACCTACGAAAAGATTTTTGAAATACTCAAAAAATACGATATCAGATATTTCTTCTACATCGGCGGAAACGATTCAATGGATACCGTTTTAAAGCTTTCCGAGTATGCGAAAACTCACGATTACGAGCTTCGTGTCGTAGGAATTCCAAAGACAATCGACAACGATCTTATGGCTACCGATCATACTCCCGGATTTGGCTCTGCCGCGAAATTCGTCGCAACAACGGTAAAGGAAATACTTTGCGACGTAAACGTATATACCGTAAAAGCTGTAACGATAGTTGAGATAATGGGAAGAGACGCGGGCTGGCTTACAGCTTCTGCCGCCTTGCCATCACTCACGGGAAGCGCTCCCGACCTTATATACCTTCCTGAGCGAGTCTTTGACACTGAGGAATTTATAACGTCCGTAAAATCGGCTATGGAAAAGCATCCCGCGGTGCTTGTATGCGTTTCCGAGGGAATAAGATTTGCCGACGGAGAATACGTTGGCAGCGGCGGTCAGTCAGGCGCTGTTGACGTTTTCGGTCATAAATATCTTTCGGGCACCGGAAAGGTGCTTGAAAGCATCGTTAAAGAGAGAATCGGCTGTAAGGTGCGTTCGATAGAGCTAAGCCTTCCTCAGCGCTGCGCTGCGCATATCGCTTCGGGCGCGGATATAAAGGAGTCCGTCGGCGTAGGTATGGCGGGCGTTGCCTATGCGGTTAAGGGTGAAACCGGGGTTATGGCTACGATAGACAGAAGTGAGGGAGAGGAATACTCGGTAACCTACGGAATTGCCGATATCTCCAAAATCGCAAACGAAATAAAAACCGTTCCCGCAGATTACATAAACGAGGCGGGAAACGGCATCACGGAAAAGGGAATAGCTTATCTTAAGCCGCTTATTGTAGGCGAGACAGAGGTAAAATACGAGCTCGGACTTCCGAAGCACGTTTCGATAGACTGATTCTATAAAACAAAATCCTCACGAAGCATAATGCTTTACCGTCATCGGTATGCATAAAACCGCTTTGTGAGGATTTTGTATTATTTGATTTCTATTCGCTTGAAACGCTGTATTTATCAAGGCATTTTCTATCCATAGCGCCGAGGAAGGATACGTCGTCGTGAACGGTGTGATTCCATATCCTGTCAGACGAGGAAAGCCTTTGCGTTCTGATTCCGTCGGTAACGAAAACGTGCTTCGGACTCGGATTGACTATGATTATTTTAGTACCGTTTCCGTGGAGGAAAAAGTCTATGTGTCGGTTTATTGAGATATGATGCTCCCGAGTACCGAGCCTATGCTCGAAGTAAGCGTTGGTGTCAGACGTGAAGATAAGAGGCACGCCTTTTCTTTTAGTACCGATAACGAGGCAGTCGAACTCCTTATCGCTGTACGTGAGAGTAAACTTAAAAATTCTCTTGTTATCTCCTTCGAGCTGCCAAACGACCTTGTAGCCCTCTCTTTTTGCAATATCGTTTACCGAGCGTATAAAGTGCTTCTTACGGCTTGATACCTTAAGCTTAGGGATTACGAGCATAAACAAAAGAAGCGCCGCCGTAATAATTCCGAAGCCAATCAGCGTCAGCGCCCCGAAAATACTGATAATGATAGTGGCTAACGAGTATGCGAAAAATACGAGAAGAGGAGAATAGGGGAACATAATCGGATAAAGGAAGAATATCAATAAGAAACGCTTGTAGAATTTTTTCGGTAGGGTAACTCTTTCGAGGTCGCCTATTCTGTTAAGATAAAACCAATATCTTCTCGCCTCGTATTTTGAGTTTAAGAAGAGAATAAAGCATATAGGGGTAATTATCACGAGAGGAAACCAGCCGCCGTTATGCGTACCGTCGAAAAAAATGCTTCCGATCTCCGCAAACCCGCCTATGAAAGCTGTGAGAGCAATAAGCGTTACGGTTGTAATAAGCTCCGTGAGAATGTGCGGTGTCGTAAAAACAAGCTTGATTTCTTCTTTTAACGAAACCTCTTCGACCTCACGCTCAAGAAAGCCCTCAAGCTCGTCTTTATCGAAGGTCGAGAACATCAGCGAAACCGAGTTGAAGATAAAAATTGCCGCAATTGAAGCGGTGAGGAAAACTACGTACTCGGGAAGCCCTGTAAATAAGCTGACGTCCTTAGAGGTCATAGCGTACGCGTGAATCGAGGTGATCACCGAGGTGAGCTTAAAGATAATGAAAAACCACAGAAAAGTCATAACCCCTCGGGCAGCGTAAAAAAGCTTTGAATTTCTTCTTTCGCGCATCTCCATAACGTTTCCTCCTGTTTCCTTATTCCCGATACCTTGCGAGCGAACATCTCGGTGATGGTATTATAACAAAAAATGGGAAAAAAGTCAATATCTAACGCGCGGTAGAAATATGCGTGAGCGCAAGAAGTATAAAGCTTTTGTAAAAAAACAAAAAAACTGCGAAAAAGGTATTGCAATTTGTCGTAAGCTGTGCTACAATAATAGCGTTAAAATTAAACATCCTTATCAAGAGCGGCGGAGGGACTGGCCCTGTGAAGCCCGGCAACCTGTGTATATAAGGTGCCAATTCCTGTAGATGAGTGTTTTGTGATCTCGGGAAGTCTTGCGCTCCGAGATTTTTTGTTTGGTAAGGAAAGAAGTGTGAGGAAAATAAAATGTCAGAAATTAAAAGACTTTTCACGTCGGAATCTGTAACAGAGGGACATCCCGATAAAATTTGCGATAAGATATCCGACGCGATACTTGACGAAATACTTCGCCAGGACCCTATGAGCAGAGTTGCGTGCGAGACCTTTGCAACTACCGGTATCGTTAACGTTATGGGAGAAATAACCACAACGGCAACGCTTGATATCCAAAAAATAGTTCGTGAAACAGTAACCGAAATCGGATACACAAGAGCTAAATACGGCTTTGATGCGTCTACTTGCGCGGTTCTCAGCTCTATTCACGCTCAGAGTCCCGATATCGCGATGGGCGTTGATAAATGCGCTGAGGCTAAGGACGGAGAGATGAACGACGAGCTTGATACGGGCGCGGGAGACCAGGGACTTATGTTCGGATTTGCGTGTGATGAGACCCCCGAGCTTATGCCTCTTCCCATATCTCTTTCTCATAAGCTCGCAAAAAGACTTACAGAGGTGAGAAAGAACGGCACTCTTTCATATCTGCGTCCCGACGGTAAAACTCAGGTAACCGTAGAATACGATGGAGATAAACCGGTAAGAGTCGATACGATAGTAGTGTCATCGCAGCACAGTGAGGATGTTTCTCACGATAAGATCCGTAAGGACATCATAGAGAAGGTTATCCTTCCCATCGTTCCCAAAGAGCTTCTTGACGGAAAGGTAAACATTTTTGTTAATCCCACGGGAAGATTCGTTATTGGCGGACCTGCGGGTGATACGGGACTTACCGGAAGAAAGATAATAGTTGATACATACGGCGGATATTCCCGTCATGGCGGCGGAGCGTTTTCGGGTAAGGATCCCACTAAGGTGGACAGAAGCGCATCATATGCGGCAAGATATGTAGCTAAGAACGTTGTAAAGGCAGGACTTGCCAAGAAGTGCGAGGTCCAAATCGCATACGCTATAGGCGTAGCTAAGCCTGTGTCCGTAATGATTGAAACCTTTGGTACCGCGGTATGTCCCGAAAGCAAGATTTCCGAGGCGGTAGCAAAGCTTGTAGACCTTCGTCCCGCGGCGATAATCAATAAATTTGATTTACGTAAGCCCATATACAAGGAGCTTGCCGCATACGGACATATGGGAAGAGAGGATCTCGGAGTAAAATGGGAAGTATGCGATATAGCGGATAAGCTTAAGGAAATGTGTCTTCAATAATTTAACTTGATTTTAAATTCCCCGAATGGTTGAAATAGCCGAGCGGGGAATTTAGTTGATATAGAAAGGAGATGAGAGATATGGCAAATCAAGTCAATAAAGACGGTCAGTCTGAAGTTCTTAAGGGAACTATAGAAAACGTTATATACTATAACGATAGCAACGATTATGCCGTTCTCGAAGTTTCCTTGGAAAACAATCTTGTGATAACCGCAGTAGGAACTATGCCGATTCCGTTTGAGGGAGAATGCGTTGTGCTAAACGGCAGATGGGGATATCACAAGGAATTCGGGAAGCAGTTCGTAATAGAGTCCTTTGAAAAGTCCTTGCCAAAGGAGACCGAAGGAATCCTGCAGTATCTTTCATCGAGAACCGTTAAGGGCGTAGGGCCCGCAACTGCAAAAAAAATAGTAGACCGCTTTGGAGCGGATACGTTTGACGTTATAGAGAATCACCCGGAGTGGCTTTCTGATATTCATGGAATAACAATGAAGAAGGCTGCCGCGATATCCGAGTCCTTTCTTGAGCAGAACGGACTTCGCGATGTCGTTATGTTCTGTAAGGATTATATGACTATCCCCGAAGCAACGAGAGTATATAAGAAGCTCGGCTCGGGCGCTGTAGGGCTTATAACGAAGAACCCTTACATACTTTGTGAGGGAGAGAACAGTCTTACCTTTGCTCAGGCAGACGAGATAGCTATGAGGCTCGGATTCGAAGCGGAAAACAGCTTCAGAGTCAAAAGCGGAATAACGTATGTTCTTGATTATAATGCTCATACGAACGGACATACCTGCCTTCCTATTGATAAGCTCATAAAGGCGTCGTCAGAAACACTGGGGATAAATGAAGAGACCGTCAGCGCCAAGCTTATGAGATTTATCAAGCTTGATGAGTTTTCGGTTTACAGCTATGATGAAAAAAACTACGTGATGACAAAGGACGTTAATGATATAGAAGATTATATAGCGAGGAGAATGAATGCTATAGACTCTTCGGCGCCGCGTTTTTCGGGGGAAGACATTCTTTCTCTTATCGAGAATCTCGAGTATAAGCTTGGTATCACGTATGAAAGACTTCAGAAAAAAGCGATTTACGAGTCTCTTTGCAACGGGGTGACAATAATTACGGGCGGTCCGGGAACGGGAAAAACAACCATAGTAAAAGCCTTGATATCGCTGTTCAAGAGTCTTAATCAGAGAGTTGTACTCGCGGCGCCTACCGGAAGAGCCGCAAAGCGAATGAGCGAGGCAACGAGCGCCGAGGCGAAAACTATACACCGAATGCTCGAAATGGAAAAGGGTGACCTTGACGTGAGATTTGGTAGAAACGCTGTAAATCCGTTGGATGAATCGGTATGTATTGTAGACGAGGCTTCGATGATAGACGTTAATCTTATGCATGCGTTGGTCAGAGCCCTGAAACGAGGTGCGAGACTTGTGCTTATAGGAGACTCTAATCAGCTTCCGAGTGTAGGGGCAGGTAACGTTCTTTCTGACCTGATTTCATCCAAGCGCTTCAGAACAATAGAATTAACGGAAATATTCCGTCAGTCAAAGGAAAGTCTTATAGTAACCAACGCGCACAAAATTAATCACGGAGAAGCGCCTAATTTATCCGTAGTAAACGGAGATTTCTTTTTCGTATCACGCGCATATGAAAAGGACATAGCTTCAACCGTAGCTTCACTCGTTGCGGAAAGATTGCCGAAAAGCTACGGCAGGTCTATACGAGAGGGAATACAGATTATAACCCCCTCTAAAAAAGGCGCGGGCGGTGTTGAAATACTTAATGCGGAGCTTCAGGCGAAGCTTAATCCTCCGAGCCGTACCAAAGCCGAAAAATCCGCTCACGGAACTCTTTTCAGAGTCGGCGATAAGGTAATGCAGACTGTAAATAATTACGATATAGAGTGGAGGCGCGGCTCTCAGGAGGGAATGGGAATATTTAACGGTGATATCGGAATTATTGAAGCTATAGATACGAATGAGTCCGTTATGCGTATAAGATTCGATGACAGACTCGTGTCTTACGGCTTTGATATCCTCGATGAGCTTGAGCTTGCCTATGCGATAACGGTGCATAAAAGTCAAGGAAGCGAGTATCCCGTTGTAATTATTCCTATGTATTCCTGTCCCCCGATGCTTATGACTCGTAATTTGCTTTATACCGCGGTAACGAGAGCGAAAAAAATGGTTATAATGGTAGGAAGAGCAGACGTCGTATCAAAAATGGTAGCTAATAATAACGAGCTTAAGCGGTATACGACCTTACAGCAAAGAATTGCCGAGTATAAATAAGCGCAAAATCCCCAAAAACAGCGTCTTTTAGTTAAAATCTCTTATTTTATAACTTTTAGGCGTAAATTTTATAAATATGCTTGAAATTTGGAGAAAAATATACTATAATATAATGTGAGCTGTTATAAATCTCAGAAAGGAAGCGATATGGTAACTAAGATAGGTCTTGACCTTGGATACGCAAACATTGCTATAAGCGATGCTTCGCTTGAAGTTGATCGCGAGCCGTCTATTGCCATAATAGACAAGAATACCCGTCGCATCGTTTCTGTGGGAAGAGACGCGCTTTCACCCGAAAATGCCGCTCTTGGAATTTTGGTGCGCCCGTTCAAAAACGGTATCCTTTATTCCGCGGATTTTACAAAGGAAATAATAAGAGCAGCTCTTAAGGCTGTTCAGACCTCGGATAACGTACGAGCCGTCGTGGGTGTATCCGCGAGCTTCAATTCAAAGCAGCAGAGTGAGCTTGCGTTGATGTTCTGCGATGAGGGCGTTAAGGAATGCTTCTTTGTAGATAGAGCAATAGCGGGTCTTATAGGCGCGGGATATGCTCCGACGATCAGCGCGATTTCCGTTAACGTAGGCGCTTCAAGAACCGAGATCGCAATTTTATATCAAGGTAATATAATTTATTCCGAGTCTGTGGAAATAGGCGGAGAGGCATTTGATGAAGCTGTTCAGGAATACATACTTGAACAGGGGGAGCTAAATATATCTCTCGTTGACTCTAAGGCGATAAAGGAGGGAATTGGCGCAGTCTGGGAAGGCAGGAACGCTGATCCCATAACTATTACCGGTACGCTCGCTTTAACGGGCAATAAAATAAAGATGTCGGTATCGAGTGAGGATATTTTAGGAGTTTTTGAAAAACCGCTACTCACCTTTATTCAAGCTGTTGCGAATGCGGTCAAGCGTATTCCTATAGATTACGTTGAGGAGATATTCTCAAACGGTATAGTATTGACAGGAGGGGGAGCAGAGCTCTTCGGACTTGATAAGATGCTATCAAAGGTTCTCGGAGTCAGCGTCACGACCGCAAATAACCCTGCGGATTGCGTGGCAAGAGGTCTATCGCTGGTTAACACCTTCCTTCCGATTAAAATGCGAAATAACGGAAAAAATATTACCGCTCAATTAGCGAAGTATTATAAATCGAATAACAAAAAATGATAGGGGATTAAAAATGAAAAGTAAAAAGACTTCTCTTGCAGTAAGAATCATTGCGAGTGCTGCGTTGGTTGCTCTTGTAGCAGGTATGCTTGCCGGTGTTATAGTTTACATAATGCAGTAATCTCAAAATTAAAAAAAGTGCCTACAGTCCCGAAAGGGAAGTGTGGGCACTTTTTTTATCAAAGGGAGTTCTGTATTTTAGCAGCGTTTTACACTTTTCCGTCATATAGAAAAATCGTTGTGGATTCATGTGGAGCGACGTGCTTTTCCACAAACACCAAAAAAAGAAACCAACAAAAAATCTACACGATTCCGTTCTCAAAGCCTCAAAACACCATAAAAAACGTTAAAACCACTCAAAAACACGACAAAACAAGTTGTTCACAATGTGGAAAACACATAAAACGTTAAAAATCAACAGATGTGGAAATGTTGTTTTTCCACAAAGCTCATGAACAACTTTTGCTCGATATGTTATTTCTTAAATTTCGATTTTAGCTGATACAAATTTAATAAAAAAGGCTGAGCCATTCGCTTAATTTAAAAGCTTTGACTCAGCCTGTTTTTTTAAAAATCAGTATCTGAAAAAATTCGATTATTATGCAATTTTAAGCTATGCTTTTTAAAAATTAAAGCGAGTTGGAATTGCTTATTTTTTGATTCTTCTGATGAAGTCAAACATGCTATTGTATTCCTGATAAGACGCTCTTGCGGTCTTGTCGGGTTCTTCCTTGGGAGCTTCCTCAACCATCTCGGGTGCAGGCGCAGGCGCGGGCGCGGGAGCTTCCTGCTTAGGCTCGTCATCGTGAGAAAAATCAAAATATGAAGGCGTTCTCGTAGGAACGGAGTGAGCGGGATTAACGTTATAAGTCTCTTCCTTTTTAACCTCAACTGCGGGAGTAGCCGCAAAAACGTCATTCGCGGCTACGGGTGTAGCAACCGTAGTCGGCTCTGCCTTTTCCGTATTTTCAGCCGCAAGAGTCTCGTTCTTATTGGTGAAACCGGTCGCAACTATGGTTATGCGAATTTCATCATTCATAGTTTCATCGAAGGAAGTACCCCATATAATGTTTGCGTCCGGATGAGCCTCCTCGTGAACCATACGAGAGGCGAGATCTATTTCGCTAAGCTGAATGTCGGGCGATGCGGTAATGCTGATAAGAACACCGGTCGCGCCTGTAATGCTTGTCGAAAGAAGGGGAGAGAAGATTGCTTTCGTAGCAGCAAGTCTCGCCTTGTTTTCACCGCTAGCTTGTCCAACGCCCATATGAGCGTAGCCGGCATTTTTCATTATTGCGGTTACGTCAGCAAAGTCAAGGTTGACGAATCCGGGATAATTTATAACGTCTGAAATAGACTGAACACCCTTGCGAAGAACGTCATCCGCAATTTCAAACGCAGCGTCTGCGCGAAGGTTTTCAGCTTCTATTTGCTTAAGTCTTTCGTTAGGAATAACGATAAGCGAGTCTACTGCCTTGGCGAGCTCCTTTATTCCTTCTTCAGCCTGAGCCATTCTTCTGCGGCCCTCGAATTCGAAGGGGGTAGTTACGATACCTATCGTAAGAATGCCCATTTCTCTCGCTATCTTAGCAACGATGGGAGCGGCTCCCGTTCCCGTGCCGCCGCCCATACCTGCGGTAATGAAAATCATATCCGCGCCCTGAAGGTGCTCCTTGATTTCTTCTCTGGATTCCTCAGCGCTCTGCTTACCGATAGCGGGATTTGCGCCGGCGCCCTTTCCTCCGGTTGTGTTTTTACCAATAACAAGCTTTCTTGCCGCGCAGGATTCAACGAGAGCCTGGCAGTCGGTATTTATGGCGATGAATTCAACGCCTCTGATGTTTGTCTGTATCATGCGTTTAACGGCATTATTTCCGCCACCGCCAACGCCAACTACTTTTATATTAACATTGCTTTGATAGCTTGTGTCAAAATCAAATTCAAAGTGTTCCATATTAAGCACTCCATTATATTATTTATTATTTATATAAATAGTATATATAATTATACATAAATATTTTATAATGTTTCGCGCTTAATTTCAAGTCTATTTTTCAAAATTGTGAAATATTCACAAAATGTTAACAATTCGGGGATTTAAAATCATTCTTATTTGAGCATAAAATATGATTCTCAATATTTTTTGCTATAATGCGTGAAGCGTTTGGAGATGAAATACGGAATGCGTTTTTTTCCATCCGTGAAAGAAGCTCTCTGTTATTTATCAATCGAAGCAAGGCTTCGGTGAGAGATTCTGCGGATAATTCCGATTCGTTTATCAGAACGGCAGCTCCGTTCTCTACGAGATGAAGAGCGTTTTTGGTCTGGTGATCAGCGGTGACGTTTGGAGAAGGAATAAGAATTGATGCGGAGCCGGAGGCGCAAATTTCAGAAAGAGTCATAGCTCCGCATCTGCTTATTACTATATCCGCAGCCGCAAGGTATAGAGGCATTTCGTCTATAAAAGGAACGACGGAACAGCCGTTCTTAGCGGGGAAAAGCTCAGGATGGGTTTCTTTTACGCTTTCAAAATAACGCTTTCCCGTCGAATGACAATGTAAAATATCGTTTCTTTTTGAAGAAAAATCTTTCATCATTTCAAGAGATGCATCATTCAGCGCCCATGCTCCAATGCTTCCGCCAACCGAAAGAACGAAAAGCTTATCCGAAGAAATACCGAGTTTTTTTCTTGCGTCACTTTTTTGTATTTTGTAAAAATCTTCCCTCACGGGATTTCCGCTGTAAATCGAGTTTTTATCGTTGTTATCCGTTTTTGTACCGTAAAAAACTATATCGCATTTTTTTGAGAGAAGCTTTGCGGATAGCCCCGGTGAAGCGTTTGATTCATGTATCGCGGTAAAAATTCCAAGCTTTTTTGCCGCGCGCACTACGGGAAAGCAAACGTATCCTCCGGTACCGATGACGGCATCTGCCGAAAAGTCCTCTAAGATTTTCTTTGATTCCTTTTCCGCCGTGAACAGTTTTTTAATGACTCCTAAGTTCTTAAGAGTCAATTTTCTTATAAGACCGGAAACCTGTATTTCATAAAGCTTGTAGCCGTTCTTTTTTATTATTTCGTTTTCTGCGCCCGAAGCTCTTCCGATAAAAGCTATTTTGCAATCTGGATTTCGTTTTTCAAATTCCTTGGCTATTGCTATCGCGGGTGATATGTGTCCCACAGTACCCCCGCCGCAAAATACTATATTCATATAGGCGCTCCTATAATTATTTTGTGATTTTAGCATTGCGTGAAAACGATAGTATCATACCGATTTCAAAAAATATCATTATCAGCGATGAACCGCCATAGCTGAAAAACGGAAGTGAAATTCCGGTATTCGGGATCGTGTTTGTAACAACGGCTATATTTAGAAGTACCTGAAGCGCAATTTTCGTGCATACTCCGAAAATCACGAGTCTTTCAAAAACGTTTTCAGCAAGAACGGATATTTTATATCCGCGAACAACTAAAAGCGCAAACAAAAGAATGATAAACAGCGCTCCAAAAAAACCAAGCTCTTCGCAGAGAATTGCGAAAATCATATCGTTTGCAGGCTCAGAAACATAGCAGTATTTCAAAATCGACTTGCCGAATCCACGTCCGAAAAGACCGCCCGAGCCTATCGCCATAAGACCTTGAAGAGTTTGCCAGCCGCCGGTTAGCTTATACCCCTCCGGATTTTGCCAAACCGTAATTCTGTCTTTTGTATAATCGGTAAAAACGGCAATACACGTAACGCCTATTGCTCCTATCAGCGTAAAGAGGGATATGTACCTTGTGTCGATTCCCGAAGCAATTATGACGAGTATACCGATAAGCCCGAGAATTATTATGCAGGAAAGATGCTTTTGCAGCATTACGAGAAAAATCGGAACGGCAATTATTAGGCAAGGAATGAAAGTACCGTATAAAAATTTGTTTTTCTCATTTTTTCTCTCAAGCGCCCGTGACTCACAGGTAGAAAAGTAGTATGCCAGCATCATGACTATAGTCATTTTTGCGATTTCGGAGGGCTGAATCGTTATAGGACCTATGCTTATCCATCTTTGCGCACCGTTGCCGACAAAGCCTATAGCGAGAACCAAAATAAGAAGACATAGAGTTATTGCGTATAGATACGGCGTTATTAAAAAATATACGCTCGGTTTTATTCTCGAAGCGAAAAACATCACAAGTATTCCGATAAGAAGCCAGATTATTTGTCTTTTTACGAAGAAAAATTTGTCGTCATATCTGAATTCGGCATATGCTGAGCCGGCGCTGAAAACCATAAGACTTCCAAAAAGCGCAAGTAAGACTGTGAGAATAAAAAACGAAAAATCAAAGGAAGAGATTTTTCCTTTAAGCATAAAGGATTTGTCAATTTGCTTTCCATGATTAAAATTATTAAAGAATTTCATACTTTACACGAATATAATACTCGCGGGGATTGAAAACACGAGAGTGATTATGATAGCCCATATTACTATTTTGTTTTCAGACCAACCGCATTTTTCGAGATGATGATGAAACGGAGCCATTTTGAATACTCGCTTTTTCGTCATTTTATAAACCGCTACCTGTAAAATTACAGATATGCCTTCGATAAGATATACAACGCCGACGAATATTATTATCAAAGGGTTACCGAGAGAACAGCAGCACGCCGCGGCAAGAGAGCCTAAGAAAAGCGAGCCGGTGTCACCCATAAAAATCTTTGCCGGGTGAAGATTGAAAAACAAAAATCCAACTGCCGCGCCCATGAGCGCAAATGATGTGAAGGCAACCTCTGAATTTGAGTTAACCGAGAGAAATGCCAGAACAATTCCTATGGCAAAGCTGACACCCGAAGCAATTCCGTCAATTCCGTCGGTAAGGTTTGCGCAGTTGACGGTAGCGAGAAGCATAACGAGAGTTAACGGATAGTAAAACATTCCAAGATCCACGCTACCCGATCTGAATACTATCTCGGTTGATGAAAACAGGAATATACGCCGCAAAATAATGAATAAGCTTGCCGAAGCCGTTTGCAAAATTATTTTTTGAAGAGGCGTAAGACCGGCATTTTCTTTTTTTCTTATTTTTGCATAATCGTCGGCAATGCCGATTGCCGCATTCATAGCCGCATAAAAAAGCGTTATAAGAAGCGCTGCGGCGAAATACCTTTCACCTGAAAAATAAAGGTATAAAACGACGGCAAGAAGTATGAGCGAGGAGCTTAACAAAAATCCCATACCTCCCATAGTCGGAGTGCCTTTCTTTTTTAAATGCCATACGGGTCCCTCGTCGTATATCGGCTGCTCTGCTTTACGCTTCAAAATGGGAATAAGCTTTTTTTCTAAAATAGCGGTTAAGGTCATAACAAACAAGAACGTGAATATATAAAAAATCAAGTTTGAATCCATCATTTCAGTGCCTTCTTTAAAATATCTATAATTCTTTCAAGCTTTATTTTGCGCGAAGCCTTGAAAAGTATTACCTCATCGAAGGAATACTTAAGAATTTGCGCTGCTGTAATTTCCGGATTTTCCGCATTTTCGTTAATGAATATTCTTTCTTTATCAAAGCCGCCCGCCAGCGCGCCTTCAAGGATAAATTTCGAAAACTCACCAACCAGATAAAGATTTTTGATATCCGAACACGCAGCGAGGTAACCTATCTTAAAATGCAGTTCTTCGCTTAAATCACCAAGCTCAAGCATATCGCCTATAACAGCGCTTTTATTTCCGCATATGGTTTTTAAATGATTTAACGCTCCGATAACGGCGTCCGGAGAGGAGTTGTAAGAATCATTTATTATTTTTAGATGTCTCAGGCATATCTGCTTCGAATATGAAGTAAAATTTATATTTTGAAGCGCTGAGAGCATCTCGCTTTGCGTCATATTCATCTCGCGGCAAACGGAAAGAGAGAGCGCGAGGCATGCCTCTATATGAAACGGAGCGTTTTCGGGAAGATGAATCGGAAGCGTAAAATCACTGTCCTTTGATTTAAAGATAAGTGTATTGTTTTTTTCGGAGTTTGTAAGTGAATAATCGGCAATTCTATCGGATAGTGATACCGTTTTATAGTTTTTTATTCTTGATCTCAAAAGCTCCTCGTCGGCGGGAAAAATTGCTAACTCTTTTTTCATACCGCTGAGAATTTCGCACTTGGCATCGGCAATTTTTTCAAGCGAGCCGAAATTTCCTATATGAGCCGAGCCTATTTTTGTTATAACCGATATATCGGGCTCAATACATTCGGAAATTCTTTTTAATTCATTTGCGTGATTCATTCCCGCTTCAATAACTAAAATCTCCGTATTTTTCGGCGCGCCGAAAACCGTGAACGGAACGCCAAATTCGTTATTGAGATTTCCATATGTTGAATGAGTAACAAATCTAAGACTTAAAAGAGAGCCGAGCAGATTTTTAGTAGTGCTTTTACCAACGCTTCCGGTAATGGCAATTGTCTTTTTGAGAGGCAGTAAATTTTTATATGCCCTTGCGAGAACGAGCAGGGAAGTATTTGGATCGTCGCTTTTGATATCCGCAGAAGAATTAAGAGAACCTACACTTAATAAGACTTTATCTTTTATTTCATCAATGAAGCGAGATCCGTCGTGATTTTCGCCTTTAAGACCGATATACAACTCGCCGCCAACAGCTTCACGTGAATCGGTACAAATCGCGCTGATAAATTTGTTTTCATCACCTGTGTTTTTTTCGATACCAAGAGTGTTTTTTATAAATGCCACCGAGAGTGGTATTTCTGTTTTTATACGCATAAGCTCATTCCTTTTTTCGTAGTTTTAACGAATTTTTGATTATTGTTTTTTCATCAAAATGGTGAGTTCCGCTTTTATCCTTGATGTATTTTTCATGTCCCTTTCCGGCTACTATAACTATGTCGTTTTTACCTGCTTTGATTATTGCGTATTCTATTGCCTCTTTTCTGTTTATTATAACACCGTGCCTTTTCTCTTTAAATCCCGAGAGTATATCCGAGATGATTTTGTTTTCATCCTCTCCTCTCGGATTGTCGTTTGTAACTATTATTCTGTCGGCGTTCTTTTCGGCAGCTTCTGCCATCAAAGGACGCTTCGAAGGATCTCTTTCACCGCCGCAGCCAAAAACAAGTGTAATTTTCTGCTCAGCTTTTTTTAAGAGTTTTGCTGTTTTTAATAGCATTTCAAGTGCATAAGGCGTGTGTGCATAGTCTATTATGACAGTTACATCATCCTTTATGATTTCAAACCTGCCGTCAATCGAGCTCGTCTTTTCCAGAGCTGATTTTATTGTTTTGGGCGGTACGTTCATTTTATATGCGGCTTCGAAGGCAAATATTGAATTATATACGTTATATATTCCTGGAAGAGATAAGTTTATTCTGGTTATAACGTTTTTCGCCCGATAAATATACCCTATGCCCAAAAGTCCTCGGTTTTTTATATCCGTAGCGCTTGAGTCACTTCGCCATATGACGCCCATACCCGTTGATTTCTCTTTGTATTTTTCGTAAAGCTTCTTACCGTAAGGATCGTCGTAATTTATAATTCCGATCTCGGCTGCGGCAATTAATTTCTCTTTTGCGAGAAAATAATTTTCCATGCTTCCGTGAAACTCGAGATGCTCGTGCGAAATGCCGGTGAAAATCCCTATTTTAAATGGTATCGGCGAGAGCTTATCAAGCTCAAGAGCATGACTGGAGGCTTCTATTATTACGGTAGTACATCCGGCGGTTTGCATATCCTTAAGCAAGGGGTAAAGCACATCGGGATCCGGAGTAGTCATAGAATAGTTATTATCGGTATAGCTTTTACCGTCAAATATAATTTTTCCCGTACCGACAAAAGCGCATTTTATATCGGCTTCGCTTAATATATTGTATATCAAGGTTGCGGTTGTGGTTTTGCCGTTTGTTCCCGTAACGCCTATAAATCTCAACCGTCTGTAATCGATATCAGATATTTGAGACATTGCAAAGGCAAAGCATTTTCTTGCGTTTTTAACCTCAATTATATTAGAGAAGCTCTGATTGAATTTTGAAGAATCCTCGGTTACTATGGCAAACGATGAGCTTTTTGCGTACTCATCTGCCAAAAGATAGGTATCATAGCTTACTCCCGGAAGCAAAAATAAAAGAGTTTTATCATCGGTATTGCGGTGATTTGCGGAGCATCTTTCTACTTCCGAGTCTAAAAGCTCACTCTCTGATTTCAGTTGATCCTTTGGAATTAAATAACGGATTTTCATATCAGTCCTCAAAATCAAGATGTAGGATTTCAACTTCTACTATACTGTTTCTTTCTAAAACCGCTCCTGCGCTTACCGATTGATAAATGACTGTTGCGCCACCGGTAAGTGAAGGATTTTTAATTTTTATATTCAGCCCCGCGTTTATTATCAGCTCGTTGGCTTTTTCTATACTTAACCCCGTAACGTCGGGGACAACGGAATAAAGAAGCTTTTTATCCTCTGTATAAAGTATTACCTTTGAATTGGGTTTAAGAAACATTTCGTTAGGCTGGGGTGTCTGAGCGAGAACCGTATTTCCTTTTCCGATAACCTCGTATGTAATTCCGAGCTCTTTAAGATTTTTTATTGCCTCTGAAAGCTCCGAACCGACATAATCGGAAACGGTTATATGAGAATCAGCTCCCTCCTTTGAGTATTCGAGATAGGGAAGAGCATCGTTAAGAAAAGCCGAAACGTAAGGAGCGGCTACAACGCTTCCGTATTTTACGGTTGACGTAGGCTCGTCAACAACTATAATAACGGCGATACCTCCGTCATCCGAGATTGAGTAAGCAACCGTAGAACCAATTCTGAGGTATGAGTTTCCGTTCTCATCGAGAACGTCGAATTTTTGTGACGTTCCTGTTTTCGCAGCTATTTTATATCCTTCAACTGCCGCGTTTTTAGCGCCTCCGTCACCGCTGACGCCTTCTTCGAGAATTTCGGATACGGTTTTTGCAACCGATTCCGAGATAACCTGACGTCCGGGGGCGGCGTTATGCTGACTTATTATATTTCCATCGGAATCTATCACCTTTTCCACAACGTAAGGCGTAACGAGCGTTCCTCCGTTCGCAACTGCCGCGATAGATGTCAGCTGTCTGATTATTGAAACCTTAAAACGCTGTCCGAAGGATGCCGTTGCAAGCTCGGTCGTGCCGATATTTTCGAGTTTATGAAAAATAGTACCCGCCTCGCTTGGTAGGTCAATACCCGTTTTTTCAAAATAACCGAACGCGTTTACGTATTCATAAAATTTTTCAGCTCCGAGCCTTTCGGCAATAGTCATCATTGTTGGGTTGCATGACATCTGAAGTCCGTATCCGAGATTGAATCCCGAGCCGTGACCGCCTTTTTTGTGACATCGTATATTCCAGCCACCAACGCTTAAATATCCGTGGCAAGAAAAGGTGTCGCTTACCTTTGCCGCCCCTGCGTCGAGAGCCGAGGAAACCGTAACTATTTTAAATGTTGAGCCGGGCTCGTAGGTTTCGCTGACTGCTTTATTTGCCCACATGGTTTCGAGTAAACTTTTTTTGAACGCATTGTATTCATCGCTTCCCGGTGTAAATCCTGAGGAATCAAGCTTAATTTGCGATATCGCATCAAGCTCGTAGGGAGAATTGGGATCAAACGGAGAGGAGGTTCCCATAGCGAGAATGGCTCCTGTTTTTGTATCCATAACTATGCCCGTAACTCTGTTTTCAACCGAATGATTAATTCTCACTGCTTCAAGCTGTTCCTCAAGCCGCGATTGGAGATATGAGTCGATAGTTGTGACTATACCGTATCCGTCTCTTGCGGGAACGAAGCTTGCGTAATCGTTAGGCAGGGAATTTCCGTTTGCATCCTTTGCGTAAAGATAATACCCATCCGTTCCTTTAAGAATATCGTCATATGAGTATTCGAGTCCGTAAAGTCCTTGAAGGTCTGTTCCCGTAAAGCCGAGAACGTGCGCCGCGAGCGTGCCCTCGGGATAATACCTTGAGGTCTGCGCCTCGGTAAAGATCATATCCTCAAGACCTTCCTTGTTAATAAATCCGACTATTTTATTGTATTCGTCTTCGTTTGCGCTCTTTTTTATAGTTATATCGAGAACGTTTGAATTGCTGATTTTTGTAAATACGGAAGCATATTCCAAATCCAGAGCTTCAGAAAGTCCGCGGCTGATTATTTCTGTGTATTCCTTTTTATCATTTTTGCTTCTCTTCTTGATTTCTCGTGATGAAACAAATATACGCCATACCGTTTTATCGGTTGCGAGAAGATTCATATTTGAGTCGTATATATTTCCTCTTTTCGCCTTAAGCCTTGAGTTTGTCGTTATTTGATCAAAAACCTTATTTTTGTAGTGCGCGTAATTTATAAATTGTAAAGAGAAAAGATTGTATATAAGCAAAGAAAGAAAAATAGCAAACGCTATTGAAGTTTTAAAAATTCTTTTTTTAGTTAAAGTTACAGTATCCGTTTTCTGATATTTGGAAATAGACATAAAAAACCCCGTAAAAAATGTATCGACAAAAGCCGTTTATACATTTTATTACGGGGAGTTGTTCTTTATGAAATTTTATTTTTAAATCGCGCCAAAGAAATCAACTGAAACTGTTTCCTCGGAGATATTCTGCTCAATTTCGCAGTCTGTTTCTGTTATTGAAACAATGTTGTCCTTTCCTGCCTTAGCAGAAGAAAGTCCAAAAACGGTGCAGCAAACAACAAGAGCGCATACTATAGTTGCGGAGCAGAGCGCGGCAAAGGACGTACGAAGAGGGAATTTGCGCATAGTTTTATCCTTAAGAGGTGCTTTTTTTACCTTGAGTTTTTCGCTTACGTAACTAAAAACAGTAGTGAGAGATGTGCTTTTTGTATCAGCAACCGCGAGTCTTGTCTCTGTAGCCGCTATCATAGCGTTTCGCTTTGATCTTGCTTTCATAAGCATATAGTCGCCGAGAGTGTAATCTGTATTATCATTTTCAACAGTAAAGTTCTTTACCATGTTACTATAAAGCTTGTCGTAAGTCATATGCTGATTCATTAGCGTTATCTCCTTTTAATCCTGTAATTATATCTTCTCCGCTATACGAAGCTTTGCGCTTCTTGAGCGTGGGTTGTTCTCTAATTCTTCCTCGGTGGGAAGTGTTGGTTTCTTTGTGATTTCTTTAATTTCGGGCTTCTTTCCGCATACGCAAACGGGAAAATCTCTCGGACAGGTGCAGCCCTGGGAAAGCTCTTTAAAGGAAAGCTTTACGAGCCTGTCCTCAAGCGAGTGGAATGAAATTACGGCTATTCGTCCGCCAACCGACATGTTCTTTGCGGCGCTCATAATCATAGGACGAATAGTGTCGAGCTCTGCGTTGACCTCAATTCTGATAGCCTGGAAGGTTCTTTTAGCGGGATGAGGTCCGTCCTGTCTTGCCGCCTTGGGAATTGCGCTCTTAATTATGTCCGAGAGCTCAAAGGTGGTCTCAATCGGCTTTTCGGCTCTTCTTGCGCAAATTGCCGCTGCGATTCTTGGAGCAAAGCGCTCCTCACCGTAATCGTAAATTATCTTTTTAAGATCGAATTCCGAATATTCGTTAACAACGTTATATGCTGAAAGGGGAGCGTCTATCTGCATTCTCATGTCGAGTCTTGCGTTATGCATATAGCTGAAGCCTCGTTCGGGGCAGTCGAACTGGAACGAGCTGCATCCGAGATCTGCGAGGACACCGCCTAAATTATCTATCTTTAAATCCTTGATTACGTTGTCAAGCTCGGAAAAATTGCTGTTGATAAAGGTTATTTTATCAAGGTAGTCCTTGAGTCTTTCTTTTGCGGCAGCAATTGCGTTTTCGTCTCTGTCAAAGCAGATGAGTCTTGAATCGGGGCCAAGCCTTTTCGCAATTTCAAGAGAATGTCCGCCGCCGCCCGTCGTACAGTCTACGTACGTGAAGCCGTTTCTTATATTAAGCGCTTCTATACATTCTGAAAGAAGCACAGATACGTGAGAAAAGGGAATTGATGCCATATTGCGCTTCCTTTCGTGTTTCTATTAAAGCTGGTATTTGCGCATGAGCTCTCTGATAGAGTTGGGATCACGCTGAGTTTCACGCTGACTCCATATCTCTTCCGCCCATATCTTTATTTGCTTGCCCGCTCCCACAAAAACAACGTTTTTAACTATTGAAGCGTGTTGCATAAGCTTTTCGTCAAGAATTATTCTGCCGCTGCTGTCGGGAACGCATTTCTGCGCTGCGCCGAGCAAGTAATCCTGAAGCTCAGCGGCTTCGGATTCGGGAAGGCTTGAGATCTTCTCAACAAACTCCTCCCACTCCTTAGCGGTGTAAATCGAAAGGTACGGGTCAAATTTTCTCGTGATATAAAATTCAGCGCCTAATTCTTCGCGGTACTTTGCGGGAATGAAAACTCTTTTCTTTGCGTCGAGTGAATATGGAAAAGAACCAACGAATGACACGATATGACCCTCCTTTCAATGAAATGATTACACTTTTGTGTTTTTTACCCCACTTTTATGGGGTGAGATAGGGAAAACTCCACATTTTGCTCCATTTTGCCCCACCATATATATATTATAATACATTAATCGCACGTTGTCAATAGTTTTTTTACAAAAAAATGAAAAAAATTCGTAAAAAAAACGCAAGCAGAAATTATTTTTGAAAAAGTGGGAAAAAAAGCGAAAATCTCTTCCATTTTCACCTGAATTGTGGTAAAATAATTGTGTAAGTATATTTGTGGAGGGGTTATGTCGTTTTTTGGAAAAATATTCGGAAAGCAAAAATCCACCGATAGCTATTCATTCAAGCTGGAGCGCGCGAAAGAATTGCACGGTCAACCTGTTAAATACGTCACCGAGCATAGAAACGGAAATGAGGACGTAATCGGCAGAGGCGGGGCTCTTTGCCTTAAAAACGATGAGTTTATAGTGGATTCATCCGGAGACCGTATCTTCGTTACGGATGTTAAGGACCTTGAGGCGAGTTACCTTATGAGCGGTGACGGTGTCATAATTAAGGGTAAAAATAAGCTTGATGACGGTAAGGAAAGAACGATAACCGTTCATTTCGTATACTATAGGAAGTAAGACAATGCAAAAAAACAATCCTAATATTGCGGCTATAATTCTTGCGGCAGGCAGCGGTAAGCGAATGGGAATAGACCAAACGAAGCAAACTCTTGATATTTGCGGTAAAACGGTTTTAAGACGTACGCTTGAGGCTTTTGATAGCGCTGAAACGGTAAAATCCTTGGTTGTCGTATACAAAGACGGCGAGGAGAAGTTTGTAAACAAAGAGTGTCATTTCATAAAAAAGCCTTTTACAATAGTAAAAGGCGGTAAAAATAGAGCAGAGTCTGCGAAGCTTGGCTTCAGCGCTGTTGACGAGGCTGCGGAGTATGTTATGATTCACGACGGCGCGAGATGTCTTATAACGCCGGAGGAAATAAATTCTGTGGCTTCTGCCGCTTATCTTTACGGCGCCGCAACGGCATCAAGACCTTTGACTGATACGATAAAAAAATGCGATGAGAACGGAAAGATAATCGATACGGTGTCGCGAAATGAGCTGAGAGCCGTGCAAACTCCGCAAGCTTTTTCAAAAAGCGTATATTCAAAGGCTCTTGAGTTCTCAGACGTGCTTGACGAGAGCATTACCGATGATAATATTCTTGTTGAAAGAATAGGTGTTAAGCCTTATTGCGTTAATACTTCCTCAGAAAACGTAAAAATAACCGCAATCGACGATGTGTCGTTTGCGGAGTTCATAATAAGAAAGCGCGAGGGATTTTGATATGAAAGAAATCAGAATCGGTCACGGATATGACGTTCACAGGCTTGTAGAGGGAAGAAAGCTTATTCTCGGCGGAGTGGAAATACCTCATGCAATGGGGCTTTTAGGACATTCGGATGCTGACGTGCTCTTACACGCGATAATGGATGCGCTTCTCGGCTCTGTGGCGCTTGGCGATATAGGAAAGCATTTTCCGGATACCGACGAAAAATACAAGGGAATCAGCAGCATGCATCTTCTCACTCTTGTTAATAAGCTGATTAGCGAAAGAGGGGCAAGGCTGGTAAACCTTGATGCTACACTGATTCTCCAGAAGCCGAAGATTGCTCCGTTTATTGATGAAATGCGCAAAAACGTAGCATTTGCATTAGGTACGGACGTCTGTCGTGTAAGTATAAAGGCAACTACCGAGGAGCATCTTGGCTTCACGGGGCGTGAAGAGGGAATAAGCGCGCACGCAGTCGTGCTTGTTGAGGTGTGAAATTCACACGCTGCTTGATATATTATTTCGTATTATTTGGTTGTATTAAATCGCATATTATGATTTTGACGTTACCGAATCCGTTCAAATATTTACAGCATATAAATTACGGAAAAATTGCGTGAGCTTTACCAAATGAAGCTTGCAGTACGAAAAAACGTCTTTTTCCGTCTGCAGAGCTTCATTATATTTATATTAAAGGCAAAGTGATGGCTCGTTTTGAACTCAAACTTCCTTCTCTTTACTGTCGGCGAGCTCATGTATGCCGTATCTTGCCCTTAATATTGTATGTAAATATTATTTTTTAGATACTAACGTAATACTGTATAAAGTAAAATATATATTAAAATGATTTTTTCGAGAGGTAAGCTATTATGATAAAGATTTCACCTTCTGTTCTCGCATGTGATTTTACAAGACTCGGAGAAGAGGTAGCCGATATTGAGCGCGCGGGCGCGGATATGGTTCATCTCGACGTAATGGACGGAAGATTTGTAACTAATATTTCCTTTGGACTTCCGATAATAGAGGCTTTGCGCAAAAAAAGCGATATGGTTTTCGACGTGCATCTTATGATAGTAGAGCCCGAGCTTTATGCAAAACGCTTTATAGACGCAGGCGCCGATATAGTAACGTTTCATTATGAGGCGACGGAAAAATCTGCCGAGCTTCTCGATATGATAAGAGCAAACGGAGCAAAGGCGGCTATTTCCATAAAGCCTAATACTCCCGCAGAGGCAGTTTTCCCGTATCTTGAAAAATGCGATATGGTCCTCGTTATGACGGTTGAGCCGGGATACGGAGGACAAGCGCTTATACCCGAAACTCTTGATAAGGTCAGAATTCTTCGCGAGGAAATAACAAAGCGCGGGCTTAGCGTTGATATCCAGGTTGACGGTGGAATAAATTCAGAAAACGCACCCGAAGCTATAAATGCGGGAGCAAACGTTCTTGTTGCGGGCAGCTCAGTATTTAAAGCGAAGGACAGAAAAGAGGCAATAGACGCTCTGCGTAGCTGATAGAAACAATTACTTAATCTTATAAAAATAAAAGCGCAGCTTGTGAACAGGCTCCATTATGGATGCTGTTTATAAGCTACGCTTTTTGTTTTCTGCTTTGAATTATATATCTCTTTTAAAAGAAAATGCTGTTTTAAATACCAAAAGGAATCTTCAAATGGTCGTATGCGAGTTTGGTTGCGCATCTTCCTCTCGGTGTTCTTGCAAGGAATCCTATCTGCATAAGATAAGGCTCGTAAACGTCCTCAATTGTAATAGCCTCCTCGCCTATCGTTGCCGATAGCGTGTCAAGTCCAACAGGACCGCCGCCGTAGAATTTGATTATAGCCTCGAGCATTCTGCGGTCGGTGTTATCAAGCCCGAGCTCATCTATCTCAAGAGCCTCAAGAGCATAATCCGCAATTTCCGATGTGATTGTTCCGTCACCCTTTACGAGCGCAAAATCGCGCACTCTTTTTAAGAGTCTGTTTGCGATTCTCGGCGTACCTCTCGAGCGTGACGCAATTGCGAGAGCGCCTTTTTCGGTAATCTCTATTTCGAGAATTCCCGCGGAGCGTTTAACTATTGAAGCAAGTTCCTCGGGGGTATAAAGCTCAAGCTTGAGAAGAACTCCGAACCTGTCGCGAAGAGGTGTCGTAAGCTGTCCCGCTCTCGTTGTTGCTCCAATGAGCGTGAATTTAGGAATAGGAAGTCTTATAGATCTTGCGCTTGGTCCTTTTCCGATAATGATATCAAGGGAATAATCCTCCATTGCGGGATATAGAATCTCCTCTATTGCTTTGGAAAGACGGTGAACCTCGTCTATAAACAAAACGTCGCCCTCACCGAGATTGGTGAGAATTGCGGCAAGATCGCCTTGCTTTTCT
>SVUD01000078.1 GCA_015063445.1 Oscillospiraceae bacterium
TAGCGGCACGGTTTCGCTGTGCGAAACATCTCATTTATGTCAACGTTCAAGCTCTTCTGCCGCTAATTCTCCGCAGGACACGAACACCCCTCGGGGTAGTTCGTCTTTTTTGATTCTCTTGTGCTGAACGAACTTCGTCGCCGCAGGCGAGGAGGTCGAAACATAGCGGCACGGTTTCGCTGCGCGAAACATCTCATTTATGTCAACGCTCAAGCTCTTCTGCCGCTAATTCTCCGCAAGACACGAACACCACTCGGGGTAGTTCGTCTTTTTTTGATTCTCTTGTGCTGAACTAACTTCGTCGCCGCAGGCGAGGAGGTCGAAACATAGCGGCACGGTTTCGCTGTGCGAAACATCTTATTTATGTCAACGCTCAAGCTCTTCTGCCGCTAATTCTCCGCAGGACACGAACACCCCTCGAGGCAGTTCGTCTTTTTTGATTCTCTTGTGCTGAACTAACTTCGTCGCCGCAGGCGAGGAGTTCGAAACATAGCGGCACGGTTTCGCTGTGCGAAACATCTCATTTATGTCAACGCTCAAGCTCTTCTGCCGCTAATTCTCCGCAGGACACGAACACCCCTCGGGGTAGTTCGTCTTTTTTGATTCTCTAACGTCAGACAACACCGGCTTTAAACTTTTATTTTCTGTTGACTTTTCTTCTTTTATATGGTAAAATCTAAACTGTGTTGATATGGTATTTTGAGAAATTCAATGCCAAAGCGCACAATCAATGCTTTGCAAAATAGACAACAAATTTATTTTAAAGAGGACAAAAATATGAAACTCAGAGCACCGGCAGTTCCGATTATTACTATCGATCCTTATTTTTCCGTATGGGCTCCTGACGAAATTCTAAATTTCAGAGAGCTTGAGCATTGGACAAGGTCGAAAAACGATATTTTGGGAAGAGTTTTTGTTGATGGCGTGGAATACTCATTTCTCGGTTATCACAGAAATATAAAGAAAATCAAGCAGATATCTCTTGATATCAACGCGCTTTCCACAAAGGCTGTTTTTGAAAACGAAAAAATCAAGCTTTACGTGGACTTCACTACACCTGTACTTCCCGATGATTACAATATTCTTACAAGACCTGTTTCCTATATGAGTGTAAGATATGAGAAAAATGACGCTTCAGTTAAAGATGTTTCCGTAAAGGTTATGATAGGAGATTCACTCTGCCTTAACAAGCGTAAGGAAGCGCCCGTTGTTGTCACGGAAAAGAGTTTCAACGGTATTACAGCAGTATCTATGGGGAACGAAACGCAGAATCCCCTCAACAAATGCGGTGACGATATCCGTATCGACTGGGGTTACGTTTATCTTGCGGTTGTTGGCGAAGCAAAATTCGACACACCCGCTTGCAACTGGACTAAGCTCGTTTCTCTCGAGGCAAAGGTTGAGCCTTCCGAAAAAAAGCTCTTTATGTTCGCTTATGATGATCTCGGAGCTTCTATAAATTATTTCGGCAAGAAGCTTTCTTCTTACTGGAATAAGGACGGAAAAACCATTGAAGAGGCTATTACCGAGGCTGCGGCGGATTATACCACGCTTATGGAAAAATGCGACAAATTCTCGACCGATATGTATGAAAAGGCTTACGCTGCCGGCGGTGAGAAATACGCAGAGCTTCTCTCTCTTGCATACAGACAGGTTATCGCCGCGCACAAGCTTGCGGTAGACGATAACGGAGATATTCTTTACATATCAAAGGAATGCTTCTCTAACGGCTGCGCCGCTACAGTTGACGTTTCCTATCCCTCAATTCCTCTCTTCCTCTACTATAATACCGAGCTTATTAAGGGTATGCTCCGTCCGATATACAAATTTGCCGCTTCTGATGCTTGGACCTACGATTACGCTCCTCACGACGCCGGACGCTATCCCCTCGTTACAGGTCAGGTTTACGGACTTAACCGTGAAACAGGAGAGCTTAAGCATCATATGCAGATGCCGGTTGAGGAATGCGGAAATATGATAATAATGGAAACAAACATTGCTATCGCTGACGGAAACGCCGATTTCGCAAGGACTCACTTCGATACGCTCAAGGGTTGGTGCGAATATCTTATCGAATACGGCGACGACCCCGAAAATCAGCTTTGCACCGACGACTTTGCGGGTCATCTCGCTCACAACTGCAACCTTTCTCTTAAGGCTATTATGGGTATCGTAGGTATGTCTATTCTCTCCGAGATGCTCGGAAACAAGGTGGAGAGCGAAAAGTACATGGCTATCGCCAAGGAGAAGGCGGCAAGCTGGTGCGAGCGCGCTGAAAATCCCGACGGCTCGTACAGACTAACCTTCGATAAGGAAGGCTCGTTCTCCATGAAATACAATATGGTTTGGGATAAAATCTGGGGTACGGGCGTATTTGGCGAAAAGGTATTCAAAAAGGAGATCGCTTCCAACCTCACTAAGATAAACGACTACGGTATGCCGCTCGATTCAAGATGCGATCAGACAAAGTCAGACTGGCTCGTTTGGACGGCTACTATGGCAAAAACTCAGAGCGAATTCAAGAAGTTCATCACTCCTCTTTGGAACTTCTATAACGAGACTCCCGACAGACTCGTTATGACTGACTGGTATGATACCGTTTCAGGCACTCAGATAGGCTTCATCCATAGAACTGTTCAGGGCGGTCTTTTCATCAAGATGCTCGACGAATCCAAGAAGCTTAAAATCAAATAATTTTAAATTTCAGCACCGAATATCAATAAAAATGCAAATAATTGCTTACAAATTAGGCGTTTTTGCATTTTTATCTTATAATACAAGTTTATTAAATGGTATAAATTTTATGTGGAAATCAGATGTTTTTTCTTCTTACAAGGATAGGCTGAGAGTTCGTTTAAACGGTTGCTCCGAGGGCGGAAGCTTCTTTCTCATAGGTATTACTGAAAACGCAACAGAAAAGGAAATATACAGAATTGATATCTCGGGCACCTTTAAGATAGACTACGAATTTGACCCTGTAAGTCTTGCTATTTACGAGGGTGTTAAGGAGTTTTACGCAGAGGTCTCGGGAGAGTGCCGTATTGACAAATGGAGCGTCGAAGATATTGAAGACGAAAAGGTCACAGCTTACGACGATGAATGCTTTGTAAGCAACGGGCTCGTTTCGGTTATGCGGGAGGACGGCAGCGAAATACGTGTTTCCGTCATTCCCAAAAAGACGCTTTTCGTTGGAAACTCAATACTGCTTGGAATGTTTTCAAGCTACGGTATGTGCGCCAGCGACAAAAATCACGATTACGCTTCCCTTATCGCCGCAAAAATCCTCGAGCTTTCGCCAACATCGACGTTTTCGAGGCTTTACGCTTCTCCCTTTGAGCATAGCGAAAGCACGGAAGCCTTTGACGAATGGTTTTACAATTCAATAAATCCAACCACGGAAAAGGAATCCTTCAAAAGCTTTGAGAGTGATCTTGATCTTATTGTTTTTCAGCTTATGGACAACGTAAACACGCCGGAAAAAAAGGAAGCCTTCAAGAAAAACATGCCCGAGCTTTTAAGACGTGTTAAAGGGCTCTCGCCAAATGCGAGAATTATATGGGTATACGGTTGGTTTATGAAGCGGGATATCGTTGATTTTATCAAGCAAACCTGCTCCGATTGGAAAATTGAGTCTCTTGATATTTCCTCCGCGCACAAAAAAGAAAACTATGCAAAATCCGGACAGATAAGCATAAATCCCGAGGGCGAGGAAATAGTTGTTAAGGACACCTGGATAACCCACCCGGGCAACGACGGAATGGCTGAGATAGCAAAAATGCTTACAAAGAAAATATTGGGTTAGAAACAATAGTTTTATGAGGATATAAGCTTGAAAAAACTAAAGAAATTTTTCAGAGGCTATATCAAGGAGAGCATACTCGGACCGCTTTTCAAGCTGCTTGAAGCGACACTCGAGCTTATCGTACCTCTCGTTATAGCCGCTATAATCGACAAAGGAATACTTACGGCTGACAAGCCCTACATTATTAAAATGTGCCTCGTTCTCGTTCTGCTCGGCGCTGTCGGTCTCGGGTTCTCCGTAACCGCTCAGTACTATGCGGCAAAGGCGTCATGCGGATTTTCGGCAAAAATGAGAAGTGCGCTTTTCTCGCACATCGAGACGCTTTCGTACAGTGAAATCGATACCATTGGTACGTCTACTCTCATAACGAGAATGACGAGCGACTCCAATCAGGTGCAAACCGGTATAAATCTTACGCTCAGACTTCTTTTACGCTCTCCGTTCGTTGTCTTTGGCGCAATGATAATGGCTTTTACAATTGATTTTAAATCGGCGCTTACCTTTGCGGCGGTAATTCCCCTGCTCTCGCTGGTGGTATTCGGAATTATGCTTATTTCAATGCCGCTTTACAAAAAGGCGCAGACAAGACTTGACGCAGTTCTCAAAAAGACCCGTGAAAATCTTCACGGCGCACGTGTCATACGCGCTTTCTCACGTGAGGACGAGGAGATAAGCTCATTTAAGGAAAAAAACGAGTCGCTCACCGCTATTCAGAAGTTCGTAGGCAGGATATCCTCGCTTATGAATCCCGTTACCTATATACTCATTAACTTTGCGGTTATACTGCTTATTTATATCGGCGCTCTGCGAGTTGACGCAGGTGATCTGACGCAAGGTCAAGTGGTTGCGCTTTATAATTATATGGGACAGATACTCGTTGAGCTTATCAAGCTCGCAAACCTCATAATCAGCATAAGCAAATCGCTTGCCTCGGCATCGCGCATTGAAGCTGTTTTCGATACCCAAAGCAGCATGGTCTTCGGAGATGAAGAGCTTTCCTCGGTTGGCGAGGGTATCGTTTTTGATAACGTTTCTTTAGTCTACCGAGGCGCTTCCGAAAGCTCGGTTTCAAGAATAAGCTTCACGGCAAAGCGCGGTGAAACCATTGGTATCATCGGCGGTACGGGCTCGGGCAAAACCTCGCTTATAAGTCTTATACCAAGATTTTACGACGCAACCGAGGGGGCGGTAAAAATCAACGGAAAGAATATTTCCGAATACAAAAAATCCTCTCTCAGAGAAAAAATCGCGGTTGTTCCGCAAAACGCTTATCTTTTCTCGGGCACAATACGAGATAATATACAGTTTGGTAAAAACGACGCGACCGACGAAGAGATTATCCGCGCTATCGAAATAGCGCAGGGAGCGGAAATAGTCAGCGCTAAGGGTGGTCTTGACGCTTATGTTGAGCAGGGCGGTAAAAATCTTTCGGGCGGTCAGAGACAGCGTCTTACCATCGCAAGAGCCATCGTTAAGAAGCCCGAGATACTCATTCTCGACGATTCCGCTTCGGCTCTCGACTACGCAACAGACGCAAGACTCAGACAGGCTATAAAGGAAAACACCGCCGAGTCAACCGTCTTTATCGTTTCTCAGAGAGCATCATCGGTTATGCACGCTGACAAGATACTCGTGCTTGACGACGGTGAATGCGTAAGCATGGGAACTCATGAGGAGCTTCTCAGAGACTCCGAGCTTTACCGCGAGATATATGAAACTCAATTCGGAACGGAGGGCTGCGGCAATGAATAAAAATACAAGCACCGTTTCAAAGGTTTTAAGGTATATCGGAAAATACAAGCTGCTTATGCTCGTTTCGGCTGTTTTAGCTCTCGGAATAGTGGCTCTCACGCTTTACGTACCCATTCTTATAGGTAAATCCATTGACCTCATTATCGGCAAGGGGCTGGTTGACGTAAGCGGAATTTTAGAGCATCTTACAGCTGCGGGTATTCTCATACTCATAACAGCGCTTATGCAATGGATAATGAGTACCATAAAACAAGATAACC
>SVUD01000079.1 GCA_015063445.1 Oscillospiraceae bacterium
AATTTTGCCCTGCCTTTCAACCGTCAGATAGTCAACGTGACGTACCGTGTCTGACGTATCAGAGCCTCTCGCCATAAAGGCGGAAAAATCGTATTCTCCGATTATATGCTTTGCGGCGAGGCGCATTTTTTCTATGCCTTCATCGGTAATTATCCTCGGCAAAAACCACGATCTGCCAAATTCAAACGGGTCCTGAACCTTATCGTTATAGATGCGGTAAAGATACTCCTTACCCGTCGCATCATATCTCGGATGAAAGTCAGAATCGCACTCTTTTGCGTAAAAAAGACAGATATCATCAGGCAGAAATTTGGCGATAGCGAGCGGTAATGTCTTTGGCGGAATAGTTCCGCCCTCGTTTTCTATCGTGAGGCAAAACTCGTTTGCATGAACACCGCTATCGGTTCTGCTGCAGCCCGTAACCTTACACGGTACACCGAATGCGAGGTCTGCCGCAGCGCAAAGCTCACCCTGAACGGTACGCTTCTCGGGCTGAACCTGAAAGCCGTGAAACTCGGTTCCAAGATATTTTATTTTTGCAAAATATTTCATTTTCACGACTCCCCTCTTTTATTTTATTCACAGCAAGTATATGAAGCCCTTTTAAAATTATAGCTTATAGAAAATCACGTCATAGACTTTCTCGGGTATAATTGCGCTAAGGTGAGCAGGCGTTATCTTAAGATAGATAATAGCCGCAAGGAATAAAAGTCCTATTCCAAACCAGATAAAATCTCTGCCTCTGTACGTAAGCTTCACAAGCTTCGTTCTGTTTTTGTCCCCTCTGTAGCAACGGCACTCCATTGCCACGGCAAGCTCATCCGCTCTCTTGAAGGATGAAACGAAAAGCGGAATTAAAAGGGGTATCAGAGCTTTTGCTCTTTTAACGAGCGAGCCGCTCGAAAAATCCGCGCCTCTCGACTTCTGGGCATTCATAATTTTTTCGGTTTCCTCGATAAGAGTAGGGATAAATCTCAACGCTATCGTCATCATCATGGCGAAAACGTGAACGGGTATACCTATTTTCTTGAGCGGTGAAAGAAGCTTCTCTATACCGTCTGTCAAGGAAATGGGCGAGGTAGTGTAAGTCAGAAGAACACTCGTTCCTATTATGAGAAGCACGACTCTCAGCGCCATAAACACGGCTCTGATAATACCTTCCTTGTAAATTTTTATGATCCAGAAGCTGATAAGCGGATCACTCGCTCCCTTGGTCATAAAAACGTTGATCAAGGCGGTAAATATCAAAACGAAAACTATCGGCTTTATACCCTTCAGTATTACCCTCAACGATATCCTGCTTACAAATATCAGCGAGAGAACCGAAATTATAAGGAAAAGAAACGCTATAGGGCTATTAGCCAAAAACACCGCTACGATGTAAAGAACGGTAAGTAATATTTTTGTTCTCGGATCGAGCTTGTGAATTGGGGATTTTCCGGGAAAATACTGACCTAAGGTAATATCTGAAATCATTTCCTATCACCTCCGAGCAGCTTCATTATAGCTTTCTTAACTCCGTCAACGGTATAAAGCGTTCCTTCGAGCTTTACACCCGCTCTTTTAAGTCTGGTTGCGATTTTTGAAATCACGGGAACGTCAAGCCCGATTGCCTCAAGCTCCGACGCAGATGAAAATATTTCGTCAACGCTTCCTGATTTATATACCTTTGCTCCGCTCATCACCACAACGTTATCGCAGTAATAAGCCATGTCCTCCATAGAATGACTTACGAGTATCAACGTTATGCCGCTTTGCTTTACATATTCGCAAAGTCCGCCGAGTATTTCTCGTCTGCCCTTTGGGTCAAGTCCCGCCGCAGGCTCATCAAGCACAAGAACCTCGGGACGCATAGCTAAAATTCCAGCTATCGCTACACGGCGCTTCTGACCGCCCGAAAGTTCAAATGGGGATTTATCGAGTAAGTCGTCCGTGATACCCGTAAAGCGAGCAGCCTCACGAACACGCTCTTCTATTTCCTCATCCGAAAGTCCTTGATTTCTCGGAGCAAATCCGATATCCGCTCTTACCGTTTCATCAAAGAGCTGATACTCGGGATATTGCATAACAAGACCGACTCTGTATCTTATTTTGCTTATTTCGGATGGCTTATCCCAGATGTTTACTCCGTCGAGAAGTATCTCGCCCTCTTCCGGTCGGTAAAGACCGTTAAGAAGATTTACGAGAGTCGATTTTCCCGAGCCGGTGTGTCCTATAAGTCCTGTAATCTTTCCCTTTTCAAAGCCAACCGAAACGTTATCGAGCGCACGTCTTTCAAATGGTGTTTTCTTTCCGTAGAGGAAGGATACGTTTTTTACTTCAAGCTTATACATCATATCCCCTCCTTTGATAAGAAAGCGAATATTGCGCTGAAGCATTCATCCTCGCTTATTGCGTCTTTTGGAAGGTTGAGCCCTTCCTTTCGAAGAGCGTGGATAAGCTCGGTTCCCTGAGGAGATTCAAGTCCTATATTATGAAGAAAATCAACCTTTGAGAAAATTTCCTTCGCGCTGCCGTCAAGAAGCAGTTTTCCGTCGTTTATAACGATAACCCTATCCGCTCTCGCGGCCTCCTCCATATAATGCGTTATATTAATTATCGTGATATTTTCTTCTCTGTTAAGCTTCTCGATAATATCCAGCACCTCACGGCGTCCGATAGGATCAAGCATAGCGGTGGATTCGTCAAGTATTATGACATCGGGACGCATTGCGATTATTCCCGCAATGGCGACTCTTTGCTTCTGACCGCCCGAAAGCTTATGGGGCGCATGGTGCGCGTATTCGGTCATTCCAACCGTTTCGAGAGACTCGTCGACACGCTTTCTTATTTCCTCGCGCGGCAATCCGAGATTTTCCGGTCCAAACGCTACGTCCTCTTCAACAACTGTCGCAACAAGCTGGTTATCGGGATTCTGAAACACCATACCTATCTTACTGCGCATCTCGAACATATCGTCTTCGGTAAAATCGTCGGCGGTAATATCCCTGCCGTATATATATACCTTGCCCAGCGTTGGCTCAAGTATCATATTGAGAAGCTTGGCAAACGTTGATTTTCCCGAACCGTTGTGACCTAAAACGGCGATGTATTCGCCTTTTTTAATAGAAACGCTTACGCTATCCAGCGCAGGCGGTTTAAGCTTTTTTACTACCTCGGAGACATCGTCTCCGTCGTCGTAAGAAAAACTGAGGTTTTCTGTTTTTATGATGTAATTATCCATTTAAAAAATCCAATTCTTTAAGAAAATACTACTCTTACACTCGAGCCGCAAGGAAGCTCAAGTCCCGTATCCTTAACGGGAAGTCCAAGCTCGTCGGCATAGCTCTTTCCATCAAATTTTGTCAAGAGTCTTATATTTGTTATATATTTCATCGTAGATGCGGAAAGCCCCGTAGTATACGAATTTAAGAGGAAAAACAGTGGTGTATCGCTAAGAACCCCGCTGCAAAGCTCAACGAAGGCGTCTATATTCTCTTCTATCTTCCAAACCTCACCGGTCGGCCCTCTTCCGTATGATGGGGGATCCATAATTATCGCATCGTATTTTCTTCCGCGGCGTATTTCACGCTCGATGAACTTCTTGCAATCGTCAACTATATATCTGATGGGCGCATTTTCAAGCCCAGAAAGTCTCGCGTTTTCCTTAGCTTGATTTACCATACCCTTCGATGCGTCTACGTGACAAACCGACGCCCCCGCCTTAGCGCAGGCAACGGTAGCTCCGCCCGTATATGCGAAAAGATTCAGAACGTTTATAGGTCTTCCCGCTTTTTCTATAAGCTCACGCATCCAATCCCAGTTTGTAGCTTGCTCCGGAAAGAGTCCCGTATGCTTAAAGCCCATGGGCTTTATGAGAAACGTAAGGTCCTTATATTTTATATGCCATGACTCCGGAAGTCTGTTTTCGTTCCAAGCGCCACCGCCCGATTTACTTCTTTTATAGCTTGCGTCAGCCTTATTCCAAAGCGGATTCTTTTTATCGCTTTTCCATATAACCTGAGGATCGGGACGAACTAAGCTATATTTTCCCCAAAGCTCGAGCTTTTCACCCGAAGAGGTATCAAGAATTTTATAGTCCTGCCAATTATCTGCTATCCACATAAGCTTTACCTACCTGAGATTGAAATATTTTCCCATAGCCGAGCCGCTACTCTGAGCGTGACACAGCGCTATCGCCACGGCATCTGCCGTATCATCAGGCTTTGGCGGAGCGGGAAGCTTTAATATCGAGGTTACCATTGAAATAACCTGATGCTTTTCCGCCTTTCCGTATCCAACTACCGCCTGCTTTACCTGAAGCGGCGTATATTCGCTTATCTTAACGCCCTTTTTATAAGCTGTGCAAAGAATTACGCCTCTCGCCTCGGCAACAGCAATTCCCGTCGTTATATTCGTATTGAAGAAAAGCTCCTCAATCGCCATTTCATCGGGCTTGTATTTATCTATTATCGTATTGAGATCGTCCTCAATTATTTTAAGTCGGGATTCTATAATAGTGTGCGCAGGCGTTCTTATTGCTCCAAATGCCACAGGACATGAATTGCCGCGATGCGTTTCTATTACTGCCCAGCCCACGATGGCAAGTCCCGGGTCAATGCCGAGTATTCTCATAAAATCCCCCCTTTTTTCGATTATTGCATATTTTTTCATAATATTGTAGCATAAAAATATTTTTCCGTCAATCACTTACAATAAAATAATAAAAATAAAATAAAAAACTTTACTTTTCATTTCATTTGTGTTAAAATATATTTTAGACTGCTTATGCGCTGTAAACCGGTTATTTTTTACCTTTTTGGCGCTTATCATAGACTAAGGATGGATTTTAAATGTACTATTACGTTTGCGGCGAGCTCGCTTATAAGGATTTAAATACTTGCGTTATAGATTGCGGCGGAGTCGGATATAAGCTTACCGTCAGCCAGATCACCTCAGAATCGCTTGCGTCATCGGTTGGCAAAAAGGTAAAGCTCTTTACGTATCTCGCTATACGTGAAAATGAAATTGAGCTTTTCGGCTTTGAATCCGAGAACGAGCGCTCGGCATTTAACAGACTTACCAGCGTGAGCGGAGTGGGTCCAAAGGTTGCGATGAGCATACTTTCGGTTATGACTGCCGATAATCTTGCCGTTGCAATATGCACAGAGGACGTAAAGGCTATCGCAAAAGCGCCCGGTATAGGCTCTAAAACCGCTGCAAGAATCGTGCTTGAGCTTAAGGATAAAATTTCGAAGGATATTTCAATTCCCGATGCGGCTTCACTTACAAAGGGCTCTTCGGCAGTTCCCGTAAGAGGCGGAAAAAATCTCTCCGAGGCTATGGAGGCTCTTATGGTGCTTGGTTACGACAAAAACACCGTTCTTAACGTTCTCAAGGATATTGATACCAATATAGACGTTGGAGAAATTATAAGAATGGCTCTTAAAAAGCTTTCAAGATAAGGAGATATTCGGCTTATGATGGATGAAATTAACGAATTTGATTTTGAAAACCGAATAGTTTCAAGAGAATACGATTCAAACCAGGATTATGAGGTTGAAAATTCGCTCCGCCCCAAAACCCTTTCGGATTATATAGGTCAGGAAAAGGCTAAATCAAACCTTAAGGTCTACATAGAAAGCGCAAAAAGACGAGGCGAAGCTCTTGATCACGTTCTTCTTTACGGCCCTCCCGGTCTCGGTAAAACCACGCTTGCGGGCATTATCGCAAACGAAATGGGCGTCAATATCAGAACCACCTCAGGTCCCGCAATAGAAAAGCAAGGCGATCTTGCCGCAATTCTC
>SVUD01000014.1 GCA_015063445.1 Oscillospiraceae bacterium
CTTAACGTTTTTGGAATATTTTTTGTAACAACGCTGCTTTCTTCTCCCCACCACTGAGTTATTTCATAGCTGTTCAACCTATCATAATAAGACGAGCTGTTGAATATATAACCAAGGAGTGTTGCCGCGCTTGCCTCTGTGGCATCCAAGCTGCCTCCTACAAACGGTATAGTGAGATTAACGAGATTGGAGCAACCGACAAGAGCGCCCTCATTAATAGCTTTAATACCGTCAGAAATAACAAGAGTGTGAAGCGAGGTACAGCCGGAGAACAACGCAACGGGTAGATATTCAAGACTTGCGGGAAGGGTAACGCTTTCGAGCGACGTGCATCCCGAAAAAGCTTGGCCTCCCATCTTTTTAATATTATCCGAAAATTCAATAGTCGCAAGATTCGAGCATAACGAGAATGCGTTGTGACCGATTTCCTCAAGAGAATCCGGGAATACAACCTTCTTAATGCCGGAGCACATATAGAATGCGCAATCTCCGACCTTTACAATTCCTTCAGGTAAAACGAGCGTTTCAACAGCCTCTCCGTTAAGGTAAAGAACGTATTCGCTAAGGCGCATAGGGTTAGCGTTGGTTGAAATGAACTCAATACCGCACCATGCGGCAAGATCGTCAATATAGAGCGCTGTGGGTTTAGCGGTGGAGCCAAATCCGAAGCCTTCAACCGTTTTAAGACCGTTTCCTATTCTGAGCGTAGTAATTTTTCCGCATCCTTCAAATGCGTAAGTGCGCACGACCGCAACACCGTTACCCAAAACAAGCTCATTTATTCCCGCGTTTCTGAACGCATACTTGCAAATCTCGGTCTCGCCGTTTCCTTCTATCGTAACCTTCTCTAACGCCTTACAGTTATAGAAAGCGTACTCGTCGATTTTCGCAATCTTTTCGGGAATCAAAATCTCGGCAAGAGCCGTGCAACCCGAGAATGCGTATTGGCTTATGAGCTCAACGTTAGCTCCCATCGTTACGCTCTCAAGCCCCGTACAACCGTAAAGGGCATTTGTTCCGATAGCGGTTACGTTATCACCGATTACCACGGTTTTCAGATTAGTACAATTGTAAAAGGCGCCGCCGATAATCTCCGAGGAATTTACAGTTACCTTAACAAGCGATACGGGAAGGTAGAACGTACCGTTTTGTGAGTATGTTGAGTTAGCAGTTCTGTAAGTCTGAGTAACCGCAACAGAGCCGTCGAACGAGCGGGTTCCAAAGAGCAATCCCATAGGATTTTTCACGCTGACTTCATATGCTGCGTTGTCGAAGTACGAGAGCTTAAGCTCCTCAAGAGCTGCGCACGCATTGAAAATTGCTGCGCCTATATACCTGACGCCCAAAGGAATCTCAGCATATTTAAGCGAACGCATATTTGCGAACGCATAATCTCCTATCACCGTAACGCCCTCGGGAACAACTATTGACGTTATTGAAGAGCATCCATAAAATACGTAATTATTAATGTCCGTTAAGCCTTCGGGAATAACCAAGGTCTCACAAATCGTACCGTCTACGTAAAGAGCGGCGCCGTTGCTAAGCGGATTTGACGAAGTGGATTCAAAGGTAATCTTAAACCAATTGTCTATATCTCCTATACAAACACGCTTAAGAGCGCTACAGCTGTTGAAAGCATCTTTTCCGATATTTTGCACGTTTGGTCCGATATGTATTTCTTCAAGCGAGGCGCATCCGGCAAAAAGACTGATCGCTATGCTTTCAAGCTTTTCGGGAAGTACCATTTCCTTTAACGACGTGCAGTTACGGAAGCAAGCGTATCCAAGCGTCGTAATGCTTTCGGGAAGCTTGATGCTTTCAAGCGAAGCGCATCCGTCGAAGGCATACATTCCGAGAGACTTAACAGACGTAGGTATATTAACGCTCTTTAGCGCGGTGCATCCGGCGAAAGCATAGTTATCTATTTTCTCAATTCCGTGACCTATCGTTACCGTTGCGAGCGACGTACACTTATCGAAGCAGTACGAAGGAATGGTCACGTAATTGCCGATAGCTACGGTTTCAAGAGTAGCGCATCCTGAAAACGCGTAACCGGTCATAGTAACGCCGCTTCCTATCTTAACGTTCTTTACGGACGAGGTTGAGCCGAATGACTGACGGCCTATCGTAGTAAGTCCCTCAAATTCAACGTACTCAAGAGAAGTACATCCGGGGAACGCGTCGTATACGGACTTGACGTTCTTAGGTATAAACATTTCGGTAATACCTGTACAGCCTCTGAAAGAATTCGCTCCAAGCAATACTACACGCTCGCCGATATTTACTTCGGTAAGCATCGTGCAGTTATCAAAAGCGCCCCATACTATAGCGCCGCCGTTTACGGTAACGCTTCTCAACGATGCGGGAATATAATAGGTCTGAATTTGGTGAGCGGTGGAATACTGCTGCTTTACCTCCACCAAGCCATCTGCCGCGCCCCAGCCGAATATTGCGCCGAAGGGATAGCTTACAGCCTGAGCGTTTTTCTCATTGAGCTTGTATCCTAAGAACGGGATAGTAAGCTTTTCAAGAGAGGTACAGCCATCGAGAATTGAGCTGCCGATATTCGTTACGCTATCGGGAATTACTATCTCTTTAATACCGCTGCATCCCTTGAATGCGTTCGCGGCTATATTCGTAACGGTAGAAGGGATATATATACTCGTAATATCGCTTCTGTTTTCGAAAGCGCCCGAGGCTATCTGAACGACGGGCTTTCCTTCGTGCTCAGACGGAATAACGATATCCGTATCGGTAATATCTCCAAGTCCGGTTACGGAATATCCCTTATATGAGCTGCTGTAGGTAAATACAAGTCCCTCGGTTACTTTCTTTCCGCAGGACGAGCAGACCTTATCAACGTAATTATGCTCGAGCTTAGCCACGTTTCTTGTCTCGTAAAGATCCTTAACGTTGGTTGATTCGCGGCGTTCAAGACCGAGAGCTGTGCAGGTGGGCTCTGTAACGGTGTACCAATCGCCGAAGATCGCGACTATTATCTCGGTATCGTATATTATGTTCCATTTTCCGGATACAAGAACGTTCGGCTCCTCGGAAGCTCCGCCTCCGCCGCCGCTGACACCCGTCCAGCTATCCGACCAGCCCGACGGCTTCTCTTCCCAAGGCGCGCAAACCGTCGTAGAAGTACATCCTCCGAACGCCTCGTCACCAACACGGGTTACGCTGTCGGGAATAACGATAATTACTATTTTAACACAGAGGTAGAATACCTTATTTCCAATAGTTGTAACCGACGAGCCAAGCTCTACCTTTTCAGCGGACGAGCAGCCCTCAAACGCCGAGTCCTTGATGGTGGTAACCCCGTTTCCAACCTTAATGCTCGTAGCCGATGAGCAGCCGTAGAAAGCAGAGCTTCCTATGGTGGTTACGCTATCGGGAATAATGATAACAACTATCTTTACGCAAAGATAGAACGCCTCGTCACCTATAGACAAGACCGACGAGCCTATAGTGAGATCCGTAGCCGATGAGCAGCCCGAGAATGCGGAATTGCCTATCGTTGTAACTCCGTTTCCGATTTTGATTCCGATAGCGCCCGAGCAGTTTTCAAACGCGGACGCTTTGATAGTTCTCACAGAGTCGGGAATGTGTATATTAAGAATTTTAACGCAATCATAAAAAGCCTTCTCTCCGATGCTTGTAACGGAAGAGCCTATAAGTAAGCTTTCAGCAGACGAGCAGCCCGAGAACGCGTAATCTCCAATAGAAGAAACCTTGTTACCGATCTCGATGCTCACGGCAGACGAGCAGCCCTCGAACGCCGAAGCTCCGACAGTCTTAACGGAATCCGGAATAACTATGATGATTATTTTAACGCATATATAAAACGCCTTATCGCCGATTGCGGTTACGGCATTTCCGATATAAAGGGTTTCTGCAGACGAGCAGCCCGAGAATGCGTTGTTGCCGATCGTCGTTACTCCGTTTCCTACGGTTATCGATGTTGCGCCCGAACAGCCCTCGAATGCGGAAGCTCCAACAGACTTTACGGAATCGGGAACGAAAATTATCTTTATGCTTATGCAACGGTTGAAGGCGTAATCACCTATCTGAGTAACAGCAGCTCCTAGTTTTAAGCTCGTTGCCGCGGCGCAATCCTCGAACGCGGAATTTGAAATGCTCGTAACTGCGTTACCTACTGTAATGCTCGTCGCTCCGACGCACTGCGCAAAGGCAGAGCTTCCTATACTCGTTACGTTATCCGGGATAACGATCTCTTTAAGAGCCGAGCAACCGTAGAATGCCTTTTCGTTTACCGTCTTAACCGAAGTACCTATATTAACTCTCTCCGCCTTAGTACAGCTCTCAAAGGCTGATGCTCCGATAGAGCTGACGCCGTTACCTACGGTAATTGACGCCGCGTTGCCGCATCCCTTGAACGCTCCGACACCGATAGAGGTAACGTTATCGGGAATTACTATAATTACTATAGCAATACAGTCGATAAAAGCGTTATCTCCAATGGATAAAAGTCCTGAGCCAAAGGTCACGCTCTTAAGATTTACGCAACCCTCAAAGGCAGACACACCGATATGAGTTACACTGTCGGGGATAATTACCTGTTCGATAAATGCCTTTCCCTTAAAGGCGGAATCCGCAATAGCGGTTACGTTATATCCCGCGATAACCGAGGGAATTCTCAGCTGACTGAAGCTTTCCTCGCATCCGGTTATGGTTGCATTTGCGCCACTTACCTCATAGGTATAGAATTCGTCATAGCCCTTCCAGAGCGCATATAGAGTTATATCGGCGTAAACCGTAACGTCGATTTCCGTAATTCTCTGAGTGTACTCCTCGTCCGTATACCAGCCTAAGAAAGCATATCCCTCTCTCTCGGGTTCTCCAAGCACGAGCTTGCCGCTTTCCGCATCATAAGTCGTTGGGTTATCCTTTGAGTTCACACCGCCCGAAAGCTCATACTTGATATCAAAGCTATCGAGAGTCCAGCCGGCATAGAAGGTGAGGTTGACCAAAAGGCTTACGTCAACGCCTTCAACCTTATTCGTAAGCTTTTCATCACTGTACCAGCCCGCAAATATGTATCCGGGTCTTTCGGGCGCGGTAAGCGTAAAGCTATCGTCCTCAATATCGTACGTATTGGGATTAGCTTCCGAATTCGTACCGCCAAAAAGCTCGTATGTTACCGTATACGTTATTACCTCCCATTTAGCATAGAGGTTGAGATTAGCGGTAACCGTATCACTTTCAAAATCCCATTTCTCATCACCGTTATACCAGCCCTTGAAGGTGTATCCGGTCTTTGTGGGATTCTCGGGAGCGGTGAGCTTGTCGCCAAGCTTAACGGAATTTAAAACCGTATCGTCTCCGCCGCCTGTAAAAACTACGTCGAAGCGGTCGGGCTTGTCGGTGTTTGACGTACCGCCTCCGTTTCCGCCGTTATTTGTGCCGTCACCGTCCTCGCTGCCGTTGCCAGCGCCGTCATTTCCGCTATCGCTGTTATCAGTCATGCCGAGCTTTCCCTTGATTTCATCAATGAACGAGCATGAGCTGAGCGTAAACGCAAAAACAACAAGCATAATAACAACCAGCATTGCGGTCAGTATTCTTTTATTAATTTTCGCTTTCATGTTTTCCCTCTCCCTGTGTTTCTTCATAATTAAATATTTACCACGAATTAACGTGCGTATACGCGATTATATTAGCACAAAGATGAAAATTTGTCAAGTTATAACAGCTTCGTTCATCCTTATACTTTATCTAAAAGCAACTTATCAAGCGAAATATCAAAGAATTTTCCCACCCGAAAAAGCACGGTACAGCTCATTCTCGTCGGAATTATTCCCTTTTCAAGCTTATTTAAACTGCCGATACCTATACCTAAAATTTTTGCCATTTCCTTTTTGGAAATACGGTACCTCGCTCTTAAAGCAGAGATGTTTTTGCAAAAGCTGTTGATCTGCATTTCATTTTTATTCATCAAAAAACGCTCCTTTTAAGCCCAAAATCGCACAAAATTGTGTTTTATAAAAATAATATAGCACAAAATTGTGCGATTGTCAACACAATTTTGTGTTTTGTGTATAATATGTATAAGAGGTGATTTGTATGGAAAAACACAAAAACAGATTGCGTGACTTGAGGCAAGATAAGGATTTAACTCAGGCAGAAGTAGCAGAAATTTTCTTTCTGCAATTAACGCAATACAGACGATACGAAAACGGTGATAGCGACATACCATTAAAATGGGCAAAAAAGTTTGCTTCGTATTATAACGTATCAATTGACTATTTGGCGGGACTAACCGACAACCCCAGACCAAACAATTAAAGGTGAAGACGCTTTTCGAGGCGTCTTCACCTTTAATTATTTTAGATAGTTATCGTATCCATAAATCAGCGTCTTTCAGCGCCGAAGGTCTTTGCGAGCTTTTTCATAACGCCGTTTGCAACCTCTTCCGTTTCCTGAGAGGTGAGCGTCTTTTCGTTAGAGCCTATCGCAAGACGAATGGTAAGAGATTTCTTGCCTGCGGGAACCTGCTTGCCCTTGTACTCGTCAACAAAGCTTACTCCGCGGAGAAGTCCGCCCTTTGCCTTTTCCATGGCAGCCGTGTAAATTTCTTCCCACTTAACCATAGAGTCAACGAGGAAGGAAATGTCATAATCGTTGATGGGATACTCCGCAAGCTTTTCGAACTTGTTCGTTCTCGACTTGAAGGGAACGAATTCGTCCATATTAAGCTCAACGAGAACTGCGGAAAGCACCTTAATGCCGCAAGCGAGAGCGCATTTTTTAGAGAGTAAGGCAATATCTCCGACGTGCTTTTCACCGATATAGATGTTCTGCCATACTACCTCGTCAGCATAATAGGGCTTCTCGTTCTTAACGAACGTGAAGGGCTCCATATGAGTGTATCTCGGCATTGAAGCGATAGTTCCCTTAGCTCTGCGGAAGAGAGCGGAAACGTTATCCTCGCCGCCAACGAACGCGCAACCGAGGTGGCGCTCCTGAGCGGGAAGCTTTTCACCCTTATAGTTCTCGGTGTAATTCTTATCAAGGAATACCAAAGACTCCTCAAAGATATCAAACTCGTCGAAGTTACGCTCGTTTTTAACTATCGCGCGGGCAAGATTGGGAAGAAGCGAGCATTTAACGTATTTTTCCCCGGGCGAGGGCGGTGTTGCAAGAGCAAGTATGCCGTCAGTCGAAGGAAGAATAGCCTTTACGCACTCTTCGCTCATCCAAGGATATGTGAATATTTCCTGCATATTAGCCTTAAATGCAAGGTATTCTTTACATTTTCTTATCAAATCATAGTCGAGCTGATTAATTGCCGCATCAAATGTGGTGGTGATAGAGGTAGCCTCAAAGTTCTCGTATCCGTACATACGGGCAACCTCTTCCATAATGTCAGCCTTGATTGAAACGTCACCCGTCGAGCGCCAGGTGGGAACGACGATATGCATATTCGTATCGGTAAAGCTTACCTCGTAGCCCATAGCTCCAAGCTTCTTGGCAACCACTTCCGCGGGGATACGCATACCGAGTCTTCTATCGAGCCATTCAAGCTCAACGTCGATCTCGTTTTTCTTGGTTTTGTTAATATAAAGATCCTTATACGCCGTAAGCTTCATATCGGGATAAAGCTCGGCGAAGAGCTTCATCGAAAGAGAGAGCGCAAGGTCGCATCTTTCGGTATCTATAGCCTTTTCGTATCTTGCTGACGCCTCGGTTCTGTTATCGTATCTCTGAGCGGTTCTGCGCACGCCCCTTGACTCAAAGTTCGCTACCTCGAGAATAACGCTGTTCGTGGTGGGAAGAACAGAATCCTTCGCTCCGCCCATAACGCCGGCAAGAGCGACAGCGCCCTCAGCGTCGGATATAACAAGGTCGTCATTCGAGAGCGAAAGCTCCTTATCGTTAAGAAGCTGAAGCTTCTCTCCGTCTTTAGCGCGGCGAACGCAAATATGGTCTATAATATGTGTAGAATCAAACACGTGCGTAGGCTGACCTGTTGCAAGCATTACGTAGTTTGTAACGTCAACGAGAGCGTTTATAGGACGCATTCCAACTCTCCAGATTCTCGACTGCATCTCAAATGGAGCGGGCTTGATTCCGAGCCCCTCAAGCTTTGCGCCAATATAACGGGGACAACGCTCGCTATCGTCTATTCTCACGTCGTACTCGCTGACGTTTGCCACGGGTACGTACTTATCAAACTCAACTAAGGGAAGGTCGTAAAGCGCCGCAATCTCACGGGCAATACCGTAATGTCCCCAAAGATCGGGGCGGTTAGTCATAGACTTATTGTCTATTTCAAGAATTATATCGTTAAGACCGAGCGCATCCGCAATCGGCGTTCCCGCAGGAGCGTCGAAAGAGGAAACGTCCATAATTTCATGCTCCTCTGCCGCAGGGAAGAGGTCTGCCATTCCAACCTCACTCGAAGCGCATATCATACCGAAGCTCGCAACACCGCGGAGCTTTGTATTTTTGATTTCAACGGGCTCGCCCTCGCCGTGCCAACGCACCATTGCGCCGGGACAAGCAACGACAACCTTCATTTCGGGCTCAAGGTTAGAGCCGCCGCAAACTATCTCCTTTACGTCGCCGCCGCCAATATCTACACGGCAAACACGGAGCTTATCGGCATTTGGATGAGGAAGAACCTCCTTTATCACGCCGACGATTATATTTTTGTATCCGTCAGCAAGATTTTCCGCTCCCTCAACCTCAACTGTGGACATTGTGAGATCGTAGGAAAGACGAGAAAGATCCATATCATCGGGAATTTTAACGTAATCCTTTATCCAATTAAGTGATAATTTCATTTTCTATCTCCTCTCTCGCCATTAACGGAACTGCTTTAAGAATCTGAGATCTGCGCTATGGAACAAGCGCACGTCGTCAACGCCGTAACGCATCATAACGAGTCTGTCAAGACCGATGTTAACGTAGAAGCCCGTATACTCGTCGGGGTCAAGACCTGCCGCGCGGAGAACGTTGGGATGAGGCGTACCGCCGGGCATTATCTCTATCCAACCGACGTGCTTACACACGCTGCAGCCCTTACCGCCGCAAACAAGACAGCCCATATCAATTTCAAATCCGGGCTCAACGAACGGGAAGAAGCCGGCTCTCATTCTTACGGGAACGTCACGGCCGAACACCTTCTGCAAGATGCTCTTTATCATAACCTTACCTGCGGTATAGGTGAAATCCTTGTCAACTATAAGGGCTTCATACTGGAAGAACGCTCTCTCGTGACGAGCGTCGGTCGTTTCATTTCTATACACGCGACCGGGGTAAACGAATCTGTAAGGGGGCTTATGAGTCTGCATATAGCGAACGCTGTCGCCCGTCAAGTGAGGACGCAGACAAAGCTTATCCGCAGCCTCGCCCGAGTCGTGTCCCTCGAGCCAATAGGTATCCATGCTCTCTCTTGCGGGGTGGTTTGGCGGGAAATTGAGGTTATCGAACGCATAATATTCGCTCGTTATCTCAGGACCGCTGAACACCTCAAAGCCCATCGAACGAAAGGCATCGTTAAGGTCATAGCACATCTGGGTTATTGGGTGAAGTCCGCCGATCTTCGGCTCAAAACCGGGGATAGTGCAGTCAAAATCCGCGGGAATCTCGGATGCCTTGAACTTAAGCTCCTCACGCTTGCCCTCGATCTGCTCGCTGAGAAGGTTTTTAACCTGGTTGACCGCCTTTCCCATTTCGGGACGAAGAGATACGTCGAGCTTAGGAATCTCCTTCATAAGCTCGGTAACGCTTCCCTGCTTTCCGAGGAGCGCTCCCTTGATCTCCTGCAATTCGCTCTCGGATGCCGCAGCCGCAATCTTAGCCGAGCCCTCCTTAAGCAACGCTTCTAATTTTTCTTTCATTTTTCTTTCCTCTTTATATGTTTATTTTAATTTTCATTTAGAATGCTTTCGCCTTCTCTTTGTTTCCTTAAAGTCGCCGTAAAACGCCGTTTTATCCATTTTCAGTAAACAATATTTTACATTTGCGAGTCCACGTCGAGAAAAACAAAAACCCCACATTCTCCAAACAAGGAAAATGCAGGGACGATAAATTATCGTGATACCACTCTGCTTCACTCCTGCCTCACGGCAAAGAGCCTCATCGGGTGCTAACACACCCATAGCGAATAACGGCCGCCAAAACCGGAAAAGCCTACGCAATAAAATGCAGAATTCAAAAATGCGAAATGCAGAATCAAACCGCACTATAAGCGAATCCAATCCCATACGCAAAAAGCAACGAATGTCAAGCATTCAATCTTCAACCCTCAGCTCGCAGAATGAATTCACCGAGTCCCCGTTACTGCCTCGCACCAAACGGCAGCTCTCTGAAACAAGCACCGCTATGAACCGAAAAAATTCAATCCAAACGGATAAAACGGCTACTACTTTCTGCTCAAACGCTTTTAAACAACAAAAGAATTTTATCAAAAAAACAAAGCTTTGTCAAGTGTTTTATTAAAATATAATAAAAATTATAAAAATACAATAAAGATATATCAGAAGCAGAAGAATTTCGGAGAAATTCAACCTTAATTCCCTTGCCTACGAAATGCGTATAAAACAAAAAAGAGGCACATAGTTTAACTACATACCCCTTTTATTTACGGTTATCCCAAAAATCTCACTACAAAGCTCCCTCATAAGCGCTCCGTGTCCCTTTTCTCACGGGGGGCTTATGACGGTATTATTTTGGGCAGGAGAGTTTTGTGGAGAAATCTTCGTTCTTCGAGGCGAGAAGCGTACAAAGGTACGCTGAGACTCGAAAACGGAGATAACAAACGAAATATAATAAAACGGAAGAATTTCGGAGAAATTCAACCTTAATTCCCTTGCCTACGAAATGCGTATAAAACAAAAAAAAGAGGCACATAGTTTAACTATGCACCTCTATTTCGTTTGTGGTTATCCCAAAAATCTCCGCCCAAAATCAGAAATCAATTTCACGGGATTCCAACGCCGCAAGCCCTACACGAAACGCTCTCGACGCCACAAGCCTATCTTCCTCATTCTCGCTCTCGAGCATAGGAAGAAGGTTTCTGAACAGCTCGCCCTTAACGCTCATATCACGGCGAAGCTTCTCTGTTCCGTAAAGCGGAACTGTTTTATCGATCATATCAAAGGAATAAAGTCCGAACGCCTCCGAATCGAGATTTTTCGGAATAACGAATCTCGGATCGAGCAAGCCCGTAAGCTCCACACGAAGCGCAGTTTCTATTCCGTACTTTTTCTCGCTGATAAGACGGCTTATGCGATTGATTATCTCATTATACGAATCCACCGCGGTAACGTCTATAACCTCGGTCGAGAAGGTAAGGTGACCGAAGGTAAGCTTTCTTACGTCGATTGAAATACCGCCGTTGCGATCGTCAACTATTATAAGGTTAGCTCCGCCGATTCCGGGATCCTCGAAGCCCGTACACTCAAGCGAGCCGCAATACGTATAGAACGAAGCGCCCACTCTTTCGGTAGCGCTCGCCTCGTGGCGAGAGCCGAGAGCGTAATAATCAGCGCCGAACTTCTTGAGGTCCTGCGTGGATATCGGACAGGTATCCGACTCAAGCGCGCCGTCAAGATCGGCATATCCGCATACGAAGTTTATTCTCGAAACGTCGTCAACCTGGCGCTCGTAAAGAGGATTTTCTGTCATCTTGCCGTTCTTGAAGCCCCAGCCGTAAACGGTAACGTTAAGCTCGTTTATATCAACTCTCGAAAGATGCTCATCCATAATAACGTGGCAGTTCGAAGGAAGTCTGCCCGAGGTATATATCGGGTTGTTTTCATAAGAATCCGAGCGTCCGGGAGCTATTACGAAAATAGCGTCGGGACAGTTTTTAAACTCTCTTATAAGAACCTCTGCCGTCGTATTCGTAGCATATACGGTATCAAAAATATCTCCGCACATCAAAACGACGTCAACGCCTCTGTCACGCACGTACTGCATCATACGGCTGAACGAATTTCTAAGCTCACGTCTTCTTTCCTCGCTCTTTTCAGCGGTAAGTCCCGTATACGGAGTATCGAGATGAATATCTCCGCACTGCAGGAATTTGATGTGTTTTTTTTCAGTTGTCTGACTCATGTCAAACCTCCGTTAACTTCTAATTATAACTTTCTGTGATAAGTATACCATTAAAATCTACCTTTTGCAACATTTTTTTAAAAAAATATGCAAAATCACTTGAAAGAGGAGCAAAAATATGCTACAATAATATAAAATAAATCGTGGCAGAATAAAAATCCCTTGATTTTCGGGGCTTTTTTGTATTCTACCGTTTTTTATCCTTATACGCTCAAAAAAGGCTTTTTTATGCGTGAGGGCAAAAAATCTTAAGAAAGGACGAGTGCTATGCTTAATCTTGCCGTAAGAAACACGAGTAAGCTCATCAGAGAAAAATCGAAAACCGAAAACGTAAGACTCGGTAGACTCTTCACGAAGAAAAACACCGCGCGTCTTATGGCGGATATGATAAAGCTCGATCCCGAAAAAACGGCTTACACGATTCTCGATCCCGGAGCGGGAACGGGTATTTTGGCTGCGGCGGCGGTAGAGCATATTTGCAAAAACGCCCCTAAGTGCAAGCAAATATTCCTCACCTGCTACGAAAACGATCCCGATTTTCTCCCTATGCTCGAGGATAACCTCGAGAGAATAAGAAAAAAATGCCGTCACGATTATGACGTAAGACTTTTCGTGACCGTATACGACGAGAACTACCTTGTTGACGTCAAGAACCACTATACCGTAACCTTCTTCGATACGGTAGAGGATAAATTCGACGTAATTATATGCAACCCGCCGACAGAGCTTATTGAAAAGGGCTCGCCCGACGCAGAGGCGGTCGGCTGCGTTACAATGCTTAAGGTAAGCGCGGCGTACCTCTTCTTCAAGGTCGCCTCCGAGCATCTTGAAGCGAACGGAAGCCTCGTTATAATGCTTCCGACCCCCGTGGCAAGCGCATCGTCTATAACGGCAATAAGACGTGATATCGCGACGAGGCTGGCTCTTCGCAAAATTCATCTTTTCATCGGCAAGCAGAAGAACCTTAAGCGCGCTATTCCTCTTAAAAAGTCCATTATCCTCGCTTATGAAAATAACGAGGAAAAGTCCGATATACTAATTTCCACCTCAACCGATGACGGTTCTTTGGAAAAGACCGCCTCGCTCCCCGCTCTTCCCTACACCTTCGTGGTTGACGAGAGCGACGGAACGCTCACTCTTCCGAAGAGCATTGAGGAAACGAGAATAGTAAAATACATAGGCGGATTCCCCGAAACGCTCACCTCTCTCGGTCTTAAAATGAGCACGGGTCTTGTAATAGACTCGAAATGCTCCGAGATGCTTTACGACGAGGAGATTGCGGGAACGATACCCGTTATCCGTCCCTCAGCTATGATATCGGGCGGAATCAAATTCCCTATGCCCCGTGTTAAAAAGCAGTACCTTATGCCGACGGAAACAGCGCTATTCCAGAGAAACAAAAATATGATAATCATAAAGCGTGTTCCCGCAAAGAGTGACGATAGATTTATAAACTCGGCAGTATACTTTGCAGGTCAGCGCCCGCAGAATCAGTATATATCCACGCACAATAAAATTAACTTCATCGATATGAAGGATAACAAGGAGGAAATGTGCGCAAGACTCGTATTTGGTCTTTTCGCTCTCCTCAATTCCACCATATACGACCGTTACGTATCCATAGTTTCAAAGTCCAAGCAGATAAACTCGAAGGAAATGAAGAATTTAAGACTCCCCCCGAGAAACCTTATCGAAAATATGGGAATGCGTCTTATGGCGGGAAGGGACAATTCGGTTACCGCTTGCGACAATATCGTAAATCCCACCCTTCATATAAAGGTAAAATAAAGGCTTGCTCTCAAGGCTTAGCGCTGTCAGATGAGCCTTGATTTCCATCTTAGGCTGTCTCAAGCAAAATTGGGACAGCCTCTTTTTAAAGAATAAGAATTTTAATCTTAAATTCGGAAAGGAGATAAACGTGAAACGCTCCATCATAGGAATACTCGCCCACGTTGACGCGGGAAAGACAACGCTTTCCGAGGCAATGCTCTACGCCTCGGGCACAAGAGATAAGCTCGGCAGAGTTGATAAAAGAGACGCTTTTCTTGACACGCATACCATTGAACGAGAGCGTGGAATAACCGTTTTTTCAAAGCAGGCAGAGCTTCAGCTTGAAAACACGGAGGTTACTTTAATTGACACGCCCGGGCACGTTGACTTCTCCTGCGAGGCGGAGCGCGCGGTATCCGTTCAGGATTACGCAATACTCGTGGTCAGCGCCGCAGAGGGCGTTACCGCGCATACTATGACTCTTTTCGGTATTCTTTCGAGAAACAAGATTCCTACCTTTGTATTCGTCAATAAAACCGATATAGCAGGCAGAGCGAGAAGAGAGCTTGTAAACGAGTTGAAGCTCGCCTTCGGCTCGGCAGTGACCGATTTTAACCTTGAGGCAGACGACAAGGCGAGATTTTTTGAGGAATGCGCCTCGGCAGACGAAAATCTTATGTCGGACTTTTTCGAAACAGGCGAGATTCCTATCGAAAAAATACAAAATTCGATAAGAAAAAGACGTATCATTCCCGCCCTTTTCGGCTCGGCTTTAAAGTGCGAGGGTATCAAAGCGCTGCTCTCCGCAATAGACCGATACACGCTCAAAAGACAGTATTCCGAGTCGTTTTTGGGAATAAAGGTTTACAAAATAGGTACAGACAACACAGGCGCTCGTTTAACTTATCTTAAGCTTACGGGCGGTAAAATCGCCATAAAGGACACCGTTAATTATATAGGCAAAAGCGGAACGCTTATATCCGAAAAGATAGAGAGCATACGCCTTTATTCCGCCGATAAATACAAATCCTTAAAATCCGCAGAAGCGGGTATGGTGGTTGCCGTTACGGGACTCAGCGAAACACGCGCGGGAATGGGCATCGGCTCCGAGATATCCTCTGAAATGACGCTCGAGCCGGCCCTTGAATATAAAATGACCTTTGACGGTGCGGGAATTGACACGCACCGCGCCTTCCTTGAAATTTTACCCCTTGCCGACGAGGACCCCGCTCTTTCTCTGCGCTTCGACTCGGAGAGCCGTGAAATAAAGGTAAAGCTTATGGGCGATATTCAGACGGAAGTGCTGACACGTGTTATAAAAGACCGCTTCGGATACTCTGTTTCGTTTGGAGAGGGCAGCATACTTTATAAGGAAACGATTGCCTCTCGTGTTTGGGGAGCGGGACATTTCGAGCCCCTTATGCATTATGCCGAGGTAAGACTCCGCCTTGAGCCGTTAGCTCTCGGCTCGGGGCTTGTTTTCACGACCGACTGCCCGACGGACAGACTAAGAGCAAATTGGCAAAGACTTATCCTCTCGCATCTTGAGGAAAGAGCGCATAAGGGTACGCTTACCGGCTCGCCCATCACCGATATGAAAATAACTCTTATAGCAGGCAGAGCGCACCCGAAGCATACCGAGGGCGGAGACTTCCGAGAGGCAACGTTCAGAGCCTTAAGGCAAGGACTTATGAAGGCGGAGCCAATACTTTTAGAGCCCGTTTTCGACTTTGAAATAGAGCTTCCCGCAGAGCTTATCGGCAGAGCTATGACCGATATTTCAAATATGCACGGAGAGTGCGACAGCCCCGAATTTTTCGGTGACGTGGCAAGGCTTACGGGAAGCTGCCCCGTATACACTATGCGAAGCTATTCAAAGGAGCTTCGCGCTTACTCGCGCGGAAACGGCAAAATTACTCTCACCCTTGCGGGATACGAGCCCTGCCATAACAGCGCGGAGGTCATAGAAAGCATCGGCTACGCTCCCGAGCTTGATTCAAGCGTCAGCGCGGATTCGATATTCTGCAAGGGCGGAGTCGGACATTCCGTTCCCTGGTACGAGGCTGACGAAAAAATGCATACCGAAAATCCCGAGCAGGACGTTCGGGCTGACACCGACGCTCCCGACGAGCATTTCATTCCGGAAAGAGCCAAGGCGCAGCGTTACACGGGCAGCGCCGAGGAGGACAAGGAGCTTATGCGTATATTCGAGAGCACCTACGGAAAGATCAAAAAACGCTCCGCTCCCGAGAAGCGTGAAAACGCAGCTCCGAAGGAAGCGCGTGAAAAGCGCAGAAAATCCGCTCCAAAGGGCGAGGACTATATAATCATCGACGGCTACAACCTCATTTTTGCCTGGGAAAAGCTTAACGACCTCGCAAAGCGTGAGCTTTCTCACGCGAGAGACACGCTGATAAGCATACTCTCGAATTACAACGGCTTCTCAAAAGCGAATATAATTCTCGTTTTCGACGCTTACAAGAGAAGCGAAAATCGAGGCTCTGTTGAGGAAATCGGCGGCATCACCGTCGTATATACTAAGGAAAGACAAACGGCAGACGCCTATATTGAGAAAACCACGTATGCGCTCGGCGAGAAAAACTCGGTCCGTGTCGTTACCTCGGACTATGACGAGCAGCTCGTCGTTCTCGGTGCGGGAGGCATTCGAGTCACCCCTAAGGAATTCATAAAAGAGATCTCGGAAAGAACTCTTATTGACGAGTAAAAGACTTTTATTTCCCTCTCCCGAAGAGAAAAAATTCATCAGTCGGCGGCTTAGATTTTTTCAAATGCTATACACTTGTCTATTTAAAATAATATGCAGTATTGACATTTTGTTAAAAAAGTGCTAAAATGTAATGCAGGATAGTCAAAAAATCTACGTGAAATTTTCTTAAGGAAATATTTTTATGAATAAAAAATCCGAAAAAGGCGGTCTTTTCAGTAAGATAATCGCCCAGAAGAATAAGAAATCACAAGAGAATAAAGGCGCGGAAGCAGTCGAGATAAAGGAGCAGCCGACAGCAAACGAAACAGAAGCTCAGGTCATTCCCCCCGAGGAAAGAGAAATACTCGTTTCGGTCATCGTTCCCATATACAACGCGTGCAGATATCTTCGTCCGGCTATGGAAAGCCTTATGAGCCAGACGCTTCGAGATATTGAAATTATTTGCGTTGACGACGGCTCTACCGATACCTCTCTTGATATGGTTAAGATATTCCAGCAGTCAGACGACCGCATAAGAATCATCACCGAAACCAACGCGGGTCCGGGTATTGCGAGAAACAACGGACTTAAGCGCGCGAGAGGTGAGTACGTCGCGTTTCTTGACGCGGACGATTTTTACGACCCCGATATGCTCGAGGTGCTTTATAACTGCGCTAAGGAAAAGGATCTCGATATCGCTATTTGTAAATACGACATTTTCGATAACAAGAAGGCAAACTTCCGTGAAAACGTCGCAAACGAGCATGCGAAGATTTTTGACGGCGGCGTTGTTACGTCGAAAAACGAATACCCCGATTTTATACTTGAATCCACCACGGGCGCAGCCTGGAACAAGCTTTTCAAAAGAAGCTTTATTTTAGAGAAAGGAATAACCTTCCTTCCCGAGATAATGATGTTCGAGGACATTCATTTTACGGTTTCAGCCCTCGCCTTTGCCGAAAGAGTGGCAAGGGTTGACGACGTTCTCATTCACCACAGAATATATAGACAGCAGAGCCGTGTCCGTACCTTCAGAAAGTACTTCCCCCACGTTCCCGTAGCCTTCGAAAAGACCAAGGAATTTCTTATGAAGGGCGGAATGTACGAGCCGCTTTTCAAGGGCTTTTTAAATCTTTCCTGCAACCGCTGCTATCACATCTACACACTTCTCAAGCCCGACGAGCGCTCGCTGTTCTGGAATATGCTTCACGATCAGTACAGCAAGTCTTTAGGCTGGGACGATGCCGTTGCCGAGGACTTTGAAAAAAAGGAAATCTGCGAATGGCAGGCAAACGTTGAGATGTACACGTTCGAGCAGTTCAAGCGCAGAACCGAAAAAGGAATCGAGCTTAACACGGACAGAATAGACCAGGCTCTCAAGCAGAATAAGCGCAGAAAGAAGATACACGACTTCTTTGCGAAGATCTTCTGCTGTAAAAAGAAAAAGAATAAGGAATCTAAATAACATTTTTCGCCGAAAGACCGTTTTATCTCTTTCGGCGATTTGTTAACCGAATAAATAAAGCATTTTACGTTTGAAAGGGAAACGAATGAAAAGAATAATCATAGCGCTGATTCTCGCTTTATCGCTCCTTCTCTCGTCCTGCGATTTTATTGCGCAATTCACCTCGGGCAAGGACGGCGAGCAAGGCGACGCTTCGTCAAATACAGGTGACGTAAACGGCGGCGTTGACGTCGACTCCCCCTGCCCCGGAAAGCCTGACGGTGACAAGGACACCTCGGGCGGCTCAGGTGGCGGCGGAAATAACAACGGCGAGGACACTGACACCGATGGCGATACCACGGACAAAAAGCCGGATGATGACAAAACGGACGATGATTTCACGTCGCACGAGGACGAAGATAACAACGGACTTTGCGATAACTGCGGAATCACGGTTATCGTTGAGATAAACTTCTTCGTTATCAACGACTTCCACGGAAAGATGTCCGACAGCGATACTCAGCCGGGCGTCGACGAGCTTTCCTTATATTTAAGAAACCTTAAAAGCTCCCACCCAAACTCTATCCTTCTGTCAACGGGCGATATGTGGCAGGGCGGCGCGGAATCAAATCTCACAAAGGGCTTGCTCGTAACCGAATGGATGAACGAGCTTGACTTTGCCGCTATGACGCTCGGAAACCACGAATACGACTGGGGCGAGGAATACATAGAGGCGAATGCCGAGGCTGCGGAATTTCCCTTCCTCGCAATCAACATATACGACAGATACACCAATCAGCCGGTAGACTACTGCGATCCCTCGGTAATGGTTGATTGCGGCGGAATACAGGTCGGTATCATAGGCGCGATAGGCGACTGCTACTCCTCTATATCCTCGGATAAATGCGAGGACGTTTATTTCAAAACCGGCAATGCGCTGACCGCTCTCGTTAAGGCTGAATCCGAAAAGCTCAGGAGCGAGGGAGCGGACCTTATCGTTTATTCGATACACGACGGATACGGAAGCTCGACGAGCGGAAGTATTTCAAGCAACGGACTTTCGGGATATTACGATACCTCTCTTTCCTCGGGAAATTACGTTGACATCGTTTTCGAGGGACATTCCCACCAAAAATATTCGCTCGTTGACGACTGGAACGTATACCACCTGCAAAGCGGCGGTGACAACAGCGGATTTACACACGCTACCGTAAACGTTAACTTTGCCAACGGCACCGAAACCACCAAGCGCGCCTCAAACGTATTGAGCTACACCTACGCAAGCCTCGAGCCCGACCCTTATATTCAGGACCTCTTCGATGAGTATGCGGATGTGATAGCGAAGGCTTACGAATACCTCGGATACAATTCTTCCTACAGAAGCAGCTCTTACTTAAAGCAGCTCGTTGCAGACCTTTACCTCGAGCTTGGCGAAAGGACGTGGGGCGAGGAATACGATATCGTTCTCGGAGGCGGATATCTTTCCACCCGAAGCCCATACAATCTCTACGCAGGCGACGTTACGTATGCCGACCTTATGATGCTCTTCCCCTTTGATAATGAGATAACCCTTTGCAGCGTCAAGGGCTACGACTTAAGAAAAAAGTTTACGGAAACCTCAAACTCGAACTATTACGTCGGCTACAGCGAATACGGAGCGAGCATCAGAAACCGTATCGACGACAACGCAACCTATTATATAATAGTAGATTCATACACGGCTCAGTATAAATACAACAACCTGACCGTTATAGCAACGTACGATACCGCGACCTTTGCGCGCGACCTTCTCGCAGAGTATATAAAAAGCGGCAGACTGAAATAATCCGCCGCCAATAATATTACCGTATCTCTGCTGCATTAATTTAATATCAAAGCAAGGGGCTGTCTCATTAAGAATTCAACAAAACCAATGCAAAAACAGGAAAAATGCGATGAGAAAAACAGATTTAGCGAATTCTTAGTGAGACTGAACCTTGGGGCGAACGGATTTAGAGCAGAATTTGTCGTTCTCCGCCCCGAAGGTGTATATATATACACCGAGAGGAAGGAAACGGCAAAAGAATAAAAAACAATAAAAAATGAGGAAAACCGCAGGTTTTCAACCTTAAACCCCTTTAAATTTGATAGAAGTAAAAATGGAGATGCTGACTTATCAACATCTCCATTTGTTTTTTATTCGTTTATGCCCAAATGCGACAGCCCCTTCAAGCGTATAATCTTTTACGCCGGAGTAAGAGCTATCTTGCTCATATCAAGAGAAACCTCAAGCTCCGTTCCGTTTCTCTCTATCACGAAGCTGACGCTGCTCGTCTGTCTTGCGGTAAGCATTACGTCTATTACGTTGAAGGTTCTCGTTATACTGTAAGACTTTCCGTCAACTACAACGCTCTTTATAACGTCGCCAACGGCGAGCTTACCGTCGCAAGCGCCGCCCTCGGTAATCTTTCCTACGACTACCTCTTCATATTTCAGAACCTTGCCGCTTTCGGCGTCGTAATTAACGCCCGCCGACTTAACGTCAACCTCAATTCCGATAAGAAGCCTGTATACCGAATCGTTACTTGCATTCACGCCGTCGTAGTAAATTATATTGTCAGCCACGTACTTCGCCACGTTCGAGGGGATTGCGTATCCGATGTTATCCACCGTGGAATCGGTTATCTTTGCGTTTACTATGCCTATGAGCTTACCCGTGCCGTCGTAAAGACCGCCGCCCGAGTTACCGCCGTTAACCGCCGTATCAATACGCATAACTCTTACGGAAATATATCCCGAGCCGTCAAGGCTTCTCATGGTTATATGCTCGCTCTCTACGTTTACAGCTCCGACAGTTGCCGAAATTCCGAGTCCCTCGGGGTTTCCTATCGCTATTGCCGTGTCAAGAATAGACACGTTATTTGAATCGGCAAACTCTGCCGCAACCGCCTTGCTCTCACGAAGCACGTCGCTCGACGTAACCTTAAGGATAGCAATATCGTAAGCCATCGAGCCGCCGATAAAGGTTGCGTTTACCGCATACTTGTCATATTCCTGACCGTAAAGATAGCATTTGATATCGTCACTGATATCGTTGTCCGTATCCGCTCCGTTACTGTATATAACGTGGTAGTTCGTTATAATGTAAGCGTTGCCGCGCTCCTTGTCTATCTGATAAATAACGCCCGAGCCTCTTGAGGTCTGCGGAGTCGTTTCGGTAGAGCCGGGATAGAAGAACGTAGGGGGAATAACCGTCGTAACCGTGAAGTTTGCGGTTATGCTGACGGTGGAAAGAAGTCCCTTGCTCGCCGCAAGAGCGTTCTGATTATCGGTGGAATTGATATTTATGTTGATGTTGTCACCCGCGTTGACGGTAACGTTTTCCTCTATTCCCTCGATAAGCTTATTCGCCTCATCCTTAGTTATATAATTGCCTTTTGCCGACGTGTTCGATGCCGTTTTTGACGAAAGGTCAAAAACCGAGCAAGAGGATAAAGCAAATATTGCCGCTAATACAAGAGCTAAAGCAAATATCTTATTTAATCTTTTCATAATACCTCCAAAATATGTATTTTTACTCTTATTTTACCATAGGTTTGTGAAAAAATATTTAATAAAAAAATAATAGCTTGAAAAATTTTTTTGTCACTGCTTAGGATTTCCGTTTTGCCATGTTTTATTGCTGCTTGGGATTTTTAAAGAACTGATAAAGATAGCACGGTATCATTCCGTTGTAAAGCTTCTTGACCTTATCTGCCCTCTTTGCGTAAAAGCGCTCAAATTCCTTATGCGAGGTGATTACGTATATCTGCCACGGAGCAAGCGTTTTGAAATGCCGTCCCATAGCCCGATAAAGAGTTTCAACCTCACTGACGGTCATAAGTCTTTCGCCGTATGGCGGGTTGGTTACTATCGTGGCTCTTCTGCCGGGAGCCGATATTTCAAGAGCGTTCTTTCGGAAGCACTTCACGGTATCCGAAACGCCCGCCAGGGCTGCGTTCTTACGTGAAAGCTCGACCGCCGCGGGATCTATATCCGAGGCAAACACCTCAAAGCCGCTTTTTATCTCTCCCTCGACAGCCTCTTCCCTTGCGTTTTTCCATATCTCACGCTTGATAAAGGGGAAGCTCTCAGCGGCAAAGCCCCTGTTTTTTCCCGGAGCTATATTGTTCATCATCATAGCCGCCTCGATGGCGATAGTACCGCTTCCGCACATAGGGTCCCAAAGAAGCACCTCTTCTCTCGGACGGGAGGTCTTAACGATTGCGGCGGCAAGAGTTTCTCTTATCGGCGCGTCGTTTGATTCCCTTCTGTATCCACGCTTATGAAGAGGCATTCCGCTCGTGTCTATCATAAGAGTCGCCTCGTTGTTGAGTATAAAGAATTCTATCTGATACTTAACGCGCTCCTCGGGAAAAACGGTGAGCCCGTAAATTGAGGAAAGCTTTTTAACTATAGCCTTTTTTATTATCGCCTGGCAGTCGGGAATCGAATGGAGATCGGATTTTATAGAGTGCCCCTTTACGGGAAAGGCGTCGAGCTTACCGATAAAATTATCCCAATCGAGAGCGTACGTGCCGTCAAAAAGCTCGGTGAAGGTAGTCGCCTCAAACGAGCCTACCTTTATAAGAATTCTCTCCGCATATCTTAAGAATATATTCGAAAGAGCTATCGCCTCCTCGTCTCCGAGGAAGGTAACACGTCCGTCTATCGTGGATATTCTCTCGTAGCCGAGAGCGTCTATTTCCTCTCCGAGCAGCTTTTCAAGCCCGAAAAGGCAGGTAGCAACAAGCTGTAATTTCATTTTAAACCTCTTTAATACTATGCTTATACGTTGGTAGGATTTGCGTTTTTATAACAAACGCTTTTCGTTATCTCGGCAGATTAAATCAGCCAATACAAGCTCCCGAAAAATTCAAAGGCGGTCTGCCATTCTCACGGTTGCCTGTATTGGCTTAAAGCGTCAGGGACGCCGAAGATCAATTATCAGTCGGGCATGTATCCTTCGAATATAATTCCCGAGAAGCCGTTTTTATACGCCTCGATCTCCTCTTCCTTGGATTTTACGGTCCAAGCTATCATAGGAGTTTTGAAAATAAAGGCGATGAGCGGCATAGGAAACAGCTTTGGCGTTTTCACGTGCATCGCAATAAACGCGGGACGTGCAAGGAAATTAAAGAAGAATCTCTGAATGAGTCTGTATTTAAACGAACGGTGAGTCTCTTTTGAGGTATGCTTGCACGCGAGGAATCCGCGGCTGACCTTGGGAAGCTGCTTTTTGAACGCGCCGAAGGCGAATGGGTTGAACGACTCAACAATATAATCGCCCTTATATTCCTTAAGCGCCTCTGCGGTCTTTTCGGAAATAGTGTGGTCAAGCCCCTCCTCCTTAAGCTCTATAAGAAGAGGAATAGCTCCGTCAATAAGGTCAAGCACTTCCTTAAGCGTGGGGATAGTATCCTCTGTTCCCGAAAGCTTAAGACGCTGAAGCTCCTCAAGGGTAAAATCTTCAACCTTGCCCTCGCTGCCGGTAACTCTTTCAAGCGTACCGTCGTGGAATACCACGACCTCTCCGTCCTTTGTTGCACGGACGTCAAGCTCAATACCGAAGCCATGCTCCTTAGCTCTTTTAAAGGCGGTAAGCGAGTTTTCGGCGGCGAACTCGTCGTAACCGACCGTTCCGTGCAAGCCGCGGTGAGCGTATTTTACGTTTTTATACTTCTCCATTCCCGAGTCGTCACCGGGCGAAATAAGGAAAAGCCACGTGCAAATCAAAATTATTAAAGCGAGTAAAATATACAAGAATACCATAATTCACCAACAAGAATACAAAAATTAAAAATTAGTCGTCTGCGCCCGCAAGGCTTTCAAGAGCGCCCGTAGCCTCGGGCTTCGAGTCGCCGTGCTTAACGAAGAACATCGTTATAAAGGACATTGCTACAAAGAACGTTCCGAACGCAAAGAACATAGCTCTCATACCAAACAGGTCGTAAAGCGCTCCCGAAAAAATCGGAGCAACGATTTGCGCCGCCATAGATGCCGTGTAATAATATCCGGTGTATTTTCCTACTTCACCGCCTCTTGCAAGCTCAACAACCATCGGGAAGGAGTTAACGTTGATGGTAGCCCAGCCGATTCCGGCAAGCGCAAATATCGGATACATAAGAACCGCCGGCGATTTTGAAGTAATGAAATTACCTAACAGGAATGCCGAAGCGAGCATAATTATACCGGCAAGTATCGTTTTTCTTCTTCCGAGCTTTGAGGCTACGATACCAACGGGAATGTACGCAACGATCGCGGCGGCCTGCGCAACGATCAATGTGAAATTATAATCAAAGCCGAGTATGTTTGACGCATATACGGAATATTTGCTCGTTATCGAATTGTAGCCGATGTACCAAAGGGCAACCGATGCGAGAATAAGCATAAGCGAAATGAATTCCGGCTTGGAAAGACGCTTTTTCTCACCGTCGTCATAATCCGCGGCTTCCACTTCTTCAATTCCGAATTTAACCGTGTCGCGCGCCATATCGTCAGCCCATTCGCGCTCCTTAACCGTAAGGATAAACACAACGAGTCCGACAAGCATAACGCTTACTACCGCAACAACGTAACCTGTGTACTGCATATAGTGATTCTTCGAGGTTGCGAATACCATACCGAGAACAAGAACTATAATACCGCCCGCGGTTCCCATAAGATTTATTATTGCGTTTCCCTTGGAACGAAGGGGCTTAACGGTAACGTCGGGCATAAGCGCAACCGCGGGAGAGCGGAAGGTTGCCATAGCGACAAGCACGACGAGAAGCGTTGCTATAAATCCAACGAGGGGCAAGGGATTTTCAAGAGTTATTTCGAGGGCGAGCTTCGCAAGCTCCTCTGCCGCTACGTCATCGGCAAACGCGCTCTCAAGAGCGGGGATTCCCGCATTGGTAATTTTTGCGAGCTGATAATTATCAATAAAGGTAAGACAAACAAACGCGAGCGTCGCCACTACGGTTCCGATAACTATGAACGGTGTGCGCTTGCCGTATTTTGTATTAACCTTATCGGATATTGCTCCGAAAATAGGAAGCATAAATACCGCGAGAACGTTGTCTATAGACATAACCGCTCCCGAGGCTACCTGAGGCAATCCAAAATGGTTGGTAAGAATCAGAGGAACGATAGCATCGTACGCCTGCCAGAATGCGCTGATAAGGAAGAACGCAAAGCCAACAAGTATCGTTCTTTTGTAATTGAGTTTCATAACGTATTCCTTTCTTTTTGTCCATAAAGTCCGTAACGCTATTATTTTACCATATATATCTTATTTTGTCAAATAAAATATCATTTATAATAAAATTTAATATTCAGCCGCGGTATCGGTAAAGCAAGTTTTATATATTGACTTTCGGAACAAAAAATAGTATACTATTTAAGAATTGAGAAAAAAGGAGGCGTATATGGATATCTTAGCAGTAAGAAGCGAAGAAGATTTGAAGCGATTGAGCGTCGGTGTGTCAAAAAGCGTCGGCGTATGCGCGCTCGGCTTTTTCGACGGTGTTCATATAGCTCACCGCTCGCTGATAGAAAAAGCTAAAGCTGAGGCAAAAACCCTGGGAATCCCCCTATCCGTGTTCACTTTTTTCTCGGGCGGCAGCTCTCTTAAATCCGAAAAAGAACGGCTTCTCACAGACGAAGAAAAGCTTTCGGAGCTCGAGCTTCTCGGCGTTGACACGGCAGTGGTTTTCGATTTTGAAATAATCAAAGACCTTTCGGCAACCGCTTTTGTAGAAGAAATTCTCGTGCGAAAGCTTAACACGCATACCGCCTTCTGCGGCTTTAACTTCCGTTTCGGAAGAAATGCCGAGGGGGATGCGGCGGCGCTCGAAAATCTTATGAGCGCAAACGGAAGAAGGACGGTGACAGTCCCCGAATACAAGAAAAACAACAGATGCGTTTCCTCCTCCGAAATAAGAGGACTTCTTAAAGAAAACAAGCTTGCCGACGCCGCAAGGCTTCTCGGAAAACCCTTCTTTATAGACGGAAGCGTTTCACACGGGCTGGGACTTGGAAAAGCTCTCGGCTTCCCTACTGTCAACGTTGGAATGAACGGCGGAAAATTCAAGCTCCAAAACGGCGTATACTATACCGCAGTCGAGCTATCCGGCAAAATATACAGCGGAATAACCAACGTTGGAATATGCCCGACCTTTGATGAGCGCGAGAAGCACACCGAGACCTTTATTCTTAACTTTGACGGCAATATATACGACTCAAAAATACGCATATATTTCATCGAGTTTTTGCGTGAAGAAATTAAGTTTTCTTCAAAAGAAGCCCTTATTTCGCAAATAAATGTTGACAAAAACCGAGCATTATCGCTCAAAAAGGAGATACCATGGCAGGAAATTGGACTAAGCTTACAGTAACGGTAAGCACAAAGGATTTAAACGAAGCGGCAGCCGTTATCGGTATGCTTGACAACGGACTGATGATTGAGGACTACAGTGACTTTTCGCTTAACGGAATGTACGGAGAGCTTGTAGACGAGTCCATACTCAATGCGGATAAAACGAAGGCGAAAATTTCAATTTTCGTGCCCGAGGAAAAGAATCTTCTCGAATATATAACCTACATTGAAGCAAAGCTTTCCTCACTCGGAATAGCTTTTTCTAAGGAATGCGAGGGTATGCAAGAGGAAAACTGGGCAGATTCATGGAAAAAATACTTCAAGCCCATTCCCTTAGGCAAGGTAACCATAGTTCCCGCCTGGGAGGACTACAAGGCAAGTGAGGGCGAGGTTGTTGTAAGCATTGATCCCGGTATGGCGTTTGGCACGGGTACGCACGAAACCACAAGACTCGTTATGAAAATAATGCAGGACGTTATAGTCGGCGGCGAAAAGGTTCTTGACGTCGGATGCGGCTCGGGAATACTTTCCATCTGCGCCTCAAAGCTCGGAGCGGCAAGCTGCAACGCCTACGATATTGATCCCGTTGCGGTTAAGGTCACCAAGGAAAACGCCCTTTCAAGCGGCTGCGCAAACATCACCGCGGGCACGTCCGATCTTTTGAAGGGCGTTGAAAAAAAGGAAGGCGGCTACGACGTATGCGTTGCCAACATAGTTGCGGAAATCATACTTAGAATGCTCCCCGATATCAAGGAATACCTCACCCCCGGCGCTCCGATTATCCTTTCGGGTATCGTAAAGGAGCGTGAGGACGATATTAAAAACGCAGCCACCGCTCTCGGCTTTTCGATAGAAAGAACAGAGCGTGAAAACGACTGGGTTGCTATAATGATAGTATAAATAAAACAAAGAAGAAGAATTACTATGCCAAGATTTTTTATTGACAAATCAGGAATTGAGGACTCATCGCTTTTTATTCTCGGTGACGACGCAAGACATATAGCTCGCTCGCTCAGAATGGCGGTGGGCGATGAAATCACCGTTTGCGACGGCGAGGGTATGGAATACACCGCCCGTCTTTCCAAAATACGTGACGACCGATGCGACGCGGATATAATTTCAAGCGCCATCTCGGTTCGTGAGCCAAAATCGAAAATCAAGCTTTTTATGGCATATCCGAAATCGGACAAGCTTGAGGTCATAATACAAAAGGCGGTAGAGCTCGGAGCTTTGGAAATAGTTCCCTTCGAGTCGTCGAGATGCATAAAGAAGCCTAAGGCAGATAAAGCAGCCGAGCGCACCGCAAGGCTCAGCCGTATCGCCGAGGAAGCCGCAAAGCAATGCGGAAGAGCAATTCTTCCCTCGGTTTCCCTTCCCCTTTCATTTTCGGAAATGATAGACTCGGCAAAAAAAGCGGAGCTTCCGATATTCTGTTATGAGGGGGTCGGCACCGTATCCCTGAAAGCAATACTTGACGGCTTCACCACCGCCCCCGAAACTATTTCCGTCGTTGTTGGATGCGAGGGCGGATTTTCCGATAGCGAGGCTAAGGCGGCAGAGGAAGCGGGCTTCAGAATGGCAAATCTCGGACCGAGAATTTTGAGATGCGAAACCGCTCCCGATTATTGCCTCTCGGCTCTCTCATATAAATTCGAGCTTTGATTATCGCTATGATTTTTTATCTTATGTACACAAAAGCAGATGCGTTAAAAACCAAGCGGAACGAAAACACACAAATTTTCATTTTCGGCTATTATGAATAGCAAAAAAACGAGGCGAAGTCATTAAGCATAAAACCAAGGCAAAAAACAAAAAAACAAAAAATTCGGTTGGAATTACAGTTTCAACCGAATTTTTGCCTTACGTTTATTTTGTTTTTGTGTTTTTGTTACGTTTTTTGCTTTAATAAATAACGTTAGTCGGGAAATATTTCTCTCTTTTGTTAACAACCTCTGATATTCTGTGATAATCATTAGTGAGAATTACGTCTATTCCCATATCCAAGAATCTTTCGGTTTCTTCCTTATCATCAGACCAGAAAACGTTACATATAATGCCGTTTGCGTGCGCCTTGTCTATCATTTCCTGATTGAAATACGGCTTGAAAAGCTGAATTTTGCAGCAGCCGTATTTTATAGCTCTTTCAACCATTCCCCATTTATCCTGACCCGCTCCGCAGCAGCGCATAATTTCGGGATATTCACGCTGCAAGCGCTCGAGAAGATTATCGTCTCCGCTCATGAAGTAAACGTATTTTTCACAATCGTATTTCTTAATGAGCTTCACAACCTTGTCAAGATACTCGGGCTTTTCTCCAATCGTTTTAAGATGGATGTTCATTACGCAGTGACAAGCGAATTTTTTAAGTATTTCCTCAAAGGTGGGTATCTTCATTCCCTCAAAATGCTCGCCGCATTTAATACCGAAGTCAAGCTCACGTAGCTCGGCGAGCGTATATTCCCAAATCTTTCCCGTTCCGTTTGAAACTCTATCAAGAGTGGAATCGTGCATAGAAACGACCTCGCCGTCCTTGGTATACCAAAGGTCGAACTCTATCTCCTCAGCCCCCATTGCCACGGCTGCGCCAAAGGCGGGCAAGCTGTTTTCGGGAAGCACCGTTTTAAAGCCTCTGTGAGCGCAAACTCTCGGGTAAGGCATTACCTCATCATGACGCACGATCGCGCTTCCGCCGGGACGGTATTTCCACGGGCGTCTGCCCTTTTCTACGTACTCGTAATGCGCTGACGGAGGATTGCCAAAGCCCGCGGGCTTATAATATTTATCCTTAGGATCAATTTCCACGCATTCCATACCGACACGGCTCTTCATATCAAGAAGCACCTCACCCGTCGGAGCAACGACCATAGACGCGCCGCCTACCTCGGAATCCTCGCCCATGGAAACCGAGGAGCGAAGAACGTAGGTATTGGTGTTGTACGCAAGATTCTGAGAAAAGATACGAAGCGCCAAATGCGTATCTGTTCGCTGATGCGAGCAGCCGATTATAATATCGAGATTCTGACGCGCCATATTCGCGAACGCTTCATAGAAATAAAAATCATAGCAGGTGAGGAATCCGAATCTCAAGCCCTCTATTTCAATCACCGTCGGTTCGGTATGCTCGTACGTATATCCGCCGTCAAGGTGATAGCGTGTTATTTCTCCCGCCGTAAGATGCTCCTTGAAATACTTGCCTACCGGATTTCCGTTTCTGTCAAAAACGAAGGTGGTATTTCTTCCTCTTTTGCTCTCATCGTAGGAATGAGCGTTTACAAAAACGATAGCGTTGCAGCGCTTTGCGGTTTCAGCCGCCTTTTTGATTATGGCGTCGTTGTATTTTGCGTCGGCAAGCTCCAAGTCCTCACGTGAGGTTGGGTAGCACGGAACGCTGCACGACTCGGGTAAAACGATAATATCCATGCTTTCATCGCACGAATCAATAAGCTTTATCTGTTCGTTAAAATATTGATCAATCAACGAAAAATCCTTTGAATAAAGCGGTTGGATAATGCAAACCTTCATAAAAAATGTCCTCTCTGCGTATCTTATATGTGGTATGTTACATTATACCACATAATAAGAGTATTTTCAATAATCGTTTAAAATGTTCTCGCTATACTTTTAAAGTTCTGCTACAATATATAAAAACAAAAGAAGAAGGCTGCCCTTTATCAAAATTGATATCGAGCAGCCGCTATTTTTTTACCCTACGAGGTCGCTTTGACCTCGTAGGATTTCATCCGACCTTGTCGGATTTCATCTCTTCCTGAGATTTATTCCACCGTAGGTGGATTAAAACGCATAAATTCACTTGTTAATTTATGCCCGTGCCCATTTCCCATATACCATCACTTTCCTCGTACCAAGGAGTCTCGGTGCCCGGAGAAGTAACAATAATATCGGAAGCCTTAAGTTCTACAACCTCAACCTCGGGGTTTATATATTTTTTTATCTTCTTTTGCACTTTGCACTTTGCATTTTGCATTTAATCAAACCTCCAATTCCGCATTCCTAATTCCGAATTCCGAATTTAATTAGTTGATAACTGATTCACGGTAAGCCGCAGCAGACTCGGTATACTTAACGAATGCCTTTACAAGCGCTTCGTGAGCAGTACCTGCCGAGCCTTTTACAAAGCTTGAGATATGATAGCTTCCGCCATTACCGTAGGTGATAGTCTCTGCAAGTACGTATGCGTATACGTCAAGCTCAACGTATGCCCCGTAGGTTGCGTCAGTACCCGTTACCGTGTCAAGTTTTCTACCGTTAGCGTAGAACTCTAAGTTCGTATCGGTTACGTAGAAGCGGATAGAGGGCTTCGAGTCAAGGTTAAGAGTTACGCTCGTCACGGGAGATACAGTATTGGTTACACCGCTTGACACGGGTTCAGCCTTGTAGTCACCGATGATGGAGTCAATAAGAGTATTTACTCTTGCTATCTCTTCTGCGGTATTAAACTCGGTGAAGTAGTTATACGCAGCCTTAACGTATGCTAAAACGTCCTTAGCGAGAGTCTTCTCAACGTCGGTTCCGTTTGCGAGTACCTTAGCGGCATACTTGGGAATCGAGAAGGTGAAGGTTGCTTTTGCGACGTTTTCTCCTACGGATATATTTGCTACAAGTGTTATTACCTTTGCAGCTTCAGCCGCGGGAAGCGGTATACTGAATACGTAATAAATCTTGCCATCAACAGTTTCCGTTTTAAGAGCGCCAAGGTTAGCAGCATCATAGTTCACGCCGTTAAATACAAAGCTTTGTAAACTATTATTAGCAGGAACATACACATTCATTGTTAAGTTGCTATCAAGAGTGATGCTCATCTTAGGTACGAAGTCTATGTTTGCAACCTCTTCAACACGAAGTCTGTAGGTTTCCGTGGTTTCGGTTTCGTAAACCTTAACGAATACGAATCCGTCAAAGTCTGCCGCGGGAAGCTGAGTTCCCTTAGGCACAGTAATAGACATGTAGTTTCCGCCTTCTGCCTTTTCAAAGCGTACGCTTCCGTCATTGGTAGTAGCGCCATCCGAAATGTTGCTCTCGGTTACAAGCGCCACTTCCGAGCTTCCGATTATGATTTCACATCCGATAACCGTTATCGTAGCATCTACGTATCCGTTACCGAGATCGAAGAACGTTACGCCTTCCTTGGCATCAGTAAGGTCGAATACGCAGTTTTCAAAGCTCATCTCGGGATTTCCTATTGCCGTGGGTGTTGAACTGTGTTGACCGTAAATTGTCAAAACACTGTCAACAGCGTTAGATACCTTGAAGTTAATATTTTCGAAGGTATATTTAAACACTTTTGTCGATACGTCAACATTATCAGCGGTCCAAGCGTTAAATCTTGCAATAGAATGACTGAGCAGATTAATATTTCCGTTTATTATGTGTAAATAAGTGGGAGCTATGTTTTTCGACCAAGGCTTTATGGTAGAAGTAAACATTTCTTTGTTATTCGGTGTGGTTATAGTGTGTCCGTCGAGGTCTATGGTGATATGGCCGCGAATCTGAGCCATATTGTCATATTTTTCACCGGCTACCATTACGTAGTCACCGCGAAGAAGTATGTATACCGCCTTTGCGGATTCATTGTAATCCGAGCTTTGTCCGTCCCAACAGTCTTTGTTGGAAGTAAGATAAGTTTTTGCCTGATGTATAGCGCCCTCACTGTTATAACTACCCGAACGGGCAAATAAGAACTGTTCAGCAGCTATTAAATTACCCTTCTCATCGAAAACAACGATGGGATAAAGCACGCTGTCTCTGTACTCGTAAGGAACTACTCCATACTTGGTGTTAATATCCTCCGGTTGTTCGAAGGTCTTGAATCTGTAGGTTACGGTGTCAGCCGTTTCGGATATCTTAATGAATTCAACACCCTCGTGCTCGGGAGCGCTATAACCCGCAGGAAGCGTTAACGTGTTGTAAACCGAATCCGAATCGCTTATAATAAGCACGCCGGTGGAAATTTCATCTGATTTTTTCGCCAAAACAAATTCGTTGTTTTTCGCCTTTATCTCGCATCCCTTCATATAAACGCTGAGGAAGGTGGTTTCGTCTCCGAGATCGAAGAGTACTATCGACTGCGTGCCTGCACCGGTTATGTCTATAACGCAATTCTCGAAATACATCTCGCAACTATTTCCGAAAGCGTTTGTACCGGCGTGCGTAGCAGCAAATTCCGAAGCAGTACCGGTGACCGTAAAGTTAATATCAATAAAACCGTATGCCATTTGCTTGCCCGCGCCCGTGCTATTCACGCTCCATTTAGCCAAGGGACCGTTTTTCATGTCAATGCTTCCGTTTTTGAAGATAAGCTCGGTCGGGAATATTACTTTACCGTCTCCGCTCGATGTGTCGGCCCACTGTTTCATCGTAGAACGCATCAAGGATTCAGCGCCCGAACGGGTAAGGGTGTATCCGTCAAGGTCTATAGTTATAGTTCCGCGAACCTGAGATATATTATCGTAGGAAGCGTTTGTTCCTATCGCATAATCGCGGCGCATCAGAATAACAGCCGTACGGGGAGCTCCGCCGTTATATGAATAGGACGTGCCGTTATAGAAATTGTACTTCAAATAGTTCTTAGCCAAATTCACTATTGGATAGAATTCAAATGTTTTCGAATCATTAATGCAGTTGCCGTTTTCATCAAATACAACGAACGGATATTTATCGGTAAACGTAAACTTGGCGGGAATTCTGCCGTACTTAGTATCTACGTACTCATAAGTCAGTCTGTAAATATCGTTTCCGTTCTCGGTAACGTAATTCGCAAAAACAAGGTTATCGGTACCGTTACTTAACACCTCGCTCGGAAGCGCCGTGCCCTCGGGAAGAGTCAAGGTCGTATATGCGCCGTTATACTCTTCGAATATCAGCTTACCCTGTGTGGCATCGTTCGTCTTTTCTAAAATGGTAAACGCCTTTCCGCCCGTGATAATGCTGCCGCCCTTTACCGTTATAGTAGAATGAGCCTTTTCACTTCCAACGTCAAATAATGCGATTCCCGTTCCGGTATAACCGCTTAAATCGATCACACAATCGGTTAAATTAATCTCGGGATATATATCATACTCGGTGGTTGCGTCATATTTCGCCATAAGGTAAGAAGATGCTCCGCTTAAAGTGAAATCAACGTTTTCGAAACTGAACTTCATCTTCTTTCCTTCTACATTTCCATACAGTCTTAATACGGGATTGTTATACAAGTCAAGCGTTCCGTTTTTAAACACCAGCTCGGTGGGATATCCGGTAGTCTTGTGCTTGCATCTGATCATAACCGCATCCTTGGCGGTTCCCGTTTGAGCGCTAAGCGTATAGCCGTTAAGATCTATCGTTACCAATCCTTCTATTTGCGATATGTTATCATAGTACTGTTTTCCCAAAGCATGATCGGCTCGCATAAGTATCGTAGCGCTGCGAACAGGTTCAACACCAACGCCATCGCTCCAATTGTTTCCGGACAGGTAAGTTTTAACCTGACCTATCGCAGAATCTGATTTTCCTGATCCGTAGAAATAAGTCGCAGCTCCGATACACTCGCCTTTTTCATTGAATACAACGAACGGATATGTAGAAGAATCCGCCCATGTGGGATCGGTTATGACGCCGTATTTTGTAGTAACCAATTTGGGCTCGTCGGGAATAGTGAAGCTGAACTGATTCTTGCGTCCGTAGAATACGTCCTCGCTTTGATCGGTGAGCGTTTTCTGAGTGGAAATGTATTCGAAGTCAACTTCCTTTCCGTCAGCGGAGAAGTAGAACATACCCACCATACCTACGTTCTTATAAACGTAATTCGTATCAAGGTACTGAGGGTCTACAAGAAGCTCAAGCACGGTATGTCCCGCAGCTCCTACGGAATACGATTTCGCCGTATTCGCGGTCTTACCTACGTGTCCCGAAACAACCATAATAACGTTCTTGTTATGGGTTACGAGGCTATCCCATATATCACCCGAGCGCGAACCGTCGTAATTCACGTGATAGTGAGTCGTTATGATAACCTTGCAATCGGGATTTTGCTCGATAGCGGTATTTGCCCAAAGCATTTCATCCGAGCCCGCCTCCAAGCAATAATCAAGGCAGAGTATCATATACTTTGTTTCGCCTACGGTAAATCTTACGAAATAATTTCCGAGGCTCGTTCCTTCAAAGTACTCGGCGTCCATTGCCGAGAAGTTTGAATTGCCCTCGAAATACTTATCAAGCTGAGGAACGGTATCGTGGTTTCCTCTTATAACGGTATAAGGAATTCCCGCATTGGTCAGCTTTTGATGCTCGGCTACCGCTAAGGTCCATTCTTTATCCGTTTGATCGACGGAATCGTTCGAATTATCGACGCCGTTCTTATCCGTTATATCGCCAAGGCCCATAACGAATTTTATGTTCTTAGCGTCCTTATTCCCTACTATCCAATCGTAAATATACGAAGTATAGCTCGTGCCGCTGTGCGCGTCCTTGTAAACAAGATACTGAGTGTCTCCGACTACAGCAAAGGAATACGCAAAATCGGTTTTCGGCTCTTCTCTAACGAAATACTGAGGCGCGAAATCATATCCGTTTCCGGTAAGGTCGCTGATGTTCTTACTACCCTCGGCATCTGTTAAATCATAGCAAGCAAGCATATCCTCGGTATGCGAGCCAACTCCGTTATTGAAGGAAGCGGCGATCTCAGCAGCGCTGAGCGCCTCGGTATAAAGAGCGAGGTTCTTTATTCTTCCCTTGAAATAATACTCGTTTCTGAAGTCCATGCCGATATACGGTGTAACCGCGCTCTGCGCTACGTCCATATCAAGCTCGTAGCTTATATCGGTTTTGTTCGTTCCGACAAGCTCTCCGTTTATGTAACAGCTGAAGAGCGCTCCGTCGTCAAGAACCTCGTGAGTAATAGCCACGTGAACCCACTCTTCGCCTCTGATATCGTAATCGAAGGTATTAAGCACGGTGTTAATATCCTTATCGATTATCTGAAGCTGAGGCTGACCGTCTGCCGATATTCTGAACGTAAAGCACGATCTTGTTTCTCTGATATAGTTGCCGAATATTACGCCCATCGTTTTTTTGTCCTCGGGAACGTAAACCACCGCCTCATAGGTTTTCGGCATACTTTCAAGGTCTCGCTGCAGCTCAAGCTTATCCGAGGATGCAAACTTGCGTCCGCTCGTGAGAGACCCTTGTATGCTTGCCGCGTCGCCCTCTGCCGCATTCGAAAAGACAACTCCGAATATAGCGGAAAGCACCACTACCAAGCAAGTCAAAATAAAAATTTTGCTTTTTTTGGAAATCAATCTCATTTTTTCTCTCCTTTTCATTTTTTAACAATTTTAATAAATTTCTACCAAAACAGAAGCAAAGTTTTATGCTTCTTATAATAATTATAACAGAATTTATTGACTTTTTGTGACAAATCGTGTAAAATATAAGACACAGAATGCTTTTTTATAGGAGGCCGTTATGCCACTCGTACAAAAACAGAATTTCACGCCTAACGATACGATTCGAGCAAGCTTTCACAACGAAAGATATTGCAAGGCAATACATATCCATCAATTAGCGGAAATAATTTACGTAATGGACGGAGAGCTTCGAGTAACAACGCACAAAAAAAGAAGAATAGCGAAGCCCGGAGATTTCGTTGTAATATATCCTTATCAATCCCACGGTCTTTTTACCGAGGAGAACCAAAAGACAAAGCTATGGATGCTGCTTTTTTCGGACACCTTGATAATGGATATTATGAGAACCGAGGCGGATTATTACGAATACGACAATCCTATATTTACGCCCTCGCCCGCTCTGCGCGGCTTTGTCGAATCGAGAATGATGGATACCAAGGAAGAGCTTCTTGAGCTTACTATGGAAGATAAACGGCGTATGAAGGCTCTCCTTTATCCCGTCTTTGACGAGTATCTTTCAACGGCTACTCCCGCAACCGTTTTAGACAAAACAAATTCTAATCTCATTAACGAAACGCTGAAATACGCAAAAGCGAACTTTTTCAAGGACGTAACCATTACCGACTGCTCGAAGGCCATCGGATATAGCAAAAGCCATATCTCGCACTGCCTTTCCCAGTCCTTGCACGCAACGTTCTCCGAGCTCAGAAATTCATTTAGGATAAGCTATGCGAAAAATCTCTTAAGGAATGAGAATATGAGCATCTTTAACGTAAGCCTTGAATGCGGCTTTAACTGCGAAAGAAGCTTTGACAGAGCCTTTAAAAAAGAAACCGGAATATCACCGAGGCTTTACCGCATGAAAAAGTAACTTTCAAAGCCGCCCGTACAGTCCCCGAAAAGCTACCGAACCTCACAAAAAAGCTAAACTTGGACCTTCTTTGGATTTAAAAACCGTCTTATCTCGCAATTTTTACAAATAAAATGTTAATTTTTTGGTGAAAAAGAAAACTTTTTTGAAAAAACTATTGAAAAATGCTAAAAAATAAGTTAGAATATATGGCAGTATAAACAAAAACTACTTGTTAACACTTGAAAGGGGATCAATATGTCCAACCGTTTGTTTCAAACAGTCATCCATCAGATGAAGGACGTTCTCGGACGCACTATCGGTGTGATCGACGAAAACGGAATTATTATAGCATGCAGCGAGCTCGGTAAAATAGGAGAATCCAGACAGAGAATAAGAGAAGAGCTTGCGTACTCTCACGGCGCGGTATTTTACGAAGGATATTCATATCGCTTCATAACAGCTTCCGGCAAAAACGACTGTATCGCCTTTGCGGAGGGTACGGATTCCGAGGCAGATAAAACCACTCAGCTTCTTTCCATAGCTCTCGGTAACATTAAAAGCCTTTACGATGAAAAATACGACAAGGGCTCATTCATCAAGAATATAATCCTTGATAACATTCTTCCGAGCGATATCTACGTCAAATCCAACGAGCTTCATTTCACAAACGATGAATGCCGCGCGGTATTCGTTGTTAAATTCCACGGCACGACGGACATTCCCCCCTACGAAATCATTGAAAATATAATAAACGAAACTCACAAGGACTACGTTATCAGCATCAGCGAGCAGGATATCGTAATCGTTAAAGAGGTTGAAAAAGGAACTACGAACGAGGATCTCGAGGTATTTGCGAAGAATCTTCTCAAAACCGTTCGCACGGAGCATAACGCAAAGGCTCTTATCGGAGTATCGAGCGTTGTTGAAAATCTCAAGGACCTTGCCAGAGCATACAAGGAGGCAAGAATCTCCCTCGAGGTTGGAAAGGTATTCGATATCGAGCAGCCCGTTATGTCTTACGAGAACCTCGGTATAGGAAGACTTATCTATCAGCTTCCCACCACTCTTTGCGAGATATTCCTCGGCGAAGTATTCAAGAAGGGCTCTCTCGAGTCTCTTGATAAGGAAACGCTTATGACGGTTCAGAGCTTCTTTGAGAATAACCTCAACGTTTCCGAAACCTCAAGAAAGCTTTTCGTTCACAGAAACACCCTCGTATACAGACTTGAAAAGATCAGAAAGCTTACGGGACTCGACCTTCGTGAGTTCGACCATGCCGTAACGTTCAAGGTTGCTCTTATGGTTAAGAAATATCTTACCAATAAGCCTACTAAATTCTGATAGCGACGGTTCGACACGTTTTTTAAAAGTCAACTGCTAAAATATACATACACCCTGCGCAAATACGCAGGGTAAACTACTGTATCGGGCGCTTTCAAAAACGCCAACCAACAAACTTTTTTTGCTCAGGCAAGGAGAACAAAATGAATAAAAAACAAAGCATTTTCCAACGCATATCAGCTTTGCTCCTCGTCGTTGTATTACTTACCGTCTCGCTTTCCGGATGCTTTTTCAAAAAGCACGACGCAAACGACCTCCTGATACCCCCTGATGCGGTCGTAATGAAGCTTGCCGAGGATAAAAACATTCCGGATTTTGATACCAACGCATTTAAAAACGTAGAGATCTGCTTCAATTATTATTACTTCGAGCCTATTCCCGACACTACTACCTTATATAATAATACTAAGGCGGCGTTCGAGGAATTTTGCTCCGACGTAGATAAAAAGGACAAGGCGGCGGTCACTCACGCCCTTATAGATTGCTATATATACGCAATCGGCGATATGTATTCATTCTTCAGAAATCCCGAGGAGCTCGAGGATTATAACGAGGATATGGGCGGCAGCTTCGTCGGAATCGGAGTTTCCGTTATAAGAAACAATCTTGAAAACTCGATTTTAGTTACAAGTATCGAGCCCGATTCCCCTGCTCAAAGCGCGGGAATACAGCCTAACGATTATATAATCGCCGTTGACGGCGCTCTCGTTTCCGAGATAGGAACAGAGGAAACCGTCAATAAAATAAGAGGCGAGGTCGGAACTTCGGTAACCGTAACGGTTCTGCGCGGCAGCGAGGAAATATCCTTCACTATGGTGCGCGCGGTAATAACCGAAACCTTTGTTACCTATAATTTCATAGAAGATACAAAGATAGTATATATTAAGATAAAGAGCTTTAAGGGCGACGACAAGAACAACACGGCGCTCCAATTCCGCGAGGCAGTGGATTTTGCGGAGAAGGAAGGCGCTGAGGGTATAATCTTCGACGTATGCGCAAACCCCGGCGGTTATCTGCATCTCGTTACGGATATGATATCCTATCTCGTTCCGAACGGCACTGAAATAGTATCCTTCTCAAACTCGAAGCCTACTATCTACGCCGAAAACGACAGAACGAACAAAGAGCCTCTCGACCACGTTCTTACACTTCCCTCCGTCGTTATCTGCGACAGAAATTCAGCATCGGCATCCGAGCTTTTCACGGGCGCCTTGCGTGACTACAACAAAATGGGTATCTTAAATTCATCCAGCGTTGGCGAGGTCACCTTCAAAAAAGGTATTATGCAAAGCACGATAACCTTTAAGGACGGCTCCGCGCTCACTCTTACCACGGCGCGCTACAATCCGCCCTCGGGCGAAAACTTCCACGGTGTCGGTGTTACGCCAAACGTTATTGCTAACGAGGGAGACGACTTCCTCGCTCTTGCGATTGCGGAGCTTAACAGAATTATGACACCCGCAGAGAATAAGTAAAAGCATTTTCACCCTTAAAAGAAAACAAAACTTTACATTTGTTAATAATTATTTAGGAGAATACAGAAAAATGGCAGAAACAAAGATCTACACTCCCGAGGGCTTTAAGGCTCTCCAGGACGAGCTTGACTATCTTGTCAACGTAAAGGTTGAGGAAAACAAAAAAGAGATTTCTACCGCTCGTTCGTTCGGTGACCTCTCGGAGAACAGCGAATACGACGCGGCAAAGGAAGAGCAGGGCAAGATTCACGCCCGTATAGCAGAGCTTAAGGAAATGATCTCCAACGCAAAGGTTATCGACGAGTCTCAGATAGACGAGTCCAAGGTAAGCGTAGGCTCTATCGTAGTAGTATACAACGTAACACGCGGCAGAGAGTTCACGTATCACATCGTTGGCTCTTATGAAACCGACCCCATCAACGGAAAAATTTCCGATGACTCGCCCATAGGACGTTCGCTTCTCGGCGCGAGAGCGGGAGACGAGGTATTCGTTCCCGGTGTTCGCGAGCAGGTTCTCGAAGTAAAGAGCGTTACCAGAGCAAAAGAGCAGATCTGATAACAAGGATTGATACCTTTGGCAATCGGAAGGCTTTTTCGTCGGTTGCCGTATAGTGACAGAAAGGATTAAAGGTCATGGCAGAAAACAACAACGTTTTAAATGATACCAGCGAGCTTAAGGTTCGCCGCGACAAGCTTACAAATCTTTACGAAACGGGCAAAAACCCCTTTGAAATTACAAAGTACGACGTTACGCATACGAGCGTTAACGCAATTAAGGAATACAGCGACAATGAAGAGGCTCTTCTTGCCGAGGGCAAGGAGCTCACGGTTCGAGTAGCGGGAAGAATGGTCGGAAAGAGAGTTATGGGTAAGGCATCCTTCGCCCACCTTCTTGACGGCGACGGAAAGATCCAGCTTTACGTTTCCCGTGACGATCTCGGTGAGGAGGAATACGCAGGCTTCAAGAAATGGGACGTTGGCGATATCATCGGCGTTGAGGGTGTTCTCTTCCGCACGAGAACGGGCGAGATCTCCGTACACGCAAAGAAGGCTACTCTTCTTGCGAAATCCCTTCTTCCCCTCCCCGAAAAATTCCACGGTCTTACCAATCTCGAGCAAAGATACAGACAGAGATACGTAGACCTTATCGTTAACCCCGAGGTTAAGGATACCTTCTACAAGCGCTCGAAGATACTCTCTCTTATCCGTTCTTATCTTGACTCTAAGGGATACCTCGAGGTTGACACGCCCATACTCCTTCCCATCGAAATAGGAGCCTCCGCGCGTTCGTTCAAGACTCATCACAACACCCTCGATATACCCATGTACCTTCGTATAGAGACGGAGCTTTACTTAAAGCGTCTTATCGTCGGCGGTATGCACAAGGTTTACGAGGTTGGACGTATTTTCAGAAACGAGGGTATGGACCAGAAGCACAACCCCGAGTTTACCACCATTGAGCTTTACGAGGCATTCACCGATTATTACGGAATGATGGACCTCGTTGAAGAGCTTTACAAAATGCTTGCGAAAGAGGTTTGCGGCGATACCAAGATCACCTATCAGGGCACCGAAATAGACCTCGGAAACTGGGAGCGTCTTACCATGGTTGACGCTGTTAAGAAATATGCGGGCGCGGATTACTACTCCTGGGCAAACGACGAAGAGGCAAGAGCCTGCGCAAAGGCGCTTCACGTTGAAGTACCCGAGGATGCTACCGCAGGAACCGTTCTCGTTGAAATCTTCGACGCTTACGTTGAGGACAAGCTCATTCAGCCCACCTTCATCTACGACTATCCCGTTGAAAACAGCCCTCTCGCCAAGAGAAAGCCCGAGGACCCCAGATTCACGGAAAGATTCGAATACTTCATCAACTGCACCGAATACGGAAACGCATTCTCCGAGCTTAACGATCCTATCGACCAGCGCGAGAGATTCGAAAAGCAGGTTGCTAAGAAGAGAGCAGAAGATCCCGATACGACCGCTGAGGTTGATTACGACTACGTAACCGCCCTTGAATACGGTATGCCTCCTACAGGCGGCCTCGGATTCGGTATTGACAGACTCGTAATGCTCCTTACCGACTCGGCATCTATAAGAGACGTTCTTCTCTTCCCCACTATGAAGCCCGAGACAAACTGATAACAACGCAATAATAGCAACGCAATAATAACAACGCAATAGCGACAAAAATAGCCTGCGTCATTTAGGCGTAAACGAATGAAAAACAAGAAAAATTTAGCAATAGGGTGATGTCCTTAGCGGAGAATTTTACACTCCCCGCAAAGTGCGAGCATCGCATTTGACTAGTCAAATGCAAATGGGCTAAGCCCAAACCCTTATTACAAGCAGAAAGAGAGAACAACGGTTTATAGCCGAAAGTTCTCTCTTTTCTGTTGGTGAAGTTTTTGCTATCGCAAAAGTGAAGTTGTTA
>SVUD01000080.1 GCA_015063445.1 Oscillospiraceae bacterium
TTGAAATAGTTTTTAACGCTCCAATAGAAAACGTGACCTCCTCCGCTCCCGCAGTACCATTACGAGAGGGAGATACCGGGCGAGACGTGGAAAGCGTACAGATAAGACTTAACCGTATTTCCGCAAACTATCCGGGAATACCCAAAATCCCGAATATAGACGGTTTTTTCGGACCTGAAACCACAGATGCCGTAACCGAATTTCAACGTGTATTCGGCCTTAAGGATGATGGCATAATAGGAAAATCCACATGGTATAAAATACAGTATATTTACAATGCGGTAAAGAGGCTTTATGAGGTCAATTCCGAGGGGCTTACCTATAGTGAGTTACCGACACAATATCCGGGAAGCCTGCAGCTTGGAGATTCAGGAAGAGGAGTTCTGATACTTCAATATTATCTTGAATACATTTCCCTGTTCGTCCCCACAGTTCAAGCACTGAAGCCTGACGGATCTTTTGGACAGGAAACAAAAAATTCGGTAATTTCATTTCAAAAAACATACGGATTATCCGAAACAGGAGTCGTAGACAGAGCTGTATGGAACTCAATACAAAGCACTTATTACAACATTCTTTCGGGAGTTGACTATCAGTTCAGCGAGGGAGTTGCCCTACCGTATCCCGGAAGAGTTTTATTTATAGGAGCTGAGGGCGAGGATGTAAGAGCTCTTCAAGAATATCTGAACTACGTTGGCAACGTATATACCGAAATACCAAGAATCACGGTAGACGGCGTTTTTGGTGAGGATACCGAAAGAGCGGTTGTTGAATTTAACAGACTTTTCGAAATTCCGGGCGAAGAATCTCGTGTTACTGCGCAGACCTGGCGTGCTTTGACGAGTATTTACGAGGATCTTTACATAGGAAGCTTCGTTCGAGAGGGACAGTATCCCGGGTACATCATAGAATAGGAGAGTTTTATGTATTCTGTTGATAATAAAAGGGCGGCAGTACGTGATATCCAACGTTTTTTGCACGTTGTAGGGGAAACGAGAGATATTCCTTATCTCACAATTGATGGATTTTACACCGATGAGACGATTGCCGCTGTGCGCGCGTTTCAAAGAATTTTCAGTATCCCGATTACCGGAAAGGTGGATAGAGATACCTTTGATTTGATTTACAGAGAATATATCACGGCAAAAGAGATACGGAAAAACGGAGCAACAGAATTTAACGAATCTGCGTTTCCGTTAAAAACAGGTGACAGCGGTAATTCGGTAGCTTATTTAAACGCGTTGATTAACGAAGCTTCACTTTTTTATAAGGATATTCCTTTGACTTACGGAAATTTTTATTCTAAAAATACGGAAAATGCAGTTAAGCTTCTTCAAAGATATTTTCGTTGCACAGAAACGGGATACGTAACGCTTAATTTTCTAAACGCATTGAAGAAAGAAATGACAGAGCGGCAAAATTTCAGAATGCTAAATATAACCTCTTGATTTCGTCAAAAATAAGATTTGCGATTTAAAAAACATCAGATATCGCTAAACATAAAAACAATCGGGAGAAAGTAATGAGTAATAGATTTACAGAAAAAGCAGAAAAAGCACTGAATAATGCCGTTAAAATAGCAGAAGAGTACGGTCACAGCTATATAGGCAGCGAGCATTTACTTATCTCGCTTTGTCAGGACTCATTATCATGCTCCTTTGCGATACTGTCTAAATGCGGAGTGGAAAAAGCAAAGATAGATGCGGGAATAAAGGAATATTCGGGTACGGGGTCAAAAACGAGATTGAATTCAAAAAATATGACTCCCGGATGTAGAAAAATAGTGGAAAATTCGTACAAGAACGCAATTAAGTACTCTTCACAAAAGATAGGAACGGAGCATTTGCTTCTTTCGCTTGTTGAGCAAAAGGATTCTGTTGCAAATAAAATTCTCGAATATATCGGTATCGACGTATTCACCCTAAAGGATGAAATCGTAACGTTTTTACGTTCGACGGATAAGAGCTTTATTCAGAAAAAACAGATCGACGCGCTTCCTCTGTTGAATCAGTACGGAAAAAATCTTATACGTATGGCAAAGGAGAACAAAATTGATCCGGTAATAGGCAGAGATAAAGAAACCGAAAGGTTGATAAGGATATTGTCGAGGAGAAGTAAGAATAATCCTTGTCTTATAGGTGAAGCGGGTGTTGGAAAAACGGCGATAGTTGAAGGTTTGGCTCAAAGAATAGCTGAAGGAAACGTTCCAAACAATCTCACGGATAAAATTATATTCTCTGTTGATCTTACTTCTATGGTTGCGGGAGCAAAATACAGAGGTGATTTCGAAGAAAGGATAAAATCAATAATATCGGAGGCTGCAAAAAACGGCTCAGTGATTCTGTTTATAGATGAAATACACACAATCGTTGGAGCGGGCTCCGCAGAAGGCGCAATCGACGCTGCCAATATTTTGAAGCCTGAGCTTGCGAGAAGTAATATACAACTTATAGGCGCAACAACACTAACCGAGTACAGAAAATACATTGAAAAGGATCCTGCGCTCGAAAGACGCTTTCAGCCGCTTTTGGTTGAAGAAACCGATAACAGAGCTACGCTTGATATCTTAATGAAAGTAAAGGAAAAATACGAAAAGCATCATCTCGTCAAAATAAGTGACGACGCTCTTGTAATGGCAGTTAATCTTTCGGATAGATACATTCAGGACAGACACATGCCAGACAAGGCTCTCGACGTTATAGATGAGGCGTGCGCAAAAATCAATGTCAGATCATCCGACGGTAAGAAAATTGCAGAAACGGAGAAAAAAATAAGGCAGACCTGCGACATGAAAGAAGAGGCTGTCAAAAACAAAGATTTCAGACTAGCTGAAAATTTGCACGAAATAGAGAATAGTTATTTAAAGGAACTTTATTTTTTAAAGGATTGTAATACAGATAATAATTACGAAAGATACGTTACCGCAGATGATGTAAAAGATATTATTTTCGAGATGACAGGTATACCGATAAAGGATAGAGCGGATGATGAAACGTACGAGCATCTTTACGAAGCTCTATCAAACAGTGTTATCGGACAGGAGAAAGCGGTATCGCTTTTAGCATCCGCGGTTTTGAGAAGCAAGGTCGGAATTAACGATCCTAAAAGACCGAAGGGGATATTTTTATTTTTAGGTGAAAGCGGAGTTGGAAAAACCGCGCTCGGATATGCCTTAGCAAACGTTATTTTTCCGGGCAGAGAGTCAATCGTGAAGCTCGATATGTCGGAGTTTATGGAAAAGCACTCTGTTTCAAAGATTATCGGCTCGCCTCCGGGCTACGTGGGATATGACGAAGGGGGCGGTCTATGCGAAAAAATACGCCGTCATCCTTATTCGGTGGTTCTCTTTGATGAAATTGAAAAAGCATCTCTCGAGGTGCAGAATCTTTTGCTTCAAATAATGGATGAGGGGATATTGACTGATTCCGCTGGACGTCGCGTAAGCTTTCGCAATACATTTATAATTATGACCTCGAACATTGGCGCTGAGGGCTTGGAAAAAAACGGGAAACCCGGATTTATTACCGCAAGCGAAGGAAGTAAGATCAACAAAACCGCGGAAAAACTTAAAGCTTTTCTGAAGCCCGAATTTATCAATCGAATAGACGAAATAATTCCCTTTTCGACTCTTTCGCTTGAAACACTTGGAAAAATCGCAGAGAAAAAGTTGATGGGGCTTAAAGAAAGACTAAATCATATAGGAGTTGAACTTACTTTTACCGATGAGGTATGCTCGTATATCGCATATAAGGGCGAAGAGGCGGGATTTGGCGCGCGTCCAATCGGTAGGCTCATTGTAAATGAAATAGAAAATAAGGTTACCGACATTCTTTTATACAATAAATATGAAAACTTAAAGATTTTCATAGGCGTTGAGGACGGTTGTCTCGTTTTTGAAAGCAATCATAACGAGCCTGCCGTTAACAACGTATGAAAAGTATGATATAAATAAAAGCGGAAATGCGAGCCATGTTGATATAGCTTCATTTCCGCTTTGTTTTCTGTAATGATAATCTTAAAATCGAGGCTCAAAACAACAAAATATGATAGTCATAGAGTTTCAATAAATCTTGTGTAAAATTCTACGGTTTTAATAATTGTATTCGTTGGAATTTTTTCGTTGTTTCCGTGAATAGAGGCTCTTTCTTCATTAGAAAGCTGCATAGGAGAAAAACGATATACTCTATTGCATATTCTTCCCCAATGGCGTGAATCGCTGCAGGCAAACATCAGATATGGCGAGACTATAGCATCGCTCCAGACCATATTTATTGCGGCTTTGATTTTTTCATAGCCATCGGAGTTAAGCTCAGATATAACTGAAGGGTTCATTCCGTCTATTTTTCTTATTGAAATTTCGGAGTCTCTTACGTTTTTTTTCAGATGCAGTAACGCGCTGTCCATAGTTTCGCCCGGAAGTATTCTGAGATTGGCAATCATTTTTGCTTTTGCGGGTATAACGTTCATTCCTCGTGAGCCTTCCATTTGAGTGAAGGCGCAGGTGGTACGTAAAAGAGCGTTCATTTCGCCGCCGTTTTTCTTGCAAATAATGTTTATGATAGGTGAAAAACACCATAAATTAGCGAAGAACATTCGGTATAAAAAGCTTGAGTGTTTCGCAAGCGTAGTAAACATAGGATACGAGGCATCGGTAAATCTGAATTTAAACGGATGGTTTTCAATCGAAAGACACGCGCGGCTGAGCGAGCCTATAGGCGTTTTTCTTTTTGGCGATGATGAGTGTCCGCCGTTGCCTGTATATGAAAGTTCTACGTTAAGCATTCCCTTTTCAGCTATACCGATAAGCGCCGCGGGCTTGGTAACACCAGGAAATACGTTATTTACAATCGCTCCGCCCTCGTCCAAAACAACTGCCGGGATAATACTTTTCTTCTCAAAGATATCAACGATTGACGGTGCGCCGTCACCGTTTACTTCTTCGTTACCGCTGAAAGCAAGGTAGATATCGTTTTTTGGAATTTTTCCCGAGGCAATGAAAGCCTCAAGCGCTTGCATTGCGGCATTTAAAGACGCTTTTGTATCAAGCGTTCCTCTCCCCCAGAGATAACCGTTTTCGATTTCAGCTCCAAACGGATCTTTACTCCATTCGCTTTCCTCGACTGATACAACGTCAAAGTGCGCCATCAGGACAGAGGGATTATCGGAGCTTGCGCCGCGATATCTGTAAAGCAATCCTCTTTTGCCAACCTCGGTGTATTCGCAGCTTTTATATATGTTCGGGAATAAACTCGGTAAAAGAGTCTTAAATTTAGAAAATTCGGACTCGTCGTCGTCGCTTATATTCTTGTGCGATACTGTTTTGCATTTAATCATTTCACCGAGATCCGCTATAGCCTTCTCGCCATTAACACTGATAGGCTCGTATTCAGGCTTGTTTTCTATAGGAACTTTAAAGAGTAACGTTCTTACAAGTATAACGGTTATGAATAAAAATAAAACAGAAAGAAGTATATAAAGATATATCATATTATTTTCTCTCTTTTTACAAATGATAAAAATAAAATCCGCACACGTAACGTGTGCGGATAATACTGGGGTGAGATACGAGACTCGAACCCGCGACCCTCAGAGCCACAATCTGAT